>CAZNLS010000037.1:0-21726 GCA_964573895.1 uncultured Clostridia bacterium
ACTAAAGAATGGGAAAGATATCATCGTTGTTTTTTCAGATTATAGAGATAGAGATGAGGACATTTACATGATTGATTTAAACGGAAATACATTGGGAGCATTTAAAGCAGGCTTTGACATTGAAGATGATGAGTTTACTAAAGAAGGATATTATAATTATTCCGAACCTAATCCAAGGGGAATTGCAGTTTCACCAAACGGTAAGTTGTTTATTATAAATTTGATACGTCTATATCAAGATGGTGAAGGCACGATGGCAGTTGGCACTTATATTTTCAATATAACCGGGAAATCAAAGAAATTAAAAACCAGATTAAGTGAAGTAGATTCCATAAATTGGTCTTCTCAAGGCAATTATATAATGATTCATGAAATGGACTTGCTCAATGTCATTAAACTAAAAAAAATCTGACCGGTATTTTGAATTTTATCTTTGAAGCAGTTGTATGGCAGCTATTTAGAATTAAGGCTACAATGGTTTATAATTGGTTCAGGGTGGGTCCTGTATGTAATCATAGCTTAGGTAAAAAAAGTGTAGAATCTAAACTTTAAATTGTAATTTGTGAATTTGGTATAATTAAGTTATGAAAATCCTCTACCTTGCAGACATAAAAAAAATGTATGAAAAAGCACGTGATAAAAATGCTGCCGATCCAATGAAAAAGTATATAAAAAAATTTGTTTTAATTATCTTTCTTTCTTCATTGGTTTTTTTTGGTTGTAAAACCGGAAGTGAAGAGAATGATAATTCCGATAATTATATTCTTGAAAGTGTAGGGTCTCCAAATAATCTTGAAATTATTACCTGGAATATGCATAACTTTCCGGATAACGGAAATAATAGTATAGATGCATATAAATCAATTATCGGAGCACTCGATATAGATATTTATGCTGTCCAGGAGATTGCGGATATATACTCTTTTCAAACATTGATTTCACAAACCCCGGGTTACAAAGGTTTATATTCCGATGATACCTATAAAGGAAGCTACCAGAAAACGGGAATTATATATAAAGGAGATATGTTTACAGTTTTATCAAAAGAGCAGATTTATACAGATAAACAGTATGAATTCCCCAGGCCTCCTCTTGTACTTTACCTAAAAGTAAACAAAGGATCAGTGGAATTAGATTTTTATCTTATTGTTATCCATTTGAAGGCATATGAAGGAACGGTGGAAACGGACAGAAGAAGAGGGGCAGTAAAACTTTTAAAAGAGTACATGGATTCAAAGATCTCTTCCGGTAATGAGAAGGATATTATTATTGCAGGTGATTGGAATGATGAACTCAATGATCCCGGGGAGAGTAACAGTTTTACTCTTTTACTGAAGGATTCGTCTGACTATCGGTTCCTCACACTTGAAATAGCAGGGGATCCATCTTCAGCCTCTTATCCTTATAAAGGCTCTCTCATAGATCATATACTGATATCATCCGGACTGTTTGATGAATATGAAGGAGGCTCAACCAAAACACTGATCCTGGATTCAAAGATCAACTCATACTTTTCGGACGTCTCTGACCACAGACCGGTTGTCTCAATCTTTCCTGTTTTTAATTAGATCCTGAAAATCAGTCCCTCCTCCTCTTTTATTTTCTGAAGGACTTCACATTCTATACAATTCATGATTTTACGGGCCATGGTCCCCTGGATTTTACCTCCGCAGAATGTTCCTGCAAGTCTCCAGCAATACCTTCCGCCGTTTTCACCCGAATTTCTTCCTTCGAAGTCTTTCGATGATGATGCAGGGCATACACCAAGCTCTTCCGAATTTATTCCTCCTTCTTCTCTACCGCACAATTTATATTCCCAGCAATTTTTTTTTGACATATTAACCTCCTAAAATAATAGATGTTTCTCTCTACTATAAAAAGCATCAAGACTTAAATCCTGTTTTTTATCTGATAATTTCTTTGAGTAACCTGCCGGCAGATAGATAGAAAACTGTACTCCCCAACCCTCCTTTGGGTGACTGATCCTTATCGCTCCTCCCATCTTTATCATCAGCTGTTTTGCAATGCTCATCCCCAGACCACTGCCGTTTTTTCTGCCTGTAAAAGATGGAATAAATATTTTTTTCTCTTCTTCCGGACTCAGTTTCGGTCCGTTGTTTCTATAATTTATCTTAATGTACCTCTTCGAAAATATATGATTTTTATCAATATCAATTTCAATTTTCCCTCTCTTTTGCAGTATCTCATAAGAGTTGTGTAGTAAATTGAATATTACCTGGTGAAGTGCAGCTTCATCAAAAACAGCTTTTACCGAAGAGGAGATGTAATTCATTATCCGGATACTCTTTTTCTCTAATAAGGGCTTATTTGATCTGACTACATTATTAATTACCGGATTAATTGCAGACTTCTTTAAATTAATCTTTTTCTCTGCTGCCGATGTTTTAATATCATTGAGAAACTGAGTCAGTCTCTCAAGTTCTTTCAAAGAAGTTTTTATATATGTCAGCTTCTCTTCATCATTATAATTTTTTATTCCGGATTCCAATACCTGCAGGGTCATAATTACAGAAGAGAGCGGGTTTGCAATCTCATGAGATATTTCTCTGATCATATCCCTTAATCTGTTTTGATCGGTAATAAATTTTTTGTTTTCATTCCTGATTTTTTTTTTTGAAATTTCATTGAGAAGAAATAATACTCTTTTTCCTGAAATATTGTATTTTGAATAGCCTGTTATATGACCCGAATCAAGAGTGATTTCATTACTGCAGGTTTCGCCTCCCGATAAATTTAACGCTGATTTCAGTTGTGAAAATTCGATGGAGCCGAATTGCCTGAAAAAATCATTCTTATAGAGTACCGCCCCCGATTCATTATTTAAAATCAAAACTCCTAAATGGACAGATTGAATATCTTCTAATATCTGCATTTATAATCTCCTGAGTTCATTGATGAGATATGAAATATTCTCAAATGTTGAATCCAGACAACTCTTAATCAATCTTCGTGATTTGATATCCTTAATTTTAGTCAGATCAATCTCAGAATATTTATTCTTACGAACAAGAATAAGATATAGTATTATTCCCAACGGATAATAATCATTTTGAAATGTATTTACTTTATCTCTTTTTCTCGAAGAGTGCATGAATTGCTCCGATCCCTGAATAAAATAATCCGGAATATTTTCAAAGTTTTTTTTACCCACTTTCCCTGCTAATGCAAAATCCGAAAGCATTGCCTTTTTATCACCGGTAATCAGAATGTTTGATGGCTTCAGATCGTTATGCACTATTCCATTATCATGTAGATATTTTAATCCTTTGAGGACCTGGATCAGCCAGTTTATCTTCACTCTGGTTTCAGCCGAACTTTGATCAATAAGATTTCCCTTTGCTGCATATTCCATCAGAAATGAGTTGTCTCCTGTCCGCTCGACGAACCTGATCAGGTGTGAATGTTTTAATGATGAATGTAATTTTATTTCGTTTTCGAATATTTTCTTTTGAAAATCAATTCTTACTTTTAAATTTTTTTCAATATAAAATTTTTGCTGATCAATATCCCTGACAAGTGATAAACGTGTAGCACCGGTATCATTAAGAACCTTGATAGTGCTGAGATTTCTCATTTAAGAATTCAGATTACTGTCTTTAAGGCGTTTACTACCTTCTCCATTTTAAGTTTCCCCATTGCAACGTTTCCGTTGTTATTGATAACGAGGATTGTGTGAAAATGCTGATCATTTTCCGAATGGCAAACTGCGAAAATAATCCCCATATCAGTATAAAGCTGGATCATATGCATATCTCCGAATCCTGCTTCCGATGTCAGATTTTTACTTTTATTCAATATGTCATGAACAAGTGAACCTGACTGTTCGAATGAGATCCCGGATACTTCTGATGATCCTTCCAGCATCTCTCCCTGTGGTGTAAAAACCCCCGATCCCATATAACCGCTAACATCTTCAAGCACTGCCAGTACTTCTTTTATAACCATTTTAACCTCCTTAAATTTAATATTTTTTTTTCCTTTTTTCGGACTGATTTCATCTTTATTTTTTTCATCATTTTTTTTTAATATATCCATCAGCAGTTCTATAAAAGGTTTATTTATAATATTTTTAATACCGGTTCCCGGTTTTTTTACAGAAATAAATCCTCTTTTGTATGATACTAATTTGGATATGGCATCAATCCCGCCAATATCGCCAAATTCAGCATTAATTATTTCTCCGTCCCTGAAATGTATAATTCCCCTTGAATCTTCTAAGTCCAGCTGCAGTTTTGCGCTCCTTTTGTCTATATTAATCATCTGCATTACACTGACAAGATCAATGGAATCAAATGTAGCGGAAGCTTCTTCCCTGCTATTAAAAAAATCAAGAATCATATTCCTGAACCATTGAAGATCAAATGGCTTCGAAATGATATTCATTACTCCAAGGGAATTAATCTTTTGAAGATTTTCCGCATCATGATATGCCGACATAACCTTAATTGCACCCTTGAAATTTGCTTTTTTTAAATGTAAAAGGAGATCAACACCTGATTTTTTTGGCATCCTTATATCGGTAATTAAGAGGTCATAATCTGTTTGATCAATCTTTTTTACTGCTTCATTTACTGAAAAACAGATGTCTGTTGTAAATTGTCCCGAAAATTTTTTCAGACCGCTTTTTAGACTCTTCAAAAGAGCTTTTTCATCATCTACAAGCAATATTTTGTTTTTCACTCTTTATACCTGTTCACATTTAAAAATATCTGATTGACCTGTTTTACAAGCTTGTATGGATCGGTTGGAGAGATCATGTAACCATAGAATCCGCAATTAATCAGTCTGCTTATCAATTCACTCTTGTCAGAATCATCCATAATAATGAATGGCGGGCATTTCATCGGGTCGGATATATTGTTAAAATATTCGTTTACTTTTTCTTCCGGGCACTCTGTTCCGAATATAATAAGGTCAACCGGATCTCTTTTTTTTTTATAATCAATTAATGAATTCCAAATTGAATGAGTTGATTTGATCACAGATGTTTTGTAATCAAAACTGTCGAGGAGCAGTTTAATGGAAATGTAATCTGAAGAATCCCCTCCGCTAAGAAGAATATGTTTTTTTCTCATCCCTATCTTATTGCAAGAAGTGTGCCAAAAAAGTGAGTATAAATTCATGCTGATCTCTTGACAGGGAGTGTAAAGAATCTTTACGTTTTAATTTGTTTATTAACGATATAGCCGGATATTATTGATAGTCAGGAAGTTTCCACGGGTGTAAAAAAAATTAACAAATTACAGTTGTTTTACACCCGGTTCATATCCTTTATTTTTTTACTTAATGTCTGTCTTGTGATTCCGAGAATTCCTGCGGCAATTGTCTGGTTACCTTCAACTTCGGTCATAACTCTGTTTATCAGGGCCTTTTCTGTTTCATGAATAGTGGGTAGAGGGATCGGGAATTTGAATTCTGTCTGATATAACTCATCATGCACTTTTGTACTCTTACCTGTTGCATCTCCCTTCATGAAAATTGATTTTCTTATTGTTTCGAGTGATAGAATCCGCCCTGTATGTGTACTCATTGCATTAAAAATTTGAGACCTCAATTCTCTTATATTTCCCGGGAAAGAATAATTCTTCAGAAGTATGTAGATCTCCTTTGGAATTGCCGGTCTCTTTTTTTTATATAATCTCGCTGCCTGGTCTATAAATTCATCAATTAAAAGAGGAATATCCTCCCTTCTGTCTCTTAGTGGAGGAATATTAATACTATGCACTTCAAGCCTGTAAAAAAGATCTTTTCTAAAATCATCCGAATGCATCATTTCTGTCAGATTTTTATTTGTTGCTGCGATAATGTGCGTATCGGTCTTCCTGGGGAAATCCTCTCCAAGCCTGAAATATTCTTTCTCCTGGATAATTCTGAGAATTTTTACCTGGGAAGCAATGCTGAGATCACCAATTTCATCCAGGAAAAGTGTTCCTCCGGCAGCCTCTTCCAGAAGTCCTTTTCTCCCTTCCGAAGCGTCGGTAAAAGCTCCTTTTTTGTGACCGAACAGTGTATCAGATAACATATTATCATCAAGTCCGGCAATACTGACTGTTACCATTTTTCCGGTTCTTCCGCTCATATCGTGTAATGCTCTTGCCATCAGTTCTTTTCCTACTCCGGTCTCCCCGGTGATTAATACCGGCTCGGGGCTTTTTGAGATAGCCTCGGCGTATTTAAAAAGAAGGAGCATTTTTGCATTTCCTGAATTTAATCGGTTGAATATTTCATTGTTCTTCAAACCGGTATCAAGTAATTTTTCTTTCAGAATTCTGTTTTCCTCTTTGAGATCCCGGTATGAAAGGACTCTTTCAACAGTTGATATAAGTTTTTCACCTTCAATAGGTTTAACCAGATAATCAATAGCACCATTTTTCATTGATTCAACTGCACTTTCAAGCTCCATGTTGCCTGTCAGAATTATTACCGGGACTCGAGGAAATTCTACAGATGCCATTTTAAGAATCCGGGCTCCGGATATATAGGGCATAGTTAGATCTAAGAGTATAAGTTCAACCCTGTTTTTTATTAGAATTTCTTTAACCTTCCTGCTGTCACTGCATAGAAGCAGATTGTCAATGCCTGCAGAATTCAGTGTTATTTCATAGCTTTGCAATACATTTATTTCATCATCAACTAAAAGAATTACACTTTTTTTATCTGAAGTTCTATTCATTTTCCGGTTTTTTCTCCGGTCATAACCGGGATAATTACATCAACCGTTGTACCTTTTCCAGGCTTTGATTTTATCATCATTTTTCCGTTGTGGTCATTAATTATTTTTTCTGACACCGAAAGACCTAATCCTGTTCCGCCTGTTTCCCGTTTTGTAGTAAAAAATGGCTCGGTTATAAGTTTAAGATCTTCTTTCTTTATTCCGCATCCCTCATCTGAAACACTTATAATAATATTATCAGCATTTTTACCGGTTTTTGACGAAATAGTAATTCCAGCATTTTTTGACTCAAGTGAGTGACAACTGTTCTGAATCAGATTTATTATCACCTGCTCCATTTTCTGGTACCCTGCTCTGATATATGGAAGATTTTCGTCGAGATTTAGAGTAAAATTGAAAGTGGATTTATTAATAAAACTGTTCATAAGGTTGACAGCAGATTTAATAACTGTATTAATGTTAACAATCTCTTTGTCATGTTGAGAACTTTTTCTGGAGTAATTTTTTAGGTCCTCAACAATCAATTTTATCCTGTTGCTGCTGTCGCTGATGCCGGAAAACAGAGAAGGTAATTTTTCCTTGAGGTTTTTATATTTAATTCCTCCGAAGGAGATATCCGGATTATCTTTCTCCTTTTCTTCCACTATCGGTTCAACATCGGACCACACTTTTTTTAAAAATCTGCTATTCAGTAAGATTGAATTGTTCGGATTATTGATCTCATGAGCAACTCCGGAAACTAGTATTCCAAGGCTTATAAACTTATCTGCCCTGATCATCTCTCTCTGATGCTCAAGAGTCATCAATTCCGAATTCTTTTTTTCTGTAATATCAAGGCAGTATTCAATGATCCGTGTTATTCGTCCTTCAGCATTGAAAATAGGAAATCCATGAACCTCATGAATGTATTTCACTCCTTTGCTGTTGATGTGATTATGTTCAACAACAAAGGGTTTACTGTTCTTCTTTATTTCGATGATCGGGCAGGGATGTTCCTCTCCGGTGCATGGAGTTTTTCTCCCATGTGTTATTTCGTAGCATCTCTTTGTTTTTTTAGGATAAAAAAGTTCAGATGCCGAGTTTTTTAAGACAATTTCATGTGTTTCCACATCAATTATATAGAAGGGATGTGTCAATGAATTTATTGCAGTCTGGAAAAATTCTCTTTGCCGCTTCAGCTCTTTTTCTGATTTTACAGATTCAGTTATATCAGTTGAAACATGAACTGCTCCGGTAATATTTCCGTCATTATCAAATATTGGATCAACAGTATTTTTATACCATTTGGGGCCTTTTCTAAAGGTGTGTATTTCCCGTTTCCCGGATATTTTCATTCTCTTTATCAGCACATTTGAATCGGATGAGGAAGAGTGGAAAGTTTTATGAAGATTAATTCCGATAATTTTTTTATAATCAAGTCCCAGTCTCTCCTTCTGGGCACGATTACACCGTATAATTTTACCATCTTTATCAACGAGAGCGATCGGGTTGTCAATTGCATCGAAAGTCTTTGACCACTCCGATGCAATTATTGAAAGTTTTCTTCTGTTTTCCTCAAGGGCGGTGCTGGTTTTAAACTGCTTCTCTTTCATTGTGTTAAATGTGGAGACGATATTCTTAACCGCTTTCTTCCCTGCTGTAATATCAACTACTGCTTCATCTTCGGTGGTATAAGATATGATCGCATCCGATAGTGTTTTTATATCTGATGTCATTCTTACCGAGAGGAAATAGGCAAATGCAACTCCGATCACTATTGTCCAGAATCCTATCATCAGTGCTGAAAATAGCTGTTCTTTCATTTGAAACATAATACTATCTTTTTTTAGCCCCAGATGTAATCTGGAATTAAACTGCGGGAGTCCGACAGAAATGTCGTAAAAAACATTGCCGGACACGTTTTTAAATTGATAAATGAAAGTAGGAGGAATCTTACCCTTTTTGAGATTCAAAAGCTTTTTTGGAATCCCGTTTTTGAATGTATAGGAATAGGGTTTACCTTCTTTCTCAATAAAAACATAATTCACAGAAGGATTTAATTTTACTTCATTGTCCAGTATTTTTTTTATTGAGAACCTGTCATTCCATATCATATATTTCAGTAATTCGCCAGAGATAGTCTCAGCTCTTATTGCAAAAATCCTCTTCTCCTCTTTTACATAATTTTTTATTGAGAATATTGTGAACATTCCGGTGCACAGAATAGTAAGTATAAGGATAAGGGTTGAGAATTTCAGAAATATGATATTTTTCAATGAGAGTGACATTAGATCATTTTTTTTTTAACTCTTCTTCCATGATTGCAACAGACCTATACATGGATATATCACCTCTGGCAAATCGCTGAATATGAATCTTTTTTAAAAATTTCGAGGCCTTTTTGTCGGAGTGCAGTGAAAGAAATATTTTCCTAAGTTTCTTTTTCATAGTCCCATCGAGATCCGGATGGACTACGAACGGGGGGATTCCATAGGGTGGTGATTTTTCTATGATTTTTGTATTTTTAGTCAGCTCCGGATTAATTGATTGGATAAATTCCCATATTAACCCATCTACAGCGGCTCCATCACACTGATTCTGGGATACAGCTTTGATTGAATTGTCATGACTGTATGAAAAAAAGGTTTCACTGAAGAATTTTTTCCTGTCAATGTCAAGTTTCTTAATCTTGTATTTCGGGAACAAGAACCCGGTATTCGATTCCGGATCTGAGAATGCAAATCTTCTATTTTTCAGTTCTTCAAATGATTTGATTTTGCTGCTCTTATTGACAATGATATAACTATTATAAGTTATTCTGCTATTAATAACAGGAACAACGAGTAGTTCCATCCCGAAATCACGATTACCGGAAACAAAAGGTCCGGAGCATACATATGCAAGATCGACTATCCTTTTTTTTACAAGGTTATTAACTTCGGAGTAGGTACGCTGTTGGAAAATCCGCGCACTCATACCCATTTTGCCTGCGACTATTTTCATAAGATCTTCATAATATAAACGGGTTATTTCGGGAGATATCATTGCGCCAATAGCGATATTTAAAGTTTTCTTTGCTTCTTTTAATTCCGTGTGTATTTTTTTGCCGGGTTTTTTTATATCGATAATTGGTAAATTGTTTCCATTTGCCAAAAGATAGATAACAGAGATAATTAATACAATAGATAATGATAAAGCTAGATAAGCTTTTTTAAATTTTTTCGGTTTTAATGATTTACTCATTGCAACTGTTTTCTATCTCTTCAATAATCGGAAGCCTTAACATCATTTATCCCCTTTAAAAAAAATATTAATTTGAATTGAAAACAATTTTAAAATAAAAAAAATTTATTTTCAAATTAAAAATTCTAATTTACTTTACAAAATTTCATGAATTGTATAAAAGATGTATATGGATGCCCGGATTGACAGATGGTTATGGGCTGTCAGAATATTTAAAACCAGGAAAAAAGCAAATGATGCGTGCAGGAGTGGTAAAGTTAAGATATCCGGTGACTTAATCAAACCTTCCAGATTGGTTAAAGTGGGTGAAGCCATTGATGTTGAATTTCCTCCTATTAAACGGAATTTTATAGTTAAAAATCTAGCTGTTAAAAGAGTATCGGCAAAAATAGCGTCTAATCTTGTTGAAGAAGTGACTCCTGAACAAGAACTGGAAAAATTAAAATTGTTCTACAGAGATCCTGTAAGTGTAATCTTTGGATTCCGGAGCAGGGGCTCAGGGCGTCCTACAAAAAAAGAGCGGCGGGAAATGGATAAATTGAATAAAAAAGGAAAAGTATGATTTTTTATAGTATAATATGAATTAAAGGAAAAATATGAAAATGAAAAATATTAATTTTCAACTCCCCAAACTGGAATTGCCGAATATAGATTTCCCGAAACTGAAATTCCCCGATATTTCCATGCCCCGGTTAAAAATCGGAAATCTGAAAGCAAAGCTTCCAATTATTCAGGGGGGAATGGGAGTGGGTATCTCACTTTCAGGACTTGCTTCTTCTGTTGCATCGAACGGCGGAATCGGAATTATTGCTGCAAATGCTATCGGGATGACAGAATCTGATTATTTTAAAAACGGAGTTGAAGCTAATATCAGGGCATTGAAAAGAGAAATTAAAAATGCCAGATCTAAAACAAGAGGAATCATCGGTGTCAACATAATGGTTGCTCTGAATGATTTTGAACAGATGCTTAGTACTGCAATTTCCGAGAAGGCAGATCTTGCTCTTCTTGGAGCAGGTCTTCCTTTGCATGGAATTCCGATAGATAAGATAAAAGAGAGTAAAATTAAGATACTGCCTATTGTTAGTTCAGCCCGTGCAGCTCAAATAATTTTCAAATTCTGGAAAAAAAAATATGAATATATTCCTGACGGACTGGTTGTAGAGGGTCCAATGGCAGGAGGTCATCTCGGTTTTAAAACCGAACAGCTTGATGATCCTGAGTTTAAACTTGATAAGTTAGTGCCGGAGGTTATTTCTGTTGTCAAACCCTTTGAATCCGAATTCGGGAAAAAGATCCCAGTTATTGCTGCAGGTGGAATTTTTACAGGAGAAGATATAAACAGATTTCTCCGCCTCGGTGCAGCCGGTGTTCAGATGGGTACGAGATTTGTTGCAACTGAAGAGTGTGATGCTGACAAAAAATTTAAAGATGAATTTGTAAAAGCGAAAAAGAAAGATGTTGTTATTATTAAAAGTCCGGTTGGTTTACCCGGGAGAGCCATAAAAAACAATTTTCTGTCAGATGTTCAGGAGGGCAGACGAAAGAGATTTAAATGTCCGTGGCAGTGTCTCGAAAATTGCCAGGCAGACAAAGCTCAATATTGTATTTCAATAGCACTTAATAATGCAAGAAAGGGAATAATGAATGGCGGTTATGCATTTGCAGGTGCAAATGCTTTCAGGGTAAAAAAGATAGTAAAAGTAAAAGAACTAATTGAGGAGTTGAGAACAGAATTTCTTTCCGTCGAAAAGAGTAGGTTAGAAATACTTAAAATGGAGTTTGAAAAAGTTAAAGAGAGATTAAGTGCTTTAAAGAATGAATATGAGGAGACTATTGATACGGGAATAGCCCAGTTAAAAAATGAATATGCCAGAGTAGTCCAAAAAGGGACAGATATGTTCAAAGAGGAAATTGATGCCCTTTCTAAACGAATTGAATCAATAAAATCCGAATACATGAAGAATTACAACTTAATCAAGGAGATCAGGATGAATGCGGTGGTTATGACCGCCTAATCTTTTTTTCGTTTATAATTAATTTAATGATTATTCCCTGTTATAAAATTAACGGATATATTTTCAATATTTTTTGTGTGTATATGGCCAATATAAAACTAATAATCAGATTGGTAAAAAAAATGCATAAGAAAAATCTTGATTTCTTCTACCTCATGTGATAAAAAGTCGTATGCTTAATTTAGATATTTCTGTTTTTTTTATAATTGCAATACTTATCATACTCCTGCAGTTTCTGAATAGATTTTTTTTCAAACCGGTTGGAGATGTAGTCGACTCACGTGAAAAAAAAATTCAACATGAATCGGAAGAGATCAATACTATTACCGAAGAACTTGAAGAAAAAACTTCTGGATTAGATTTATCTTTAAAAAATGCCAGAAGGGATTCAGCCAGATTACGGGAAGAATTGATATCCAGGGGAGAAGTTTCCAGATCTGAAATGATTGAAAAAACGCGCCTGGACTCAGGAAGGCTTTTTGAACAAAAAATGTCATCTCTTGATGATGAGATACTCAAAGCAGAAAAAAAATTAGAAACCGAAATTGATATATTCAAAACAAAAATCGAGGCTCTGTTTATATGAAAAAAAAAATCCTGATCTTCATTTTTATCATTTTAATTTTCTCTTCCGGCTTGTTTGCAGAGGGTGGAGAAGAGCATCATTTTGACTGGGCCGGATTTATTGGCAAAGTTCTGAACTCGACAATTCTTTTCGGAGGCCTGACTCTGATATTCAGAAAGCCACTGATTGAATTTTTAACAAAACAATCTGTTGAGATCAAAACACTGATATCAACATCTGAAACTAACCTGAAAGAAAAAACTGATGAGTTAAAAAAATTGCGTTCAAGATTAAGCGGACTTGAAAATGAGATTGAGAAAATGAGACTGGATGCTGTTGAAAAAGGTGAGGATGAAAAGAAAAAAATTGAGGAATTGGGAAAATCCGAATCAGAGAGGATCCTTAAAAACAGTGAAAGTGAAATTGATGCAAGGGTTGATGCTGCAGTACGAAAATTGAAATCAAAAATTGCCGGCCTGACTATTGACAGTTTTAAGGAAGATTTCAGTAAAAAACTTGATAAAAATATGCATAGAAAAATAATTGAAAAAAATATAAAAATCATTGGAGAATTAAGTGAGAGAGATTAGCCTCGCTAAGAAATACTCAAAGGCGTTGGTTGATACCCTGAAAAACGAGGAAGAGTTTTTTTCAATAAAACAGGAGCTGACTGTTTTTAAAGATCTGATTAGTGCTGATCCGGGACTTAAAGCGGGAATGGAAACACCTATGCTAAGTTCGGAACAGAAGTCGGAATTACTGAATATTATATCGGATAAGATGCAATTATCACAAAAGTCATTCAAATTTTTAGAAGTTGTTTCAGATGAGAGCAGGATGTCTCTCTTTAATAATATATATGATCAACTTGATCTATGCTGGTACGAACATGAAGGAATTGAGAAAATCAGGGTGCTTACGGCAGTTCCCATGAATCTCGATGAAGAGAAGCGGCTTCTTGAAAATCTTGAGAAAGCTTTTAATAAAAAGATTGTAATTGAAAAGGAGATAGATACTTCCCTTATAGCCGGGATTAAAATAGTCAGGGGGTCTGTATTTTACGACTTTTCAGTGGATGGGAATTTGAAGAAATTAAAAGAATCGCTAACCAGCGGATTGTCGGTCCGGGAGAATTAAATGCAAATTAATGTTGAAGAAATAAGTAAACTTATTAAACAAAAGATTGAAGGATTTAAGCTTGATTTTGATAAGGATGAAACCGGGATAGTTATCTCTATTGGAGACGGTATTGCCCAGATATACGGTCTCGAAAATGTTATGTATAATGAACTCATAGAATTTCCTGATGAAGTTTTTGGAATTGCATTAAATCTTGAAGAAGATAATGTAGGGTCGATTATTCTCGGAGAATCACATAAGATAAGTGAGGGAGATGTTGTCAGGAGAACCGGTCGAATTATTTCCGTTCCGGTCGGTGATGCTCTTCTGGGTCGTGTAGTATCACCCCTTGGAGAACCTCTTGATGATAAAGGACCTATTGAGACAAAATCGTTTTTTCCGATTGAAACAATAGCCCCGGGGATCATTGACAGGACACCGGTAAAAGAGCCCCTCCAAACCGGAATCAAAGCAATTGATGCGATGATACCAATTGGAAGAGGACAACGTGAACTGATAATCGGGGATCGTCAGACAGGGAAAACAACAATTGCAATGGATACTATTATCAATCAGAAAGGGGAGAATGTTATCTGTGTTTATGTTGCAATAGGTCAGAAACAGTCGACAATTGCCCAGGTTGTAAAAACACTGGAAGAAACAGGAGCTATGGAATACTCAATTGTAGTTGTCGCAAGTGCATCAACACCTGCTGCTATGCAGTATATTGCCCCATTTTCCGGATGCGCAATGGGAGAATACTTTATGAATAACGGCGGGCATTCGCTGCTTGTATATGATGATTTGTCAAAACATGCAGCGGCATACCGTGAGATCTCCCTTCTTCTGAGGAGGCCGCCGGGCAGGGAAGCATACCCTGGTGATGTTTTTTACCTACACTCAAGACTTCTTGAAAGGGCTTCGAAACTGAATGATAAAAACGGATCAGGCTCACTGACTGCACTGCCGATAATTGAGACGCAGGCTTCTGATGTCTCAGGTTATATTCCTACAAATGTGATCTCAATTACCGATGGGCAGATATATCTTCTTCCGGATCTTTTTAACTCGGGACAGAGACCGGCAATTGATGTTGGAATCTCGGTTTCAAGGGTTGGAGGTAATGCTCAGATAAAAGCTATGAAGCAGGTTGCAGGATCACTGAAACTCGACCTTGCACAATACAGGGAGCTTGCAGCATTTACGCAGTTTGGGTCCGATCTCGACAAAGCCACTGTTCAACAGTTGGAGAGGGGAAAACGGCTTGCGGAACTTCTTAAGCAGGGAGAAGGAGTTCCAATCGATGTTGAAAAACAGATTGTAATTATTTATGCCGGAACAAAAGGATATCTTGATGAATTCCCCGTTGATTCGGTGAAGAATTACCAGGAAAAGTTAATAGATTTTGTAACTTCCAATTATCCCGATATTTTCAGGGATATAAAAAAAGAGAAGAAGATATCAGAGCAGCTTGATAAACAGATGAAGGAAATGCTTGAAGAATTTTCTAAGGAATTCAGGGCACTGACTACAAAATAATGGCTGAAAATTTAATAGATCTTAGAAGAAGAATCTCTTCTGTTAAAAACACCCAGAAGATAACCAAGGCAATGAAAACCGTATCCGCGTCAAAACTCCGCAAAAGTGTTGTTGAAATAAACCGGTCTAAGCCGATTTTGAGTAAATTAACTCATCTTCTGAATCTGTTGATTATTAAGGGACTAAAGAATGATAATCCGCTGGTTAAAGAAATCAGTGGTAAAAAAAGGCTCATTGTATTGTTTACTTCAGACAAAGGATTATGCGGTGCATTCAATACACATCTTATAAAAAAAACTGAATCTATGTTTTCGGATGCGGAAGAAAAAGGTGAGGATGTTTCACTTATTACAATAGGGAAAAAGGGGTATATATATTTTTCAAAGCGGGGTTACCCGGTATTAAAAGATTTTCCCGATCTGACAAAGAATCTGAAATATAGTGACACTTCAATCATTTCGGATTATCTTTCCGAACTTTATATTTCCGAACAATACAGCCGGATAGATTTTCTCTTCACAAATTTTGAAAATTCGTCGAAACAAGAGATCAAAGAAGAGAAGTTTCTTCCAATCAAAATTGAACCTGGTGAAAATGATAAAAGTCCGGATGAATATATTTTTGAACCGGAACCGGATGAGATCTTTAAAACTATTTTACCGAAATATATTAACCTGAAGCTCTTCCTGACTATTCTGAATTCAGAGGCTTCTGAACATGCGGCAAGAATGATCGCTATGGAACTTGCTACACAAAATGCGATCGAAATGATAAAAAATTTGACATTAACAATGAATAAATTAAGGCAGGCATCCATAACGAAAGAATTACTGGAAATAATAACAGCTACCGAAGCACTTTCAAAATAGGAGGATAAAAATGTCTGAGAGAGAAAAAAGAGCAGGAACCGGCAGGGTCATCGAAGTAATAGGTCCGGTTGTGGATATAGAATTCCCGGAAGGAGATCTTCCTCCTATCTATAATGCAATAGAAGTTAAAGGTAAAAGCGGAGAAGCAGGAAGGAATATTAATATTATCACTGAAGTTCAGTTCCATCTCGGTGAGAACAGGGTAAGAACTGTTTCCATGAATCCGACTGATGGCCTTGTCAGAGGTATGGAAGCTGAAGATACGGGTCAGCCGATCACTGTTCCGGTGGGCAGAGAAGTTCTCGGGAGAGTTCTGAATGTTACCGGGGATCCGGTAGACATGAAAGGAGAAGTGAAAAGCAAAAAAAGGTATCCGATCCACAGACCGGCACCATCTCTGGAAGATCAGGATACTAAACTTGAGCTTTTTGAAACGGGAATTAAGGTTATTGATCTACTGGAACCTTACCTTAAAGGCGGAAAAATCGGCCTTTTCGGAGGAGCGGGAGTCGGAAAAACAGTTCTGATCATGGAAATGATTAACAATGTTGCCAAGAAACATGGAGGACTTTCAGTTTTTTCAGGAGTAGGCGAGAGGACAAGGGAAGGAAATGATCTTTACCTGGAAATGAATGAATCCGGTGTTATTGATAAAACAGCTTTAATTTATGGTCAGATGACCGAACCTCCGGGTGCAAGGCTCAGGGTGGCTTTAACGGGCCTGACTGTTGCCGAGTATTTTCGTGATGAGGAGGGATTGGATCTTCTTCTGTTTATTGATAATATTTTCCGATTTACCCAGGCTGGTTCCGAGGTTTCCGCGACACTTGGAAGGATGCCTTCTGCAGTTGGTTATCAACCCAACCTTGCATCGGAAATGGGTGAAATGCAGGAGAGGATAACATCTACAAAAAAGGGATCAATCACATCAATACAGGCAATCTATGTTCCTGCCGATGATTATACCGATCCTGCGCCTGCCACAACATTTACTCATCTTGATGCTACCACCAATCTTTCGAGAGCACTAACTGAAATAGGGATATATCCTGCAGTTGACCCCCTTGCTTCGTATTCAAGGATTCTTGATCCTAAAATTATCGGGAATGATCATTATGAAGTAGCTATAAAAGTAAAAGAGATCCTTCAGAGATATAAAGACCTCCAGGATATTATCGCAATTCTCGGCATGGAAGAGTTATCCGATGAGGATAAAATTATTGTCGGGCGTGCAAGAAAGATCCAGAAGTTTTTATCACAGCCCTTCTTTGTTGCCGCTGAATTTACGGGAATGGAAGGAAAATATGTTGAGATCAAGGATACGATAAAAGGATTCAGGGAACTTGCAGAAGGGAAATATGATGATCTGCCCGAACAGGCTTTTTACATGTGCGGCGGGATAGATGAGGCCATTCAAAAAGCAAAAAAAATGAAGGAATAGCATGAAATGGGAAGTTCAATGAATCTTGAAATAATTACTCCATCAGATAAAGTAATTAGTGAAGAAATTGAGGATCTCTACCTGCCTGCATATTTTGGAGATGCGGGTATTCTGAAAAACCATCTTCCCTATATTTCTCTCCTGAAATTCGGAGAATTATCATTTGAAGATTCACAGAAAAAAAGGCACTATCTCTATATTGAAAACGGCATACTTGAAGTAAGCGGCAACTCTATATCAGTAATATCGGATTTTGCCATAAAAGGGGAGGATATTGATCCGGATGCTATTGCCAGGGAACTTGAGATAGTTGAAAATGAAATAAATTCTGCTTCTTCAGGAGATATCACTCCCCGGGACCTTGCTGAAGCACTCATTAAAAAAAAAAAATTGATATCTAAAAAAAGAATTGTTGAGAAACTGACCTGATCATATTTTTTCGGACCAGCCGGGCTTCCTTTTTTCAAGAAATGCTCTCATCCCCTCCTGAGCTTCCTTTCCTGTTCTGAGTTCTGCAAGCATTTCGGAAGTAAATTTTTCTGCATCGTCAATATCCATTCCGGGAACTTTTTCAAAAAGCACTTTACACAATTCAAGAGCCTTTTTACCGGAATTCCGGAAACTGTCCGCAAGTATAACTGCTTCATCAATCAATAGATCGGATTTTACAATTTTATTAACCAATCCCGCTTTGAATGCCTGTTGGGGAGTAAATCGTTCACCTGTCAGGAAAAATTCCTTCAATTTTCCGGGAGCTGCCTTCATGAACAGATATGGTGATATAACTGAAGGGATTAACCCGATTCTTACTTCCGAGAGTCCGAAATTTGCATTTTCAGATGATAATACTATATCAGATACTGCAACAAATCCCATTCCTCCGCCTATTGCATTGCCGTTTACGGCAGATATTACAGGCACTTTTAAACGGTAGATTGATTTAAACATTTCGGCTAAATTTTTTGAGTCCTGAAGGTTCTCTTCAAAGCTGTTATTGATCATTTCTGACATCCAGTTGATATCGGCACCTGCAGAAAATGACCTGCCCCTGCCGGTAAACAGAACTGATCTTATCCATGATTCATTTTTTATCCGGTCGATTACTTCTGAAATTTCACCTATCATTTCAGGATTGAAGGCATTGTGGATTTTCGGCCGGTTAAAATAAATAATTAATGTAGTATCCTTCTCTTCAATCTGTATTGTCTTAAACGTTTTCTGCCAGTTCATGTCAATTCCTCTCTTTGTCGTCAAAACACCCCAGATATCTGGCAATTACAAGTCTCTGAATTTCTGAAGTTCCTTCACCGATCTCAAGGATCCTCTGGTCTCTGTAGAGGCGTTCAATATCATACTCTTTCATTAATCCGTATCCACCGAAGATTTGGACAGCATTGTTAACGGCTTTATGGGCGACTTCCGAGCAGTAAAGTTTTGACATTGCTGCGTGTTTTTTAAAATCTTTACCGTTATCAAATAGCCATGCTGATTTATAGAGCAGGTTTCTGGCTGCCTCTATCTCAACAGCCATGTCGGAAAGTTTAAATGCAGTCCCCTGAAAAGATGATATAGGTTTATTAAACTGTCTTCTCTCCTTTGCATATGAAAGTGCAAGATCGAATGCTCCCTGCGCGGTACCAAGTCCCATTGCAGCAATTGACAATCTCCCTTTATCGAGAGTATCAAGCATTATATGAAATCCTTCTCCTTTTTTCCCGAGGATTGCATCTTCCATAACTTCCACATCATCAAAGAATAATTCTGAAGTATCCGAAGCTCTCCACATCATCTTGTCATGCATCTGTTTGGCTTTAAAACCCTTTGTACCGGATTCCATAAGAAAACATGTATACTCTTTTTTCCCGTTTGGCAATTCTCCTGTTACTGCCTGAACTGTAACCCCGAGAGTAACCGGAGAAGATCCGTTTGTAATAAAAATCTTTGATCCGTTAAGAATCCAGGGATTTCCCTCCTTAACGGATTTGACTGCATTCGTCTTCGTGCCTCCCGCATCCGAACCGGCCTCCGGTTCCGTCAGCCCGAAGGCCCACAGATGTTTCCCAGTTGACAGCGGAGGCAGATATTTTAATTTCTGTTCTTCTGTTCCATAATAATAAATTGGCCCGATACCGAGAGAGTTATGTGCTGCAAGAGTTGCTGCCTGTGATCCGTCCACTTTGGATATCTCTTCAACTGCAATCACATAGTCCAGATATTTCATTGAAGCGCCTCCGTATTTTTCGGGAAGAAACATTCCGAAAAGACCGATTTCTCCCATCTTTTTTGTGAGCTCCAGTGAAAATTGCTGGTTTTTATCTAATTCCGCTGCGACCGGCTTTATCTCATTTTGTGCAAATTTTCTTACCATATCCTGAATCATCACGGATTCTTCAGGTAACTCAAAATTCATCTAATCCTCCCCGGATAATTTTATTCTGAAAAGAGGTTCACCCGATCTTATAACAGATTCATCTTTTTTATATATCTCTGTAATAAAACCATTTCTTCCTTTTTTAAAATCAGGACAGATGATCTTGTTAAATGATTTCATCACTTCAATTAAACCGAGAGTATCCCCCGGTTTAACTAAAGATCCTTCCTGTACAAAAGGTTCGGAATCAGGTGAAGGTCTTCTAAAAAAAATCCCGTCAATAAATGATTTAATTATCAGCCCATTAGTTTGTGTTATATTTACATCTTCCTTTATTACAGACTCATTATTTTCAATTTTTTTGGACTTTTCAAGTTCAAATATAATTTCATTATATGCTGCATAGGTGATTCTTTCATGATTTTTTAGCAGTCTGATCGATCCTGCCATATCATTAGGAATACGGAGTATAAAATTTTTGTTTAAAATTTTCATCCTTCCTATTTTATTGCCTCCGGTAATAAAGACCCCGTCATCAATAGTAAAAAGGATTTTTCCGACACCGGGTGACCGTATCAGGTATTTTGTTCCGATATCCTCCGAATAACAAATTTTTTCTCGTTTCTTCATGCTCATATCAGAATCTTTCAATATCGTGCAGCGACCAGATCCTTGGGTTTTTTATTCTTCTGTAACCGGTGCTCTGATAAGCGATCTCTGCTAACATTTCAATATATTTTCTGATCTCATCCAGAGTAATAATTTCATCAGTATCCATTCTGGATGCCGACAGCAGTGGATTCATATCCTCTTCGATCTTTGTTTCTATTGCTGCCATACCATCCTTAATCTTCTTTAACTCTTCAGGATCTTTTGTAACAATTTTAAAATTATCATCCAGTTTGGAATTATAGGTGCCTATGGCGAGAGTTTTTCCTTCCATTACCGATAATCTGGTCAAAGGTGTGGAGAATTGCAATACCGGATCAAACGGGATGCCGTTCATTGCATAATATCCCGCTCCCGAAGCTTTTCTTAGAAGGAATGTAAACATAGGTGTTTTGGTATTTGAGATAGCATATAGCAGATTTGATCCGTATCCAAGTAATCCCTCTTTTTCAGCTTCAGGACCTATATCAAAGCCCGAAATATCCTGAAGCCATATCACTGGTATGCCGTCATCATCACAGCATCTCAGGAAATTTGTAATTTTTGAAATCCCTTCCCGGTAGAGGATACCTCCCGGTTTTTTCCCGGAACCCGACACGGGATCGCTTATTAGTTCAAGGTTATTTGCGATAAAAGCCATATAGAGTCCGTTCACCCTTCCTATTCCACAGATGATCTCTTCACCTGAATCCTGAAAATATTCTTTGAAAAGTGAGTTGTCAGTTAAACGTGCAAGTATTTCCCGACTCTCATAAGTCATTCTGTGATCAGCCGGGATAATTCCGCCTATCTCCTTACTACTATATGCGGGAGGCATTTTAGAACATCCATATCTATAATATTCCACTGCACTGGTAGGAAGTTTTCCGATCTCTTCGCGAAGTTTTAAAAGCAGAGTCCGGTCATCCGGAACTCTAAAATCGGCACAATTAGAAATGTGCACGTGAACATCAGCACCTCCTATTGTAAGGGATGTGATTTTTTGACTCTTAGCTCCTTTTACAAGTGCTGCACCGGCAATTACCATGTATGCTTTTTCAGTCATATACACAATATCAGAAATTATCGGCATATATCCGCCGCCTGCAATACAGTCTCCAAATACACCGGCAAGCTGGGGAATTTGATTAGAACTCAACAGACTGTTCATTTTAAAAATATGACCTGCTCCGGTTCTGCCGGGGAAGGATCTGGACTGTTCGGGGAGAAATAATCCGCT
>CAZNLS010000038.1:0-7360 GCA_964573895.1 uncultured Clostridia bacterium
GACTTATATTGATATATACATATCTGACACCGGTGCGGGCATATAGTGCATTGATTTTTAATTCACCTGACATTATTGTGTAAACCCCCCTGAATTTTCTTCCGGTTTCTATCCTGCTTTCCAAATTTATGCCGGATTTTTGGATATCCGGAAAAAATTTTTCATTAAATAACTCAGTTATATTGTCACTGTATTCAGAATTACAAACTATCTCTTCTATTTTGATCCTGGAGTTATGCAAATAGCGAAATAGAGAATTGTAAAGATGCTGCCTCATATTTCTGTTAATATCCCGTGCCCTTGTGATCTTCAGGTGAGCAACAGAAGAGGTCATCAATGCTATTCCGAGCATTGACAGGAGAATTGTGAACATCAGGGAGAGAAGTATTGATCCTTTTTTCTTCATTATCCTGAAAGATTTGAGAGAAAAATATAACCTCTCACCTGCTCCCGATGCCCGACCTCAATTCTATATAGAACCGAATTTGAATCTTCAAAATAGGTTATGAAGAAATCTGTTACACTCTCTATCATTGGCTGGTAATATCCGGAGTCGACTTTTTTTTTGAGTACTTTTTGTTTTGGGAAATATTTGTAACTAATACTTTTGAGAAGTATAACTCTGGCTGATTCGGGATAATCATTTTTTAAAGGTGATGTTAATATAAGTTTATCTCCATCGGTGTCAGCAATTGAAGCAGTCTCTGAAATACAATTCTCCGTATCGTATATTATAATTTTTTTTCTCTTTTTTTCCGGGAATGGATCCGTGATAAAAATATAGCTATCTGATTTAAAGGCTCCTGCAGAGAGCTTTGATGAATTAGTT
The DNA here is from genome assembly GCA_964573895.1 of uncultured Clostridia bacterium. GTDB lineage: Bacteria > Acidobacteriota > Aminicenantia > UBA2199 > UBA2199 > CAZNLS01. The sequence continues at coordinate 830 of CAZNLS010000038.1, forward strand.
CCCATGAGAACCGTAAGAGAAGAGGATTTTCCGGATACTGCTTTAAAGCCTGTAAAACGGACGGCTTCCTGCAGTCTCATACCACATTTTGTCAGATCATTTTTTATAGAATCGACTGTGTAAAAAAGCGATTCTATCAGATCCTGTTTACCTGTAACATTTTTTGAAACCGAGACTCCTTCAACTACGGTTGATAATACCATTGTCAGAATGGTCATTAGCAATGTAATTGCTACGAGGAGTTCGGTAAGACTAAATCCATGGTTCATTGTTTAACTCCATAATTAAATTTGATTTATAGAAAAAAATACTCTGCGTGTAACTTCTGAAAAAGGCTTTGATTTTGATACTTTTTAAACCCGTTGAAACAGATTTGATACTATTTTCAAGTTTTACATTTCCCCGGCTTAATACTCTTTTCCCGACTGCCAGTTCAATTGAGTCAAATGTTTTTGAGAGAAGCCGGTTCTTCTCATTTTCGATGCACTGTACCAATTCAGATCTAATTTTTGATCTGCGGACCTCTATCACGGCAAAAGTTATTATTTTGCAGAATGATATAAATATAATGGAAATAATCAACAGGCACACAAGAAGCTCAATTAAAGTGAATCCTCTTTTTTTATCTTCTTTCATTTACTGTTTAGTACCAATTTTGTTGCCAGGGTTGATTGTCCCCGGATAATTAAGATAGATTCATGTGATTATAAATGTTTTAAATAGGCAGACACACAGAATAAAAAGCAATTAGTCCTAAAATCAAATAATTTAATTTTTTATTATTGTTAACGATTGATTTTTTTTTAAAGAAATGTGTTAGCAATTGTTAACATATTTTTTTGATTGGAGAGCTGAATTGAACCTGAATTATAATATCTGCTTTTTGGCACAAAAATTGATATGACAAAGCAGGAGGTTAAAATGTTCAATTCAAAAAAATCTATTACGTTCTTTGTTATTATCACCTTTTTGATGCTGCATGCTGTTCAATTGAATGCTGTTCAAAACAGCAGCAGCAAATCCCGTCTGATCAATATTAATTATGCAAATGCTCAGACGCTGACAAAACTTCCCGGGATCGGGAAGAAAAAAGCTGAAAGAATTATCAGCTATAGAAAAAAGCACGGTAAGTTCAGAAGGATCACCGATATCATGAAGATATCCGGTATTGGCGAAAAGACTTTTAAGAAATTTTCAAGAAAAATAAAAGTCTGAAGGTGAGTAAACGGAGAAAGAATGGACCAAAAAATCAAAGATCTTAACCTGTTGCTTCTTTACCTGTCCGGGTGGGAAGAAGATTCCAGGAAGGAACCCGGAAAGAAGGTTATCAGAGCGTGGAAAGGATATCTGTTCGAAGTTCTAAATGAACTTCAGGATGAAGATTATCTGTTTCAGATCAAAGATGGCAAATCGTTAATTTTAAAAGAGGAGGGTATAAAGAAAGCAAAAGAGTTAAAAGAAAAGTATCTTTAATCGAATGAGGAGGGGAAACCCTCCTCTTTTTTTTTAAAAAAATGTTGTATAATCACTCTATTCTAAAATGAGCTTCTATGAACAACTTTCATCATACTATGACCGGATCTTTCCCTTCAATCCGAAAAAATTCTCCTTTGCAAAAAAATATTTTGGAACTACTTCAAAAAGTGTTCTGGACATAGGATGCGGCACCGGAAGTCTTTCTTTGTTTCTTTCGAAGCTGGGATTCAAAGTTACAGGAATTGACCCGTCTGCAGGATTGCTTCGAATTGCAGAAGAAAAGAGAGAGGAATCGGGAATCGATATAAGCTTCATAAATTCAGGGATGGAAAAAATTTCCAATAATTTAAAAAATAAAATGTTTGATATTATCTTCTGTGTCGGGAATACACTTCCGCATTTGAAGGATAAAGCGTCATTGTCAGTTCTTTTCAAAGATTTGCAAAAAATCCTCGGCAATGGCGGTGTTATTGTCGGTCATCTTTTAAATTATGGAAAGATTTTGTCGGAAGGGAAAAACTTCGGTGTAATTGAAAGACCGGGACTAAAATTTTACAGATTCTATAAAATTGATTTGAAGGAGGAAAAAGTTCAATTTCAAATGGAACTTGAACTTCCTTCAAACGAAAAGGTACTAAAAGAGAGTATCTTTTTGACACCTTTTACTTCTGAACTTATCATGAAAGCCGCTGAATCAGCAGGATTTAAAGATATAAAATTTTTCGGTGGATTTAATATGAAACCATTCGATGAGGTCACTTCGGATGATCTTGTGTTCATTCTTCGATAATGCTGTTTGAAGAAAATGTGACAATAATTCTTCCCTGTGCAGGAGAGGGGAAGAGAATGAATCTTGACTATCCGAAAGAGTTATATGAAATCTATTCCGGAGTAAAACTTATCGATTTTTCTCTGGAACATATCAAGTTTTTTCTGAAAAAATATGACGTAGGCGTTAAAATTGCTGTTGTGATCCGGGAAGGGAAGGAACCGGTCTGTGAATACGTTCAAAAAGAGATCGGAAAATCTCTGACTTTTCCGATTTTTTTTAATCATAAATACAGAGAATGGCCCGGCTCTGTCTATTCTGCAAATAAAGAATTTTCTGATAAAAATGTCGTTCTTCTTCCTGATTCATATCTAAGTATTTCTAAGGAGGATATGTGCTCAAATCCTCAGGGAACGGGAGTAGTGGAGGAGGCACTTAATTTGCTTGAAGAGAGATCTTCAGTATTTGGAATTTTGGGAAGCAATTCACCGGATATATTAAAAAATATGGGAGCTGTAAAACTCGAAAAAGAAATAGTATCAGAGGTTGTTGACAAGCCTGTTGAATCTTTTAATGATTTTGACGGATTCTGGGGCATGTTCGGATTCAGAAAGAGCATTGCCTCGGATATCTATTCGTTCCTGGTTAAAAATGTAGAGAAAAAGGGTGGAGAATTGAAAAAAGAGAGATTCTATCCTCCTGCATACTTTGTTTTAGATGAATATTATGATCTGGGGACATATGAAAATATAACGAATTTTAAGAAGGGGCGATCAGTTTCTGCCTGCAATCTTAAGATCAAGGGCTGATTTCAGATAATCCCTGAATGAATTAAAAGAACTGCTTAATGAATTGATCTCAGATAGCATTGGCTTTTCAACGGCAGAAAAAAGGGTATTCATATTCCCTATTCCATCACTGTTTAGTTTGAGTTGCGTTAACTGTATTGGTTCAATATCTGTCCTGCCCCTAGGAGTAGATTTGACTGAAAAATATATCCCTGCTGTAACTACAAGGATAATTATTGAAGCAAACACAAGTTGAGGTCTGTAATTTTTTTTCTCATATTGCCGCCCCGCATCTCTATCTGCATCTATTTTGGAGAGTATCCTCTCAATCCTCGCTGAATTATCAGATTCATCGGTATTGGATCCGGTAACATTATGCAGGCCTGAGTGGAGATATATAAAACTTTTACAGTCAGAGCATTTGTCGGCATGACCTGATATCCAATCAGGTAATTTTTTCTCCGAATCAAGATGCCAGGAAATAAAGAGTCTGTAAATTGAACAGATCATTTTAATTTTCTCCCGGATAATTTTACTCCATTTTTATAATTAATAAAAGAACTGTATTTTTCGCCGGCTAAGAGTTTTCTTAAATTATTCCTGGCTCTGTAGAGAAGCACTCTTACATTTACTGCAGACTTTCCTGTTTCTAAACTTATTTCTGCAACACTCATCTCTTCTCTGTACTTTAACCACAGGATCCTGTATTGCTCGGGATTCAGCGCTCCTGCAATCTTCCATAAATCCGGTGTCTCAACCAGTCCTTCTCTCTTTTCCTGTTTTTGGATTTCCGAAATTTTCGATTCAAGCAGTTTTCTTCTCTTATTTGAACGGGATGAGTCGATTATTACACGTGTGGCAATTGTATAGAGCCAGGTTGAAAATTTGTATTCAGGATTAAATTTTTTCATATTTCTGAATAATTTGAGAAAAGTTGACTGTAAAATATCTTCTGCTTCTTCATCTGTTTTTGTCCTGTTTCTTATAAAACTGAACAGCTTTGAATCATATTTTCTTATAATAGATTCAAAAGCTGTTCTGTCACCTTCTATCGACCTTTCCAATAAAATTTTATCAGTCAGGCCGCAGCTATCATCTTTTTTCAATTCAAATATTTATCTGTGATATTTTCGTGGTAATTTTCTCAGCTCTTCTGATGGAATTGACAAACTTGCGATGATAGAATTACCTTTAACTGACATATTCAGCATATCAAGAAATTTAGTTGCTTCAGAGAGTTCTTTATTATCTTTGCTCAATTTTACGAGGGCAACAATACCATTTACAACCTGCATGAGACTTTTTGCCTTTTCCATACTCTCGGTTGTAAGATTCAAAGACAAATTAAGAATTCCGGATGTTTCGGATGCAAGCATCTGCAATTTTTTTGCATTCTTCAGAAAGAATGGGTTTTTATGTTTTTTTTCGAAGAGGGAGAAATCCCCGAAGATCGCATATAAGAAAGTATTTCCGGGTATTTTTTTGATTGAACTGTAGATCGGTGACCTTCGTAAATCTCCTTTTTTCTTACCTATAATGTTTCTCAGGGTATTTTCATGATGTCCGAAAAGGATCATGTCCCTTCCCAAAAATGCTCCGAATGCATCGTCATCCCATTTGTAGATTTTATGTCCGCCTGATTTAATTATTTTAAAGTACTTCTCTTTGCCGATTCTATTCAGAATAGTATCTTTGTTGAAATTTCCCCTTGCCAGTATAACCGCATCTTTATCAACATCCCTGTTCCCAAAAAGTGTAACGGATTTCAAATCTTTAAAAATATCAATTTTTAGATCTTCATATAGTCTGTTAATTTTAATATCCATCTTGTGTTCTCTCTTCTCGTATATCACAGACCATGTTTTTGTTTTAAACAGGGATTCAAGATCGAGATGAATTATCCACTTTGAATCTGATGGGATCCACTGTTTTTGGAGAGAAGCGGAATATGCTCCCGATACGGTAATGAACAGAATTATCAAAACTGTTAAAATTTTCATAAGTGATTGTTTCATAAGACCTCCTCTTACATATACTTATACGACCGGGAAAAATGAGATGTTACAAACTCCTAATTTTTTAAAATAATGTTAATATCTTTCAGGTATTTTTTTCTTTCCATGTCCCCGTTTAATTCTGCTCTTGATAAAAGTTTGTCAAGTTCTTCACTGATAGTTTTTGCAGCTTTTTTGTATTCTTCCGGTGAAAGATATTTTTTACAGAAAATAATTCTGTTCCTTTGAAAATAGTATGTTGTATAGAGAGGTTTCTTGTGGCACGTTTTCCCTACACGATGGTATATCACAGATTCTTTTGCCCGTGCTATTTTTATTCCTTTGTGACAGGCTCTGAAAGAGAAATCTGCGTCATCCCAATATGTACCGTAACTCTCATCCATTCCGTCAAGAACTTCAAAAACATTTTTTGTAATAAAAAAAGCCGTCCCCGGAATATAATCATCTATACCAAGTAATTCCGGTTCTTCAGCAGTATGATAATGTGAGAGAGTAAATCTTTCCCTGTCAAAAAATCCTCCGGATGAGTCAATTCTGTTGCGGTCTCTCTCATAACAAATTGTCGGAACAATCAACTCTGCCCCGGTTTCAGATGAAGTTTCCAAACATTTTTGCAGAGAGTTATCTGTAACAATAGTATCGTTTGTCAGAAAAAGCACAGCGGAATACCCCTTTGAAAACACCCACTTCAGTGCCCTGTTGAACCCTCCCGAATATCCTGAATTGGAATCCGAGTGAAGATGAGAGAGTGTTTTAAACTTCTCTCTGATATAGCAGTAGTTTTTAAAGCCGGAGCCGTTACTGAACAAAAAAATATCTTCGGAGGGGATGCCTGCGTTCATCACTGATTCGGCACAAGCAGAAGTAATCCCCGTTTTATTATAATAAAGAATAACAACAGCAGAATGCATTTGAATGACTCATACCACAATCATAGCTGTTTGACAAGCAGGAGATAATAGTTGCTTGAATCGGTAAACTATATATGATAAAATAATCATTTAAATAGGAGGAAAAATGAAAAAAATTATGATCTTAATACTGATTGTTTTTTTTGTTGCATTAGGATTAATTGGAAGTGACAAAAAAGCAGATGAAAAATTGATGATGGAGAAATGGCAAAAGTATGCAACCCCTAATGCCAATCATAAAGCTCTGGAATATTTCGCAGGAAAATGGAATACCGAATCGGATTTATGGATGAAGCCCGGGGATAAACCCATCCATTCAACGGGAGTTTTTGTGAGTAAAATGATCATGGGCGGAAGATATCTCAAAGGCACGACAAAAGGAATTATGATGGGGATGCCGTTTGAGGGATTAAGCCTGATCGGATTCGATAATTTAAACAAAAAATATGTCGGTATCTGGATAGACAATACGGGGACCGGGATTTTTCCATTTGAAGGTACTTTAGATAAGTCCGGAAAAGTAAGAACGGACCTGGCCAACTGGGATGACTTTAGGACCGGTGGAAAGATGA
>CAZNLS010000038.1:7460-21376 GCA_964573895.1 uncultured Clostridia bacterium
AAAGTAAGAACGGACCTGGCCAACTGGGATGACTTTAGGACCGGTGGAAAGATGAAAGTGAAAATGGTCACTACGATATTGAGTAAAGAAAAGTATAAATTCGAGATGTTTACCAAAATGAGGAATTCGGAATTTAAATCCATGGAGATGATATATACAAGAGTAAAAAAATAGGCAGTGGATAAAATACGGGGAAGAGAAATCTTCCCCTTTTTTTGTTGACATATATAACCAAAGAAGTTATATTATACTTATAAAAATGCAAGTGAGGGATCAAATGAGTAACACTTATTTTCATATAGATCAGTCGCTTTTTGATATTACTTTAAAATATCCGGCGACAATTCCCGTGTTTGTTTCCCAGGGATTCAATCAGTTGAAAGATGAAAAAAAAAGGAAGGATTTCGGTAAGACAATATCATTGAGAAATGCTCTTTTTTTTAGAAAATTAAATGTAGAAACATTTTCGAATCTTCTTATTGAAGCAATTGAGAATTCTGATCAAATCGATGGTGCATTAAAAGAATCTGCTAAAGATATGGTCAAAATAGAGGGATTGCTTCCCTGTCCGGTCAGGCTGCCTTTGACTGAAGCTCTTGAGAAATTTATTTCAGATAAGAGTGGGGGAAATATAAAATTTGAGTTGAAAGCAGCCTCGATGGGTCTTGACTGGCTAAAAGAGATTCTGGTGAAAGAAAATGATCCCGGCAGGCTTTCCGATATATTTATCTCTGCCGGTTTTGATCTATTTTTTGATGAAAAACTTATGGGAAAATTTAAAAAAAAGGGAATATTCAATGATCTGTCAGGATTGAAGCAGCTTAACAGTGATTTCAGTAACGGCTATATTGATCTGAAAGATCCGAAAGATCATTATTCCATAATCGGAGTAGTTCCTGCGGTATTTATGGTAAACACTACCGAGCTGAAAGGCAGAAAAATCCCTGAAAGCTGGGAAGATATCCTTGATCCGGTATATGCAAACAGCGTCAGTCTCCCGATCGGCGATTTTGACCTGTTTAATGCCATACTTATCAATATAAAGAACAGGTACGGATCCGATGGGGTCATATCGCTTGGAAAGAGTCTTCTTGAAAGTATGCATCCCTCCCAGATGGTGAAATCCCAAAACAAAAAAGATAATAGACCTGCCGTAACAATAATGCCCTATTTCTTTACAAAAATGGCAAAAGAGGGTGGTCCTATGAAGGCTGTCTGGCCGAAAGACGGAGCGATAATAAGCCCGATTTTTATGTTGTCAAAAGATGAAAGAAGTGAATTACTTCGGCCGGTTGCCGAATTTTTTGCCTCTGTTGAAGTTGGAGAAATATTGTCTCACAAAGGGCTGTTCCCAAGCACCAATCCTGATGTAGATAACAAAATTAGCAAAAATAATAAATTTATGTGGATCGGCTGGGATCATATATACTCAAATGATATTGCCCGGGAAATAAATGAGTGCGAAAAGTTGTTCATGGGTAGTCTCGCAAAGGAGGCAAATTGAACCTTGTAACATTTTCAGGACCTCCATCCTCCGGGAAAACTGCTGTGATTATTAAGACTATTTCATCCCTGAAGAACAGGGACCTGAGTGTAGGAGTGGTAAAATTTGATGCCCTTTCGACAGATGATGATATTTTATATGAACGGATAGGAGTTCCGGTAAGAAAGGGACTGTCCGGTGCACTCTGTCCCGACCACTATTTTGTCAGCAATATAGAAGAGGTCGTAAAATGGGGGCAGGATAAGGACCTTGATCTGCTTATAACCGAAAGTGCAGGTCTCTGCAACCGCTGTTCTCCATATATAAAGGATATCAAAGCAGTCTGTGTTCTTGACAACCTTAGTGGAATTAATACTCCGAAGAAGATTGGTCCAATGCTGAAAATGGCTGATATTGCGGTAATAACAAAGGGGGATATTGTTTCTCAGGCAGAGCGTGAAGTCTTTTCATCAAGAGTGAACCTTGTTAATCCCGGTGCTGTGATAATGCATGTGAATGGTCTTAATGGGCAGGGTTCATATGAACTTAGTACTTTACTCTACAGTGAGGAGGATCATATAGATGATCTTAAAGGCAAAAAGTTGAGATTCAGCATGCCTGCAGCATTATGCTCATATTGTCTCGGAGAAACAAGAATCGGAGAGTCATACCAGATGGGAAATGTGAAAAAAATGAATATATCGGGGGATGAGAATTGAGAACAGTTGAAAGTCTGAAAAAAGTTGTGATCCTGAAACTTCTTGGAGAGTATCCTTTTCTATCTTCCTATTTTTCGGACAATAACATAGGTATCTCCGGGAACGAGAATCGTACACTTGAAGAGTGGTTCAACTCAATGGACGAAGAGGAACTGGAGGATCGAGCACTCGATAAAGAGACTTTTTTCTCAGGTTTAAAAGAATATATTGATCAGATGGCGGAATTTCTTGGTGAAGAGAATAACAAAATGATCGGTTCCCTGACAATTATTCCCGGGACAAATAAATCCGGCGAAAAAGAACAATGTGGAAATATTGAAATATCCGGCAGTGAAATAATAGCAATAGTAGGACCGACCGGTTCAGGGAAGAGCAGGCTGCTCGCGGATATTGAGTGGGTTGCTCAGGAAGATACTCCTACGGGAAGAAAAATTCTAATTAATGAAGAAGTTCCTGACCTGAAGTGGAGGTTTTCATCGGGAAACAGGCTGGTAGCGCAATTATCTCAAAATATGAATTTTGTTATTGATCTCTCCGTAAAAGAGTTTCTTGAACTTCATGCAAGAAGCAGGCTTGTTGAAAATGAACAATTTCTTATTGAAAAAATTATCAATGCGGCAAACGATCTTGCTGGAGAAAGTTTTGAACCTGATACTCCCGTTACAAGCCTGAGCGGAGGCCAGTCAAGGGCACTTATGATTGCAGATACTGCAATATTGAGTTCTTCACCAATAATCCTGATTGATGAGATTGAAAATGCGGGAATTGATAGAAAAAAGGCACTTGAGCTCTTAGTGAATGAGGATAAAATAGTCCTTATGGCTACTCATGATCCGCTATTGGCTCTGATGGGAACTAAAAGAATTGTTATCAATAACGGGGGAATAGAAAAAATAATTACTACAACAGATGAGGAGAGAATTGTTCTCAAAAAACTTGAAAAAATTGATGATACAATAAGAAAGTTCAGAAAGAAGATGAGATACGGGAAGATCTTGTCCGAATCTGATCTATAGGAGGAAAAAATGCATGATGGATGTGCAGGAAGTTTTGATAACGGCAAGCAGGTTGCAGATAAAGTCAGGATGATGGGTTTTGCATCACAACCGATGCCGATGCCGCTTGAGATTAAATGTGAAAATTGCGGGAACAATTTTTCCATGGAAAAGTTTGAATCAAAGTGTCCGGATTGCAGTATGGTATACGCTGTAACTCCCTGTCATGCTTTTGATGCTGAGAATGTCAGCGCCGCCGGAATAGATTATTAATAATTCCTGTTATTAAGCTCATGAGTTGAAATTCATTTTCTGCTCATTTACTATTATACCTGATGAAACTTTGTGGAAGATATGTATTAAGTCTACTCTCTTTTCTCATTTTTTTATTTTCAGGTTTTACATTAATCTCAGCTGAAAAAGTTGGCGGTAACTTTTCTGACTATTTTTCCTTATATGCTTTCAATGAGAAATGCGAACCTGTCCCGGGTCTTAGTGCAAATGATATTGAACTATATGTAAACGGGAAAAATATCGCATCAAAAAAGGGAGATTCTCCTTTTTTTACATTGAATACACCAACTCCCCATGAACATTTTGGGAAAATCACGATTATTGTAATTGATAATACGATATCTCCGGCTGAAATTTATTCAGCTTCCGAAAACATCGTTAAAAATATTTTAAGAAATGGAAAAGAATCCGACAGATTTATAATTTATACTTTTAATCCCCTGGAGGGTCTTGTAAAAACTACTGATATAAAAAAAAAGAATTATGATCCGAAATCATTACTTTTACAATCTGCTCCAAAGCCTGAAAAGTGGAGTGAAATGCTTTTTGGTAAAGAGAAAAAAAAAGATGATGATTCGAAAGGGATCAGGACAGTCAGAGATACTATCTATGGAATAAACAATAACAGCGGGAAAGGGATTGATCCTCTGTATATAAAAAAGCTTCAGAAGAAATATAGTGAAAGTCTTAAAGCCTTTGAGGAGGATTTGAAAAAGATTGGAGACGATTCAATATCTTTTTTGATTTCTGGAGCAGCAGATAAAAATATTTTTTATGATCCGCTTGATAAATTTGATTTGGAAAAAACAAAAAATCTGTTTGAAAAAAGCAGTATCGGTGTGAAAAAAAACAGAAGTATCTGGAAGATGCTGTATGACCGTGAAAGCGAGGGAGGATTCGCAACACTATTCTCTATAGATATGATCCGGTATCTCAACACTATTGTTGAAAAACTTGTACAATCAGGTTCGATCTTTTTCAGAATCGGAAATATTCCTGCGGGCCCTGTCCAAAAAAATGATTCTGAAAAAATAAAAAAATTAAGACTGAATGACCCGGCATTATCTATCGGGAAAAAGTTAAAAAATGTTCCATTAGGTGCTGTCAATCTTGTGAACATTTTAACCAGTCAGAAATATATCCTCAAATTTAAGTCCGGGAAGGATCATCAAAAGATGAGCATAGTAAAATTAAGATGTAAAAAAAGAGGAGTCTTTTTATTATATCCACGATATTTTCCAGGAGTAAAAAGTAGTGAGAATTGAAGAGTACGGAAGAAAAATAGTTGCAGTTATTCTTGTTTTTTTTATTTTCACAATAAATATATCATTTCCGGATTCATCTCCCGAATTAAATTATTATCAGAACGGGATAGATTTTTTTAAGAAAAAAAATTTTGAAGCCTCCCTTTGGAATTTTAACTCCTGCCTTGAAATGCTTAATTCTTCTAAGCCGGTTCTCAAAGCTAAGATCTATCTTTTTATTTCAGCCTGTTATGACAAAATGGAAGATAAAAAAATGGCTGAATACACTCTCAGATTACTGAAAGCTCATATGGACGATGAAGAGATAGAAGCAATACCTTTTATTGAGCAGGTATCTCCATTTTCTCTGCCCGGATATGACAAAATATTTAAGGGGACCGGACTTCGAATAAAAAATCTGATCGAAAAACCGAAAACAGGATTTAAGAAAAAAAAATCGCCTCTCCTCTGGATAATAGGAGGTATTGCAGCAGCAGCAGTTGTTGTTATAGCATTGGTCCTTTTGAAAAAGAAGAAAAAAAAGGCAAATGAAGAACTCTACAAAGACATCGAATGGGTATACGTCCCTACAGGGGATTTTTGGATGGGAGATGATAAAAATATCGGCAGTTCGGATGAACGGCCTGTTCACAAAGTTAAACTTGACGGGTACTATATTTCAAAATACGAGATTACTTTTGAGCAGTATGACAGGTTTTGCGATGATTCAAGAAGAGCCAGACCGAGTGCAAGTATTTCAAATGTTTATAAAGTTCCGAGGGGGAAATATCCTGTTTTCAATATAACCTGGGAAGATGCGGATGAATACTGCAAGTGGTTGACTCGAAAGAGCAACAGCTATATTCATCTTCCAACAGAAGCACAGTGGGAGAAGGCTGCAAGAGGGAATGACCAAAGAACTTATCCATGGGGTAACCAGGATCCGTCTCGTTCTCTTTGTAATGCCGGGGCTCCTTCAAACAATGCTGTTCCTGTAGTTGTAGGTTCCTACCCCTCCGGGGTTTCACCTTATGGAGCTTATGATATGGCGGGTAACGTAGCGGAATTCTGCAGTGACTGGTACGGATCTGATTATTACACATGGACACCCTATATTAATCCGCCCGGACCTTCTTCAGGCTCATCAAGAGTAAGGAGGGGTGGGAGTTTTCTCTTTTCTGACGGTTCGGTAAGATCATCAGACAGGGGTGGTTTTCTAATGGTAAAAAAAGGTGCATCTATCGGATTTCGTCCTGTTAAAGAAGAGAAGGGAAACATTCTTGGGGAAAAATCAAAATAATCACTAAAATTTCTTCTAAATCTTGACATTATTGTTGGTTCATTCTATAAATTTATTTTGTCTTTCGGGGAGAAAATAATGGGGAACATTCTTGAAATTAATAATTTTAGTAAATCATATGGTGATATCAAAGCACTCGATGAATTCAACCTTAGTGTCAGAGAAGGGGAGATATATGGTCTCCTGGGTCCTAACGGGGCCGGGAAAACAACTCTAATCTCTGCAATTGCCGGACTGATCAAGGGTTATAGCGGCACTATAAATTTTATGGGAAGTAATATTTTCTCTGACAGGTTATTGAAAAAACAGATTGGTATTGTTCCGCAGGAGACTGCATTTTATGAAGAACTGGGAGCATTGGATAATCTTATTTTTTGGGGAGGATTCTATGGCATTTCAGGATCCGAACTGCGTAAGAGAGCATCATCACTTCTAAAAACCGTGGATCTTGCAGAAAGAGCAAGTGAAAGGGTAAAGAATTTTTCAGGCGGAATGAAGAGGAGATTAAATATAGCGATTGGTTTGATACATTCTCCCAGGCTCCTGCTTTTGGATGAACCGACTGTCGGGATAGATGTGCAGGCAAAGGTTAGAATTCTTGAAGTAATTGAGCGTGCCGGTAAGGATGGCACAGCAGTTGTGTTTACAACACATCAATTGGCTGAAGTCGAGCAGATATGTTCAAGGATTGGAATCATGGATAAGGGGAAGATCATAGCTTCCGGAACGCTTGAAGAATTGAAGAAGATTGTAGGGGAAAAAGATATTGTTGAGATACGTGGAGAATTTGAGACTGATATTTTAGGAAAAATGCTTAAAACCGGACCCGATTATGATCTTATTTCAGCAGAGGAAGATCTGGTTACTCTTGCATTCGAGAACAGAAAAAAACTGCCCGGTGTATTAGAGAAGTTTTTTAAAAAAGGCATTGGTATAAGTGAAATAAAGATAAAATCACCAAACTTGGAGTCAGTCTTTTTGAAACTAACGGGAAGGAGTCTCAGAGATTGAAATCAATATTAAATATTCTGAAAAAAGACTTTAAAAGGAGGATAAAATCTCCATTGGGAATTATCATAATGATGGTGATTCCTGTTGTTATGACTGCTCTGTTCGGATTTGTGTTTGGAGAGAATGCAAGAAAAGATGTGAAAATTAAAGTACTGGTAGAGGACAGGGATGGAAGTTTTTTCTCTCAATTTCTCACCAGGTCCTTCGAAACACCACAAGTAAAAAAATTCATAAATCCTGTAATTGTAAAAAAAGGAGAAGGAGAGGGTCTGATAAAAGAAGGAGATGCTTCCGCTCTTCTTATTATTCCACCGAAATTTTCTTATAATCTTGTTCACAAGAAGAAAAATGAATTAATTGTAGTTAAAAATCCCTCAGAACAATTCTTCCCCCAGGTAATAGAAGATCTGACTGAAATGGCGGCAAAACTTCTTTCTGCATTTTCGCAGGTATTTCATGATGAGATAGTGACATTTTCAGAACTATTTAGTAAAAAGAAGGGAAATTCGGAAAATATCATACCAGATAAAGTTTTAGCCGGATCTTATAAAAAAATTGAGAAGATAGGAAAATATTTATCTCCGCTTCTTGTGTCGGTAAAAACTGCAAAAATATCTGAAAAAAAAGAGGAGAATTCTTTTAATATTTTTTCAATGCTTCTCCCTCCGATTTCCATAATGTTTCTCATGTTTATTATTGAAATGTTTTTAAGAGACATCCTCAGTGAGAAAGAAGATGGCACGATGCAGAGGATACTATTCTCCCCGGTTAAACCTTCTCTCTATATTATATCCAAAATAATGAGCGGATGGATCATGGGAATTTTTATATATTTCATCATTGTTATTGTTGGTATCATGTTTTTCGGGATCGATTGGGGTAATTATATATATCTTTCAATTTTGGTTGTCATTACTTCATTCTCTATCGCTTCCTTTTTTGCATTCCTTAATTCGCTTTTCAGAGATAAGAACCAGGCTGCAACAGTTGCTGCACCGGTTATACTTGTAATAAGTGCTATTGGTGGGAGCATGATCCCCTATGAAATGCTACCTTCGTTTATTAAAAAAATTTCAATATTTTCAATTAACTTCTGGTTTATGGATGGATCAAACAGGATCTTGAAATCGGAATTTCCCGGGAAAAATATTTTAATCATAGGAATACTTGGGGCTGTTCTTTTCATTCTTTCATTCAAAATACTGGTCAGGAGGATATCACGGTGAAGAATATTTTGAATATTATAAAGACTGATGTGAAGTTGATGTTCCGTGAAAAGATGATGATCTTCTGGATAATTGTTCTCCCAATCATTTTTATAATAATTTTCGGGAATCAAAAGCAGCCGGTGGACAGTAAGGCGTCACTTTCCCTGATTAATGCAGACAAAGGGAAATGGGGTGACTATTTTGCAGGAAAACTGGAAGATGAAAAGATAAAAATTACCGTTGTTAAAAGCAGGCCTGAAAAATTCATTCGGATTCTTTTTATCCCGGATGATTTTAGCGCCAAAATTGAACAACGTAAATCTCAGGTTCTGAAATTGGATATAAAAGAGAATGGTAATTTCGGAGCAACAAAAAAAGTTGAAATGAAGATTACAAAAGCGATTGCAGAATTGATAACAGAATTGATAATTGCCGATGACCAGCAAAAAATGGTCCCGGGAAAGAAAATTTTTGAAGATCTTGTTACAGTCCGTTCTGTTCTGCCAGAGGAAAGTGCGGTAGTTATCCCTTCGGGGAAAGATCATACGATTCCCGGAACACTCCTGATGTTCATCATGATGAATATCCTGATTTACGGCGGTGCAATGATCAATTTTGAGAAAAAAAAGGGATTGATTCCGAGAATGATGTTTTCACCCCTATCAGTTTCACAGCTGTGGATCTCCAAAATGGCTGCCAGGGTGATACTGGGAATGATACAAACTCTTATCCTGATTACTGCGGGAATACTAATTTTTGATATGAATCTGGGAGACCCTCTTCCGGCACTGATAATTGTTATTGTTTTTTCAATATCTGTATCAGGGCTGAGTATTTTCTTCGGCTCGGTTCTTAGTAAGGAGGAGGTAGTTATCGGGATTTCTATTCTGGCAGCCCAGGTCTTTGCGGGGCTTGGAGGCTGCTGGTGGCCGATTGAGATTGTTCCGGATATGATCAGAAAAATCGGGATGCTGACCCCGACATATTGGGCAATGGATGCCTTTCACGGCCTGATCTTTTTCCACCGGAGTTTTGCCGATATCCTTCCTAACCTTGCAATTCTTCTTATTTTCACTCTTCTCTTTGCTACTCTCTCAATCAGATTTTTCCGTATAAAAGATTAATTATTTTACTTTTCTATTCTTAAATAGTGTTATTTTCTTTTTCTAATTTTTAGTTTCCCGGCACTTCATTTTCTTCGCTATCCTCCTCTTTCAGTTTGATAGGTTTAACATTCTTCAGGGTTACTTTTTTAAGGTGCCAGGAGAAGATCCCCCCCTGTTCGTCCTTTGCGGAATCCTTAAGGGTTCCGGTTCCGGGGAACGGGCGGCCAAATGCTTCCCCGGCGATACTTTCCCTGTCCTCTCCGGTCTTCACATCCGGGAACATTTTCTTAAGCATTTCCGGGAACGGAACCTTCCGGTTCTCACTCTCCATCTTTTCGAGGAACGCCCGGGTTACTTTCATGTATGAGACAGTTCGTACAAATACACCGAAAGCGTTCAAATTTTCGTCTTCAATTCCGGGAGAGACCGCCAGTGAATAGGTGCCGTTTCCCGGGCTGATCCGGAGGTAATTTATATAGTGGTCGGGTTCTACCTTTTCTCTTCCTTTCCCGTCTGTAAGGTGGACAACCATAGCGTCACCCATTTTTGCAACGAATATAAGGGATACATAATATTTTACATTTCCGGTGGCAACAAATAGATTGGTTTTATTGGTCGGGATAAAAGTGATTTCCCCATGGAAAAGAATCTTCCTGAAATCCTGCCCGCTAAGTCCTTTCAGTTTCATAAAAGAGATATTGTTCCGGTATATTTCATCATTCATATCCAGTGTATACCGAACTGTCCCTTTCCATCCGATAACAGTTTTCCCAAAATTAAGCATACTTATTGAGCAGAAAAATAACATGCCAAAGACGAGGAATAGAATTGCTGTACGTTTCATATGTTTCTCCTTAAGTTTTAATAATTGAATTTTAACAAAATAGAATATTTAAAACGAATCGTCCCGGATCTAAAAGCATTTCTTACTCCGGTATCAAAATCATCATTGGATTGTAAATGGGAGTAGAGGAGGCATGGGCAAATATTTTTTTAAATATATATGGAACCGTTAATCAGTTTTATATTTCAGGGACTTCAGATCAAAATAAGTTCATCTTAATTTCATTGACTTAAATGAGGAAAAAAATTAGAATATATTTTTTGAAAAATGATTGCATATCTGATCAAAAAAAAGATCTCATTTTGAAATAAGAGTGAATTTTAATGAAAAATATAGTAATAAAGGGTGCCAGAGAGCACAATCTGAAAAATATAGATGTAAATATACCAAGAGATAAGTTCATTGTAATAACAGGACTTTCTGGCAGTGGAAAATCTACACTGGCATTTGATACTATTTACGCAGAAGGTCACAGAAGATATGTTGAATCCCTTTCGGCATATGCAAGACAGTTCCTGGGTCTGATGAATAAACCCGATGTAGATTCAATCGAAGGCCTTTCACCTGCTATTTCAATTGAACAAAAGACAACAAGCAGAAACCCTCGAAGTACAGTCGGAACAGTAACTGAAATATATGACTATCTGCGGCTTCTCTATGCAAGGGTCGGAACACCATACTGCCCTGATCACGGGATAAAGATTGTTGCATTATCTCCACAGCGGATCGCAGAAAGGGTAATGGAAGAGATGAGTGGCATAGTGACTGTTCTTGCACCGATTGTAAGGCAGAAGAAAGGCACATATGAAAAAATGATCATGGATCTGAATTCCGAAGGTTATCTCAGGGCCAGAGTAAACGGAAATATAATCAGAACGGATGAAAAGATAGAGCTGGAGCGATACAAAAAACATGATATTGAAGTTGTTATTGACAGAGTAGATGTATCTGAAATATCCAGGCTGACAGAGGCCGTAGAGAATGCGGTCAAAATGTCTGACGGGCTTGTTTCGGTAGTTGAAGAGAATAGTGATGAAAGGTTATATTCTTCCAAATTGAGCTGTCCCGAATGCGGTATTTCATTTGAAGAACTCCAACCGAGGATGTTTTCATTTAATAGTCCCTTCGGAGCATGCGAATCCTGTTCCGGGCTTGGGATCAGAATGGATTTTGATCAGGATCTTATTATTCCGGATAAAAATCGTTCGGTTGCCGATGGAGCGTTACAAATATACCGCAATGCTATAGATGGCTGGCGTGGACAGCTTGTAGGAACAGTTGCAAAACACTTCGGATTCACAATATTTACACCTATAAAGGAACTTACTGATAAGCAGTATAAAGTCCTGATGTACGGATCGGATCAGAAGATAAAGTTTAAAATGACCATGAAAAATGGAGAAGCAAGCTGGAACTCCACCGGAAAATGGGAGGGACTTATTCCCCAATCGGAACGTCTCTATAAACAGACCGACTCCGATTATAGACGACGTGAACTCGAAAAATTCATGCGAATCTCCGCCTGCCCCGCTTGTGAGGGAAAAAGACTAAAAAAGAAAGTTCTTGCAGTTAAAATAAAAAAAAGATCTATTATAGATATAACAGATCTCTCAATTTCCAATGCATTGATATTTTTTAATTCTTTAAAATTTTCCGAGAAGAAAAGCATGATCGCAAAACAGATATTAAAAGAGATCAGGGAGCGGCTTGATTTTCTTGAAAAAGTAGGTCTCGGATATATTTCCTTATCAAGAAATATGGGGACAATCTCGGGTGGGGAAGCACAGAGGATCAGGCTGGCAACTCAGATCGGTTCCAACCTGATGGGAGTTCTATATATCCTGGATGAACCTTCAATCGGTCTTCATCAGAGGGATAACGGAAAGCTGATAGATACTCTTATGAAACTGAGGGACATCGGGAATACGCTGATAGTTGTTGAGCATGATGAGGAGACTATAAGAAGAGCGGATCATGTAATAGATATGGGTCCCGGGGCAGGACTTCAGGGAGGAGAAATTGTTGCATCGGGAACACCCGGAAAAATCGAAAGAAGCAGAAATTCCATAACCGGAAAATATCTTTCAGGGAAGTATTTCATAGAAACCCCGGAGGTTAGAAGGGAACCGGTGAATTATATCCGTTTATACGGATGTGAAGAGAATAACCTGAAGAAAATTGATGTACAGATACCTGTTGGAGTGCTGACTCTCATAACAGGTGTTTCCGGAAGCGGTAAGTCCACACTGATTTATGAAACACTCTTCAAGGCTATGATGAAATTATTGCACAATTCAAAAAAAAGAGCCGGGAAACATGAGAAAATCGAACTTGGAAGTGAAATTGATAAGATAATAAACATTGACCAGAGCCCGATTGGAAGAACCCCGAGGAGTAATCCGGCAACATATACAAAGGTTTTTGATGAAATAAGAAAAATTTTTTCCGGCTTAAAAGAGTCAAAAATCAGGGGTTATCTTCCGGGTAGATTCTCATTCAATGTGAAGGGAGGAAGGTGTGAAGCCTGCCGCGGAGACGGAGTGATTAAGATTGAGATGAACTTTCTGCCTGATGTCTATGTGAAGTGTGAAGAGTGCAAGGGAAAGAGATATAACAGGGAGACCCTGCAGATAAAATTTAAAAATCATTCAATTGCAGAAGTCCTGGATATGACGGTTTCGGAAGCATTTAAACTTTTCAAAAACATTCCTTCGATTAAATCCAAACTTGAAACTCTTGAACAGGTCGGGCTCGGATATATAAAGCTGGGGCAGAGTTCCATAACTTTGTCAGGCGGTGAGGCTCAAAGAATAAAGATTACGAGAGAATTAGCGAAAAAGGCTACAGGGAAAACTCTTTATCTGCTGGATGAACCGACGACCGGCCTGCATTTTCATGATGTGAAAAAATTGATCGCAGTTCTGAACAGTCTTGTTGATAAAGGCAATAGTGTGGTCGTTATTGAACATAATATGGATGTTATCAAATCTGCAGATTATATAATTGATCTTGGACCTGAAGGCGGTGATGGAGGAGGAAAGATCGTTGCAGCCGGAACACCTGAATACATTGCTTCAAAAAAAAAGAGTTATACCGGGGATTTTTTAAGGAAGATCTTTTTGTCAAAAAAGGCGGTTAACGAGTGAAAAAAAAGTATTTGAATTTCAGTATAAGATTTTTTTTCTCCGCGGTAATAATTGTCTATTTTCTGCATATTATCACGGTGAAATACGGAAGCCTGGGTGAAGGGATAAGAGTATTCTTTAAGGCTATAAAAGATATTTCATCCGTATGGGCGGGAGCTGCGTTCCTTCTCCATTTTGCGGGCATTTCACTAATGAGTCTCCGTTGGAAAGTTCTGTTGAAAGCCCAGGGCTTTTCGGCAAAATACCATTCACTATATCTTTTTAATCTTATGGCTGCCTTTTTCAATAATTTTCTCCCTTCAACAATAGGTGGTGATGTCATCAAAGGTCTTGAGAGTGGAAAAATCACGGGAGATAAAACTACTTCTTTCACAGTTATCATTGTTGAAAGGATTTCAGGGATGGCTGCTCTAATTCTTATTTCACTCTCTGCGCTTTCCATTAAATATTTTGGTGCAGGCGGGCCCTCTCCGGAAAAACCGGGGAAATTTATCCTGATTATTATTTTCGGTATAATTGTTTTTATATTTATTTCAATACCTAAAATTAATATAAAAATCATTGCT
>CAZNLS010000039.1:0-21246 GCA_964573895.1 uncultured Clostridia bacterium
TGCTTTTGTCAGTTGCCTGTGATAACTCCATTGCAGTTGCCATTCCGACAATACCGCCGCCTATTACTGCGATATCGAATTTTCTGTTTTTTAATGTCATCATTCCTCCAGTAAAATTATATTCTATAGTGTTTTATTGTCAATATTTTGAGAAAATGATTTGCAAAAGCATCTAATTTACAGGTAGGAACTGTAGGAATTAAATTTTCAGATTTTCGATCCCCAACCTTTTCATTTTCTTGTGAAGCCCCTGGTAGGTCATCCCAAGGATTTTTGCGGTTTGTGATTTATTCCACTCATTTTCCTCAAGTAACCTGATGATATATCTTTTCTGACTTTCCGTATCGATATTGAACATCTTCAATTCATCATTTTCGGAGTCGGGGATATTTCCGGATCTGATTTCATCAGAGAGAAGTTCATAATTTATGTTTTCATTCTCGTCCACCAGGTTTACCAGCCTCATAATCTCATTTTCAAGCTGGCGGATATTTCCCGGCCAGTTATAATCGGTTAAAGTTCTAAATGATTTAATGGCATACCCCTTGATCTTTTTTCCGATCTTTTTAGAAAAAAGTGATGTAAAATATTCGATTAATAGCGGGATGTCTTCCCTTCTATCCCTCAGGGGAGGCAGTGCTATTTTATGATGAACCAATCGGTAATATAGATCACTTCTGAATTTGTTCTCAATGATCAACTCTTTTAAGTTTTTATTGGTAATTGAGATAATCCGCAGGTCAATTTGAATAGGTTCGGTGCCTCCGACCCTGTAAAATTCATGTTCCTGTAATACTCTTAAAAGCTTAGCCTGAAGATTTACCGGCATATCTCCGATCTCATCCAGAACAAGTGTTCCCCCTGATGCAAGTTCAAGTTTCCCTTTTCGTTTTTCATGAGCTCCGGTATAAGCACCTTTTTCCGTTCCGAAGAGTTCCGATTCTAAAAGTGTCTCAGGAATTGCTGCACAATTTATTGCAATAAAATTACCTTTTCTACGCTTTGAATTATTGTGGATCAACCGTGCAAACAATTCTTTACCTGTTCCGCTTTCACCTTCTATCAAAATGAATACATCACTGGAGGCGATTTTTATTGACTGATTAATAAGATTCCTCATTCCCCTGTTTGCTACAATTATTTTTTCGGCTTTTTTGAAATGTGAAATTTCCCTGCCATCCATATCTTCAGGAGTCTGCTCCCTGAAATTTGAAAAGAGTGATAACTCCTTTGAGAGTGCTGAAAGAAATTCTTCAATCTTTTTTTCTTCGCGTTTGTCAGATTTAAGTGGAAAATAGAGAAATACTCCTTCACCCTCTTCAGGTTCAGATACCGGAAATGAATAGAACCTGTGAGTATTTCCCGGGACAGGTTTAAAAATATTCTTTTCTGCAAAAAGATTTTCTGTTTTTCCAGCAACCAGATCAACCAGTTCAATAGAACCTTTAAAATTTTCAACTGAAAAAATAATGTTTTTTTCA
This sequence comes from uncultured Clostridia bacterium, assembly GCA_964573895.1. Lineage (GTDB taxonomy): Bacteria > Acidobacteriota > Aminicenantia > UBA2199 > UBA2199 > CAZNLS01. The sequence goes on from CAZNLS010000039.1 coordinate 1,482, forward strand.
CCCTGTTCCAAAACGAGGTATGAAAGTGAACCAAAACCGTTTATATTTGAAGTGTAAGTAGATATTTTTGCAAGAATATCATAGAAATTCTCACCTTTTAAAATTTCCGATGCAATATGTTTCAGGATCTCTGCGTATATATCACTTCTGTATCTTGTTTTACTGTCGCCTTCCCGGGCAAAATCCCTGTTAATCAGGTCAAAAATAGGATGAAGCTCGCTGGCGGTTTTGAATTCATCAATTTCACCTTCTCTCAAAAAAAACTCTATTCCACCAAGATTAAAAGAATCTCCGATATTTAAAATAGATTCTTTTTTAAGCCTGTTTCCAATATACATGCCATTTGTCGATCCTGCATCCCTGACACTCACCGGATTCCCGTTGCGAACCATTACATGCTCTCTTGAGATAAAGTCAAAATCAAGGACAATATCATTACTCGATTTTCTGCCTATTGATATGTTTTTTTTATTAAGCGGGAATTTTTTTATAAAGCCATCTTTGTAATAGAGAAGATATTTCATTTTTTCATTTTAACTTCATTGATAAAAAAAATCAATAAAATTGAATTAAGTTTATAAACTCAGTTTATAGTGTTTATAAACTTTTTAAAAAAAAAGAAAAATTTATTTACAAAAAAAGAGTTTTATTTTTATAAAAATTTTATATTACCTTTTATTATAGGTAGTTTACGTAAAAAACTTCTTCAATAATGAATTTGACAGTAATTTGGCATCTTTATTGCATTAGTATATTAACTTTATTCAAATAGGTGCCAGAGAGATGGGAAGGGTTTTTTTTTGAGTGTATTTGTATTAAGGGGAGAGAGAAAGGAAAGTTTTTAAGTTTTTATTTCATTTCAAAGAGAAAACCCTTCCCATCATATTTAACGACAATTTTCGAACCGGGGATTGCAGTTCCGGACAGTATCATGTTTGACAACCTGTCCTGAAGCTCTCTTTGAACTACCCGTTTTAGCGGTCTAGCTCCCAGAACAGGATCAAATCCGAGATCAGCTATCTTTTTAATGGCTTCACTCCCGACTTCAAGATCAATTTTGCTCTTTGAAAGCATCCCAGATAATTTCATAACCTCATTTCCGGCAATTTCTATTATTGTTTTTTTATCCAATTGGCGGAATGTTATTATCTCATCGATCCTGTTAAGAAATTCAGGCTTGAAGAATCTGAAAAGGAGTTCATCAAGTTTTTCCTTAATTTTTTTATTATCATTTTCTTCCCTGATTATTTCGGACCCCAGGTTTGAGGTCATTATAATTATTGTATTTGAGAAATTAACCGTCTTGCCTTTACCGTCGGTCAGTCTTCCGTCATCCAGAAGCTGAAGTAGAATATTGAAAACATCGGTATGGGCTTTCTCTATTTCGTCAAGCAGTATCAGTGCGTAGGGACGACGTTTAACTGATTCTGTTAACTGGCCTCCCTCGTCATATCCCACATATCCGGGAGGGGAACCTATAAGCTTTGACACTGAATGTTTCTCCATGTATTCAGACATGTCAATTCTTACTAAAGCTTTTTCACTGTTAAACATAAATTCACTTAAAGTTTTAGCCAGCTCGGTCTTTCCAACGCCTGTGGGACCCAGGAAAAGAAATGAACCTATCGGTTTACTCTCGTCATGAAGTCCTGCTTTGGATCTCCTAATAACCCGCGATACGGCCGAGACTGCTTCATCCTGACCTTTCACCCGCTTTCTAAGGATTTCTTCCATATTTAAAAGTTTCTCTTTCTCTCCGCTCATCAGTTTCTGAACAGGAATACCTGTCCATTTTGAAACAATTTCAGCTATATCCTCAGAAGAAATTTCCTCTGTAAGAATCTTTTTCTCTGCCTGTAATTTTTTCAGATCCATCTGGAGCTTTTCAATATCTTTTTTTAACTGAGGGACATCACCGTACTGAATCTGTGATGCCGCTTCATAATCATTTTTCCTTTCAGCCTCGGCTTTTTTTGTTCCAAGTATGTCGAGCTTCTCTTTTTTATCCCTTAATCCTGAGATCAATTCTTTTTCTCTGTCCCAGTGATCTTTGATTTTATTTCGTTTTAGTTTCAGATTTTCAAGTTCATCAATCAGATTTTTCATTTTTTCACGGGAATCCTTACTATCTTCCTTTTTTAACGCCTCTCTCTCTATTTCCAACTGCATTATTTTTCTTTCAAATTCATCCAGCTCTTCCGGCATGGAGTCCATTTCAATCCTGAGCTTTGAAGAAGCTTCATCCATCAGGTCAATTGCTTTGTCCGGAAGGAACCTGTCGGTTATGTACCGGTCTGAGAGAGTAGCTGCAGCAATCAAAGCTGCATCTGTAATTTTTACACCATGATGAATTTCGTATTTTTCCTTTATTCCCCTGAGGATTGAGATTGTCTCCTCGACACCCGGCTCTCTTACAAAAACAGGTTGGAAACGTCTTTCAAGAGCAGGATCTTTCTCTATATATTTTTTATACTCATTCAGAGTTGTTGCACCGATTGATCTTAGTTCTCCTCTTGCAAGTGGAGGTTTTAGCATATTTGAAGCATCTACCGAACCCTCAGATGCACCGGCTCCCACAATCGTGTGAAGTTCATCCATGAAAAGTACTATTCTGCCGTCTGATTCTTTTACCTCTTTTATGACTGCCTTCAGCCTGTCTTCAAATTCACCCCTGTATTTTGCTCCGGCAAGCAGGCTGCCGATATCGAGGGCAATAATTCTCTTCTCCTTTAATATTTCAGGAACATCACCTTTTACTATTCTGAGCGCCAATCCCTCGACAATTGCAGTCTTACCGACTCCTGCCTCTCCTATGAGAACCGGATTATTTTTTGTTCTTCTGACAAGGACCTGCATTAATCTCCTGATCTCATCATCTCTTCCGATTACAGGATCGATTTTTCCTTCTTCAGCAAGTGATATCAGGTCTCTGCCATATTTTGAAAGAGGCTGAATTTTGTCTTCAGGATTCTGGTCTGTGACTTTCATTGAGCCCCTGACACTCATTAATACTTTCAGAAATGTCGGTTCATCAATTCCGAAAGAATTCAGAATCGAATTGACTTTGGCTCCTGATTGTAAAATAGAAATAAAAAGATGTTCAGTAGATACATAGTCATCTTTAAATCTTTTAATAACTTTTATAGAGTTAGTGAAGATGGAAGTCAGCTCCTTTCCGAGGTACTGATCTGCTCCGGAAACTTTAGGAAGTTTATCAATCTCTACTATCAGCCGTTGTCTTAAACCATTCAGATCAGATCCTGTTTTTTTTATAACTTCTGTAACAATATTTTCATCATCCTCCAGCAAACTCGCAACAAGATGTATCGCCTCTACTTCCTGATTGCCGTATTCCGAAGCGATTTGAACACTTCTCTCAATAGCAGTATTGGCTTTCAATGTGAATTGTTCTCTGTTCATTTAACTCTCCTTGAAAACTATTAAAATATATCAAATTCTCCATAAATTCTACAAAAATAAAAAAATTAATTTAAATTTTAAGCAACATAATATAATATCAGAAATAGAATTTAGTCTTTTTAAACAAATTATGAATTCAGTCGAATATTCAGGAATATATACGGCAAAACGTCTCGAAAAAGAGAATCTGATCGATTCCGGGTTAAATTTTTCGGGAAAAATAACATCGGATAGATCGGCACCTATATTTACAGCAAAACCGAAAGGTGTCTATGGAAAAATCGCTGAATTTTTTGTGCTGTCCGGTAATACCGAAATATATCCTGTCGATTCCGAATCCCGGCTGTTCCTTCCGAAAATATTAATAGGAGGAGAAGCAGCAGAAATAGAGAATATAGCAAAATCAAAGAATCCGGGTGCTTTAATTCTGAATGACGGAACGGTTTCGGTCTGGTCAAAGAAAGATTCGGTTGATCTTTCTGTCATTTTTACAACTGTCTGTTACGCAATTTATATTGTTTTTTATACATCGATGAAGATTAAGAAGAGAAACGGAGTAAAATTTTCCACTGTTGAATCTGCAATAATTCACAATACAGGAGAGAGAAAAAAAATGATCGGGGAGAAAATATTTGATGATGTTAAATTCTCAAATTTTTCAGAAAGAGGGATAACCGGTTATATGGAAGAGGCCGGGAAAGTCATTTGTTCCCTTGGCCTGGTCAATTCTTTTTTTGGGAATATTTCATTAAGAACGGGGGAGAGAATATATATCAGTGAGTCCGGATCTTATCTTGATCATCTGGAAGGAAAAATTATAAAATGTGATCTTAAAAGGAGCAGGTGCAGTAATTCTTCCAGTGAATATCCTTCACACAGGAAGATATATCTAAAAACAGATTATAATATTATAATCCACGGTCACCCGGTTTTCACTGTAATTGAATCACTGGATTGTGATTATAAACATCAAAAAAAAAGCATTTGCCGTCTGTATGCATGTGATCATAATAGGAATATTTTTCAGGTTCCGGTAATTTCGGGGAAAACCGGGGGCGGTAAATACGGATTAGACAAGTTTCTCCCAGCAGTTATAAATAATTACGGAATGGCTGTTGTATGCGGACATGGAGTTTTTATTGCAGGAAATGATAACTATGGTGATTTAATTAAGAGGATGATTAATTTTGAGAATAAATGCAGGAGAAGATTGCTTGAAGAACTTCTTTAGATCACCGGGACTGAAGAATTTCAAGACCCGAATTTTTCTTTATAATCTTCAAGAGCGGCATTGACAACCTTAAACGCATGATCTTTCCCGTAGATATCCTCTATTGAGATGGATGATTCTTCACCGGGGATTAGTTTATAGGTGATAAAATAGTGCCTCAATCTCTCTATTAAAACGGGGTGAAGGCCGGATATATCTGTTGCATCTCCCCAAATGTTGTCATTTTGAAGAACTGCAATAATTTTGTCATCGGCTTCTCCGTGATCAATCATTTGAAGTCCTCCTACAACTTTTGACCGCAGTATAACCTCGGATTTATTTATTGGCCTTTCACTTATTACACAGATATCAAGAGGATCTCCGTCACCTTTGGTCGATTTTGGAGAAAGAGATTTCACCCTGTCTCCGCAAAAAGTTCTCGGAATAAAGCCGTAGAGAGAAGGAGGCTGGGATGTATTCCGCTGAGGTCTGTCCACATGAATATATCCGGTTTTCTTCTCCAGTTCATATTTGACCATATCAAAGGGAGTAATCTCTATGTAGGCGAATACTATCGAAGGCAGTTTTGGCCCTGCTTCAAGACCATGCCAGGGATGAGGTCTCCAGCTGTAAAATGGTTTAGGGAAACTCATAATCTCCTCCTATTAAGGATTTGATAAATAATATACCAGGAAGATTAAAAAATAAAGAATTAAATTGCCCGGACCCCTCCGGATCCTCAGGTTGATCAGTTAGCTACTCTGACCTCTTTTATCTCCGGGATCTCAGCAGTGATTGCCTGCTCAACATATCCTTTAATAGTCATTGTGCTCATAGGGCAGCCGCTGCATGCGCCTGTAAGGTTAACAACAGCAACTCCTTCATCCTCAAGAACTTCCACTAATTCTATTCCGCCGCCGTCAGATTCGAGTGCAGGCCTTACATTTTCAATTATTTTATTTACTTTTTCAGTAATACTCATTTTATTCTCCTTATAAATATTTTAACATTGCATTAAGTGATCTTTTAGCCCTTTCCGATGTCTCAGGGTCAATCTCTATTTTATATTTATCCTGTTCAAGTGAGAGCCAGACATCTTCCAGAGATGTCCTCTTCATATTCTGGCAGAGTTTGGGCCTGAATGCAGGGTAAAAATTCTTTTTCGGATTCTCTCTCTTCATCCTCTCAAGCAGACCCTGCTCAGTTCCGACGATAAATTCTGTTTTATCTGATTCCGATGCATATTTAAGCATTCCGCCGGTTGAAAGAACTTTATCAGCAATTTCAATTACTTCCATTCTGTTCTCGGGATGAACAATAATTTCAGCATCCGGATGTTCTCTTTTTGTCTCTTCAATCTCTTCTTTTTTTATCCTGTTGTGAACATAGCAGTAGCCCTCGAAAAGAATAATCTTCTTACCCGGGACCTTTGTCTGAACATAGGCACCAAGGTTTTTATCAGGGACGAAAATGATCTCGTCAGAATCTATATTTGCAACAACCTGAACAGCATTTGATGATGTACAGCATGCATCGCTAACGGCTTTGATATCTGCATTTGAATTTACATAAGTGACGATCCTTGCATTTGGGTGTTTTTCTTTCAGGTATAAAAGATCATCAACTGTCAGCATATCTGCCATTGGGCAGCCGGCATCCAGTCTCGGGAGAAGCACTGTTTTTTCCGGTGACAAAATCTTTGCGGTTTCAGCCATAAATTTAACACCGCAAAATACAATTAGAGGGTTATCTACTTCTGCTGCGAGTCTGCTTAATTGTAATGAATCACCCAGATGGTCAGCAATTAGCTGGACATCATTTACCTGATAGTTATGCGCAAGAATTACAGCATTTTTTTTCTCTTTAAGTTTTATTATATTTTCTCTCAGATTTTCCATTGATATTACTCAACATATTTTAATATACTTCTCCGGGTTGGTCAAATTAGCGGGTTTAATAGAAAAGGTATTGTAAAATGATGGAAATTCTGGTATCAATTTTATCGAAAGGAGAATGACATGAAAAAGAATTTTTTGTTTCATTTATTATTTTTAGTCTTATTATTCTGCTCTTTAACTGCTGTATCAGTTACACAGCAGAGATATCTTTTAAGATTCCCTGATGTTTTCAATGACGTGGCAGTCTTTGTCAGCGGAGGAGATATCTGGAGAGCTCCGGTTTCAGGCGGGACTGCTGTGAAATTGACATTTAATGACGGAAATGAGATATATCCTAAAATTTCACCGGATGGCAGGCTGATAGCTTTTACGGCTGCATATGATGGCAATAATGATGTTTATACAATGAATATGCAGGGAGGTGAGATAACAAGAGTAACTTATCATCCCGGAACAGATACTGTTGTAGGATGGAATCCTGTGAGAAACAAGATAATTTTCTCTTCGTCAAGAGAGAGTTACGGGAGATTCTCAAATCTTTTTCTTATAAATCCGGATGGAACCGGATTGGAAAAGATGATGATGCACGAAGCGGCATGGGGGAGTTTTTCACCCGACGGATCGAAAATAGCATACAATAAAGTGGCACGTGAACACAGAACCTGGAAGAGATACAAAGGTGGACTCGCGCAGGATATTTTCATTTTTAACCTGAAAACAATGAAAGACACGCGGGTAACAAAATTCAGAGGAACAGACAGATCTCCTATGTGGATCGGGAATAAAATATACTTCAGTTCCGACCGGGATGGAACCCTCAATTTATATTCCTATGATACTCAAACATCTAATATTGAACAAAAAACTTTTCATAAGAAATATGATGTGCGGCGCCCGTCCAATGACGGTTCAAAGATTATTTATGAAAACGGCGGATTACTATACATATTTAATACTAAAACCGGATCAAATTCACGGATGAATGCCGGGGTTCTTGCCGATGCTCCGGAAACAAGGCCGTATTATAAAAATGTAAAGAAAAATATTACGGATTTTGACTGTTCTCCAACAGGGAAAAGAGCTCTTATTGTTGCAAGAGGTGAAATCTTTACGGTCCCTGAAAAGAACGGCCAGGTCAGAAATCTTACTCTTGATTCGGGTTCAAGGGATAAAGATGGTGTCTGGTCTCCGGACGGATCAAAAATTGCGTTTATTTCCGATAAAAGCGGGGAGTACGAAATATATATCATTGATTCCGGGGGAGAAACAAAAGCTGTTAAGCTAACCAGCCATAAAGATGGTTACAGGCAAAACTTACGCTGGTCACCTGACGGGAAGAAAATAGCATTTGCAGATCAGACTCTGACCTTCTACTATATTGATGTAGAATCGGGAAAGATCACAAAAGTCGATAAAGCATTATTTGAAAATGTGGATATAGATCTCAAAGACAAGCCGATTTACGATTACTCCTGGTCTCCTGACAACAGATATATTGCTTATTCAAAAATGGACAGCGATCTCATTACCAAATTATATATATATTCACTTGAAACAAAAAAGATCAACTGCATAAGTAACGGATTGTTTAATGATTTTAATCCGGTTTTTACAAAAGACGGTAAGCACCTGCTTTTCATTTCCCATCGACAGTTTTCCCCGGTTTATGGTGATTTTGACTGGGAAATGGTATATAAAAAATCGGCCGGCATTTATGCCGTAACTCTGGAAAAGAATGGTGATCCGCTTCTCCCGCTTTTAAGTGACGAAGAGAGTAAAAAGATGAAGATTTCGGGAAAAAAGAAATCTAAACCTTCAAAACCGGCATTGGGGAAGGGCCTCACAAAAATCGATTTTAACGGAATTTCAGAAAGAATTGAGAGACTTCCTCTCAAAGCAGGCAATTACAGGAATATTTCTGTTAATAAGGGGAATGTTTTCTATATGAACTCCGAAACCGGCGACTATAACAGATTTAAATTCAGAGAGTTAGGTCCCAGAGATCTTTACTCTTTTTCATTTAAAAAGAGAAAACAGATTAAGATCACCGGAGGTATTTCGGATTACAGATTATCTTTTGACGGAAAAACAATAGCATTCAGAAAAGGCGGTTCGATTGGGCTGGTTAAAGCAGGCCCGGGAGCAAAACCAAAAATGGTGAACCTGTCGGGACTCAGAATGAAACTAAATCCAAGAAAAGAGTGGCTTCAGATATATAATGAAGCCTGGAGAATGGAGAGAGATTTTTATTATGAACCGGGGATGAAAGGAAACGATTGGAAAAAGATCGGAGAAAAATACAGAGCACTTCTTAAATATGCCGCAAACAGAAGTGATGTGAGATTCTTAATAGGTGAAATGATCGGAGAATTGAATACGTCTCATACATATGTATTCGGTGGAGATTCTAAGAGGAGAACCCAACGTATAGGAACGGGAATGCTTGGTGTTGACTGGGGTGCCGATTCGGCTTCGGGAAAATATTATTTTAAGAAGATATACAATGTTCCCGACTGGTCCCGCTCTGTTATTCCGCCTCTGTATGGGGCAGGGAAACAGGTTAAAACAGGATATTTCCTGCTTCAGGTAAACGGAAGAGATGTAACAACAAAAAGAAATATATACTCATATTTTGAGGATATGGCAGGGAAACAGGCAGCATTGACCGTTAACTCAATCCCAAAACTCAAAGGATCTAAAAAGATAAATGTTAAATTGGGATGGGGAGAGCGCACTCTACGATATCAGGATTGGGTAGAATCCAACAGAAAAAAAGTAGAAAAAGTTTCCGGCGGGCTTATCGGTTATATTCACCTTCCTGATACTTATAACGGTTCTGCAACTGAATTCCCGAAATATTTTCTGCCCCAGATGACTAAAAAAGGACTTATCATTGACGGGAGATATAATGGCGGAGGACTTGATCCCAGTATTTTCCTTAGAAGACTGAAAAGGAAGTCTCACTCATGGTTTACAAGGAGGTATTCTGCCGATCAGATCAATCCTCCGAATGCTGTAAATGCGCATATGGTTCTTTTAACTAACAAGCAGGCAGGATCTGGCGGAGATGAACTTCCGTTCGTTTTCAAGTCTCTCAAACTGGGACCTGTAATAGGAACCAGAACCTGGGGAGGACTGGTTGGAGTTTCAATGTTTATCAGACTTATTGACGGAGGCGGAATAACCGCACCTGATTACAGGATTTACAGCAATAATGGAAAATGGATAATTGAGAACCATGGAGTTGATCCGGATATTATAGTTGATAACGATTCTTTTGAATTGTCAAAAGGAATAGATGCTCAATTGATGCAGGGTGTGAAGTATATAATGAATAAATTAAAAAAAGACCCGAAAAAGAGAGTCATCCACGAAAAATTCGTTATTGAAAAGAGATAAAATATAGGGGAAGTTTTCGGACTTCCCCTTACCTTATTTCAGGTTATTTGCTGAATTTGGAAGAGAGAAAATTGTAGAGCCAGGCAAAAATCGCCCCCCCGATCAACCCGTCAAAAAAGCCCCATACAAAACCTATCAAACTCCCTCCGGGACTAAGGCTGTATCCTCTGTAGATTTTACCGATAACTGTAATGTGTCCGTTTGCACCGTCAAGAAGGATCTTCCACCATGTGATGAATAAAATCCCGAATCCCAGAAACAGTGCAGTTGTTAAGGCAAAAGCTTTGACATTTAATTTCATGTTGATCTCCTTTAAATATCTGAATTTTAGAGCACCCTGTCAGTCTTAATATACTATTAATTTATTTTTTTTTAAACCAAAAATATTTTTTTACCTGAAATAGTAATTAAACCTGACTCCCATAATAGATTGGAAATAATTTTTTTCAAGTGCAAGATCAACAGCATCATAATCTGAATTCCTGGATGAAATCCTTCTGTTTATTTTAAAAAAGAGTGAAAATGAATACGCCTTGGAAGGAGAGATGGAGTAACTTAATAGTAATTTTGAATAATTGTCTTTTCTGCCCGCATGAAAGGGGTCTGTCTCCGGAAGATCCAGGGTCAGATAGTTTCTTTTGTTGTATCTAAAACTTATTGAGAATGAGTTTTTAATCCTGAACAATAGAGGCATTTTTATCTCTGCTCCGGCAATAAAACCCCGCTGATTAAACGATGCATCATAATCATCAGAAATTTCTTTTGTTTCCCCTGCATTGTCAAAACCTTTTGCATTCGATTTTCTCAAAAGAATTCCTCCGTTAATCCTTATATTTCGGGTAAGATTTTTGTAGAATCTAATGGATGCTGCAGTATCTCTGCTGTTATATTCGATAAACTGGTCATTGTAATCTAATCCGATAGAAGAGATTGATATATGGATCTTCATGTCTTTGAGCAGTCTCTGTTCAAATCTGGCTGTAAGGATTTTTCCTGACAGGTCCATATCCTGAAATGTTTCCGGTGTATATCCAAAGTCTGATATAAGATCTGCATCGCGATAGGTTCTTATAAAGAGGCTTGGTATATACCTGAAAGTAAACCGCAGAGCTCTCCTTTGGGGAAGCCTTTGATCAATTGAAAAAGAGATTCTGGCTGAGTTTTTAATTCCGTTATTAATATATGAAGAATATGATAGTGAGGAAATTATTTTTGATCTCAATTTTTTAAAGATCCTGACTGGCAATTCAATCTTCAGAGCAGGATTAACTACCATATCATCAAGAGAATTTGTTCTGAATCTTCCTTCATCTTTCGGGAGCGGTTCTATGAATCTGTCTGAATATTTTTTTGAGAATTTCAGAATATTGGAATCATAGTAAGATCCTAAAGTAAAATTAATCCTTAGTTTTTTGAGTGGCTTGTATTTCCGGGTGATCTTCAATTTCCCCATTGTTCTTTTTTTAAGATCCGGTTTAGTTTTAACAATTTTTTTTCTTGATGTTGAAATTCCAATGCTTTTTGCAATTTTGCCAATCTTTCTGCTTGAAATATTAACTCTGTTATTTCCGGCTGCAAAGATTCTCAGATACATTTCATCAGTTTTTGTCCAATCAGGGATCAGGTCAATACTTTTAGCACTCTTTTTTATGCGAATTGGAATTAAAACTGCATCTGATACAGCGGTCTTCCCTTTTTTCTTAATAAAAGTATTTTTTGCACGTTTTCGTAAGAATTTAAACTCCCTTATCTTTTTGTCAATTTTAATTTTAAATTTCAAAGAATTTCCCGATGATTGTTTACTTTTGAATTTCTTTCTGACAAGGAGTTTTATCAATCCTTCTCTTGAAGCATTTATTCTTAATCTATTCCCCTTTTTCAGCCTGAAGTAATCGTAAGCTTTTTTGTCAATGGAAATTGAGACCTTCTCTTTTTTCCCCTGAATTGAGACTGGGGATGTTTTTTCTACAGTAATATTACTTCCTGTTTTAAGGTGATCGGATAGCATTCTAACCAGTAAATTCTTTCCTCTGTCAGGGTTAATAAGGGTATAAATTTGCCTGCCTTTTTGAACTTTTAAGATCAGATTTCTTGAAGTTCCGGGAATTTTATCTTTCTCGTTTTTATAACTTACGGTTTCAGATGGAAATGAACTGAAGCCGTATGTCCCCTTCAGTTTCATGTTTCTTTTAATCATCAGCCTGAAATTAATCTTCCCCCGCATTCTGAAAGTGTTTTCTACTCTTAAAATAAGTTTTATCTTGCCGGATCCTTCATTTGTAAATCTTAAAGGATTATTGTATGTAAGCCGATAATAGGTTCTGTATTTCTTTTTAACCTTTAAAGTAACATTAAAATTTTTTTTAACTTTTATCCTTAATCTTTTCCATTTTTTTTTATCATTTTGCTCACTTGGCAGCTCTTCCGATATTAAATGTTTTTTTGCAGCATAGAGATCCGCTTTGCTTTTGGATTTTGATTTTGAGAAAATAAACCTTCCCAAATACTGGTCTTTTACGCTGCCACTGACTATAAATGAGTAGTTGTTAATTCCCTGTGGAACTTTAAAGGAGATATTTCGTGATTTCCAGATAACGGGGTACTCTGATCCTTTTTCCTTCGGTTTTGCGATAGTTGATGGTGTTGTCGAAAGATTAAAGGAAAGAATTTTAACATTTTTCTTCATGATGATAATTTTGTAATAGGACCTTTTTGATAGTTTTTGAGATGCAGCCCTTGTCAGAAACCGAATTCTTCCCGGGCCGAATACTCTCAGTTTTATTGGTTTATTAGGAGATAATTTATAATATTTTATTATATTTTCCTTTATTTCGAATCGAACGGGATTTAGTTTAGATACCGGTGGAATACTTTGCCACTCCCTTTTTTTCTCATTTTTCGAAGAAAACAGAAGTTTTATTTTACAGGCTTTATTATCGGGACCTGCTAAAAAACCAACTGTATGATGACCAATACCCGGATTAACTTTAAAACTGTAACTCTTCCTGTTTAATGGTATGATTTTTTTTTTACTTTTTCTCCCGTCCAGACTGTACAAAATATATATGGGTGATTTTCCAACGTTCCCTTCTGTTCTTGTTTTTCGGACAATTATTTTTAGTATCCCGGGCCCTTTAAAGTTAAAAAGGAGACTGGATTTCAATCCGGGTGAATAAAATCCGTTTTTTGGAATCATACTCTTACTGATGTTAGCGGGAGCAAGAGTCTTCACGCTTTTTTTTATTTTTTCTGCAGCTGTCCCATGGAGAAGCAGACATACCATATAAAAAACGATAAATTTTACTATTCTGTTTGATTTAATCATTTGGTCACCTTCATTGCATTGTATATTTCCTTTCTTTCTGTCAGAGCAAATATTCCAATTAGAGCAATAAGAATAATTGTGAATATTACAACCAGAGAGAGATTATATTTAAGTTTCTTATAAAGAGGTCCTGTGAATTTTACTTCATTCGGATTGTATTTATCCCTGATTTTCACCTTGTTAGCAAGTATCTTAATGTTGTGAAGATTGATAACAGGAATACCTTTGGAAAGTAATTTATACATAACCCCGGGAACTGAAAAATTTTTTGGTGGGAGTTTTTGGATAAGTCCTGACGGGAACTCGGATGAATCCGATGAATTTCCGATACTTGCCATCCCACCGCCAACATTTATATATGCTTTAATATTGAATTTTCCTTTCCCTTCTAAAAATATTTTCATACGTGATTCAATTAAATCTTCGATATCCATTCCTTTGAGGGATTTTATATTATTCCTTTTCATTGACTTTTTGATAAGTTCTCTTCCCTGGGGGCTGAGTCCCCTTCCGATATCTTCACCGCCTCCTACAGAAGCATATTGAGACCGGATACCGGTAACTCCCGAATTGAATAAAACACTTTCCATATCGAGCCATGTAAAAAAGGGATCATTTGCACCCCAGCCGGAAGATCCCACAGAGGATATCATTACTATTTTCAGTTCAAAAACTTCTGCAGCTTTAATAGCTGCAATGTTTAGTGCGGGAAATGAACCGGTGATCCCCAGTCCTATTGCATCACCCTTTTTTAAACCAAGCTTTCCCAGATATTCGACTACCAGTGCTGAAAAATCCGGATTGGTTGAAAGTAATTTCGCTTCGAGGTCTCCATATTTTGTTGTTATCAGAGTAAATTCCTGCCCTATAAGAGATGACTGATAAGGATCATTTATATCATCTGTTGCCACTGATTTTTTAAATCTGTTTTCCCTGATTACTTCGAAACAGGCTGCAGTTTTTTTTACTGCATCTTTCTTTAAGTCAAAAAATTCGTTTTTTACAATTACTTTTGAATTTTCGATTACAAAAAATTCTACAATTGAAAGAAGTGTCAATATCGTCAGGAATAATAACCTCCTTTTTTCTCTTTTTTTTATCATGTTAATATTCTATTAATCTGCCTCCGAACAGAATTATTACAAGAAATCTCACAAGTATTGATGTAATAATCATAACCATAATTGTTTTCACTATTCCCTGTTTTTCAAACCAGTGAGCTATCAATCCGGGGATAACCCATCCAACTGCCCTTAGTTCAATTGTAGTCAGAAAAAGAGACAGGGAAAACAATTCACGCAGAAAACTGGATAAAATCCCCCCAATCAGAAGGCTTATCACCATCTGTCTCCTTCCATACAGAAAAGTATATTTCCCGATAAGTTTGACAAATAGTAGTGTTAAAAGACTTATCAGTAGTGTTGAGATCAGGCGTTGAGGATTGGATAATTGAAGTGCCAGATATCCGGGGACTACAATTCCTCCAGCTGCAATACCGAAGACTTCATATGATATCAGACTGAATATCAATCCGAGAGTTATTGCAGTGCCTATCATCTATTTGAACTCCTGTCTCTGAAATAATCTGAAAGGGCAGCACCTGATCCTCCCATGTTGCCTGTAGCGAGAATTGAACCGCTTCCGGTGAACTGTGCCATGATCTCGGAATAAATGGTTTCGGGAGATCTACTTCTGATCATAATGATCTTATCTCCGGGAATTCTGTTTTTAATTGCCGATCGGTAAACCATTTCCACATAATCTCCCATTAGAAAAACAGATTTTAATTCTCCTATAATTTTTTCTCCGATCATTGCCAGGAGTTGTTTAGAGCGCTCAATCCTGTCCGCTCTTGTATTCAGAATAATATATTCCGGATCGAATATATAACCCCGATCTCTTAGCATTTTTCTGATCAATAGTGTTGAATCCGGGTCGTTAGCAGCAAATGCATTTATAAAATCAATATGAGTTCCGTTCCTCTTTATTCTATATCTTGCCAGGGCTCCTTCATCGGGGATTGTTTTATACATCTCTTTTAAAGCTTTTTTTGGGCGAATATCCATCAGCTTGCAAACTTCAAGAGCTATAGCAACATTTTCCCTGTGTTCAATATAACTAAATCCGTTCATGGCCTCTAAGGAAACCGATTCAGTTTCTGCCTCTACTATTTCGGATCCCTTATCATCTGCTCTTTTCCTGATTAAATTGTGAACTTTTTCTCCCGTTACTAATATTCCATTTATGGGAACTGTGTTTGAAATTGCCTTAGCTACATCATCAACAGTCGGGCCCATCACATCCAGATGATCAGCGCGAATATTTGTGATGACTCCGATTGTAGACTTTATCATTTTTTCTTCAGAAATTTTTTGATATTCAGGTTGCAGTGCCATACACTCTATAACCAATGCATTGGCTTTCCTTTTTGATGCTGTTTTCACAATGGAGAGTTGTTCGATTATATTTGCTCCCCCTCTCCTGTTGATATGAAATTCACTGCCGTCTTCCAATATCAGGCGTGGAAAGGTCCCTGTAACTTTGGTTACTGCTCTAAAACCCCCTGCTCTGAGACCTGCTCCTATTAATCTGGAAACACTCGATTTTCCCCTGGTACCGTTTACATGTATCCTGACAGGAATAGAATCTAAAAACCGTTCATGTCTTTTGAATTCAATAATTCCAATTATGATCAGACCAATGGTAAGCGACACCATAATTAGTATTGTATCCATTTTAATATAAATATGCGGATTTTAAAAATTAACCCTAATGGTTATATTTTAACATTATAAAAATTATTGTCAATTTCATGGGTACTTCGGATCTTCAACCGATCTTGCCATTATGAACAGGAGGTCGGATAATCTGTTAATATATTTAATAAGATTGGCATTTATATGAAACTCTCTGTTCAGAGTTATTATTCTTCTTTCTGCTCTGCGACAGACAGATCTGCAGATATCAAGATTAGCCGAAGCGGGACTATTTCCCGGTATTACAAATCCGGTTAGTTTTACATCTTTCTCAATTGAATTTAATATTTCATCCAGTTTTTCAACTTCGGATTTTCTGATTACATTTTTGAATTTTCCTGAGCTGTCTGCCAGTTCAGCACACACTCTAAAAAGATTCCTCTGAATATTTTCAATGATTTTTTTCAGTTCCTTATTGTTAAGGGAGTGTTTTGCATTTCCCAAAAATGAGTTCAATTCATCAATAGTGCCGTAAGCTTCTACCCGCAGATCATCTTTTGGCACTCGTTCACCGGATAAAAGTGAAGTGCTGCCCTTGTCACCGGTTTTTGTTGCTATGCTCATTTTTATATTTTCTTCCTGTTTTTAAATCTTCATTTCCCGTAAAAGTTTAGACTTTAATAATAGTACAATCACGAAAGAAAAAAAACAATTTTAAGCTAAAAATTCAGTTGAATTTTGTACCACTTGTAATCTCGGAGATATTATAAGCCTGGGATCTCATTCCGTCCAGGTAATTCAGAATATCCATATACTGGATGATTGTTCCCTCTCTTCCGGATTTTTTACTCATTTTTACGAATAGCTTCTTCTTGGCATCTTTAATGCTTTTTTTAATCCTTCTGTTGATTACCTGGGATTTTTCCAAGCCTTCAACTGGCTTTCCTTTCAATGAAAATATTCCGAAAGAAAACTTGAAAAAATCGATATTAGAGGAAAGTATTTTTTGGAGTTCCGTGCTCATTTCTTCGGGCAGTTTTAACTTTTTCCTGTTAAGTTTATCCATAATAAGTGCGATATGTTCCAGGTGATCACCGAATTTTTCAAGATTGTGGGTTAATGTAATATATTCACCGATATAATGTGAATCATTTTCTGAAAGTGATGCCGAAGAGAGATTTATCAAAAATTCGGTTATAACCTTTTTGTATTGATCAAGGATTTTTTCGCGTTCAAAAATTTTATCACACAGGTGTTTCAGATTATTTTCTCTACCGAGAATTGTATTGACATTTTCCGAACTCTCAAGAATCAGTCCGGACATCTGCTCGAGTTTTTTTTCAGTCTCTGTAATTCCAAGTGATGGTACTTCGAAAGCAGATGTTTCGATATGTGAAAAATCGGGAACTTTTATTTCAGCAGTTTCTTCAGGCACAGGGATCAGTTTTTCACATATCCTTGCAAGAAGCGGAATCAAAAAACTGAATATTATAACATTGCTAATATTAAAGATTGAGTGTGCAGCAGCTATATGAGAACCGATAAACGGTTTTGTGCCGATGGCTCCTCCGAATTTGGCTGCATCTGCCGTCGTTTGTATTACAAAATCTGCGTTGCCATGGATTATCATTTTTACGAAGCCGATAAAAGGATAAAAGAAGATTAATACGACAATAACTCCCAAAACATTGAATATCATGTGTGCCAATGCAGCCCTTTTTGCCTGAAAATTCCCGCCAATACTTGCAAGAATTGCCGTTATAGTAGTTCCTATATTATCTCCGAGAATAAGAGATACCGCTCCCTCGATGTTTAACAATCCCTGTGATGCCAGTGCAATTGTTATTCCTATTGTTGCCGAACTGGATTGAACTATCAGAGTAGTAGCGGTTCCGATTAATACCCCGATAATTATTGAAAGATAGTTTAAACCGTCTACTTTGGTAAAAAAATTTATAAAATCGGGTGATTTTCTCAGAGGAGCAAAACCGTTCTTCATGGTCTCCATGCCTAAAAAGAGAATTCCGAATCCGAAAATTATCTCTCCGGCAAATCTCCACTTTTCATTCTTACTGAAAAACCTGATAAAAACGCCTATCCCTATCAGGGGCATTGAAAATTTCACGATCTTTAAAGTCACTATCCAGCCGGTGACTGTTGTTCCTATATTTGCTCCGAGAATCACACCGATGGCCTGTGTGAGTTTCATAAGGGATGCATTTACGAATCCAACTACCATTACGGTTGTTGCACTGCTGGACTGGATAAGTGCAGTAATTATGAATCCGACTGAAATAGCAAAAACTCTGTTGGAAGTAAGAAAATTCAGGGTTTTTCTCAACCTGTCTCCGGCGGCTTTCTGCATCCCTTCGGACATAAATTTCATGCCCATTAAAAAAAGGCCCAGGCCACCGAAGCTGTTGAATAAAATTCCCGTCAGGTTCATAACTTAAAAAATGTTAACATTTCCTGCAAAATGATTTTCTGTCTGATCATGGCCGGATGCCAATCCAATGGAATTAAAATTAATAAAGCCGGAGTAATTTTTTATTGAATTCTCCAAATTTCATTTTATATAAATTTTCACCAACTATCAATAATTAGATGTCAAATTTAATTTTTTTCATCTATTTCATCAAAAATGCTGTAAAAAATAGTTTAAAATGTTATTTATAAAAAAATGGAAAAATATATAAATATATTATTATCACTTTTTGATAACAAATATATAAAAACGGCGGTTATTCTGGTTTTATCAGTAATTGTTGCAAAAATAGTACAACTTCTTTATAAAGTGATTTTCACAAATATTGTAAAAAGGACCAAAACAAAACTTGATGATGAGATAGTAGCGATATTTTTAAAACCGGTTTTTTATTCTATCCTTCTTATTGGAATCCTTTTCTCGATTAAAGTCTTAGGTTTTAGAAAAGGGACAAATTTTATTTTCTTCGGAATAATAAAATCGGCGATTGCTCTTATCTGGGTATCTTCATTTTTTAAAACAGTCTCAATTATCCTGAACTGGTTAAGTAGAAGAAAAGACAAATATCTCTTCCTGCAAAAGAAAACTCTCCCCCTTTTTGACAATACCCTGAAGTTAATAATAATAGGCGGAGGTGCATATTTTATTTTCCTGATTTGGCATATCAATGTCACGGCCTGGCTTGCATCTGCCGGGATTGCCGGTCTTGCAATAGGATTCGCCGCGAAAGACACACTTGCAAATTTTTTCTCCGGGATATTTATAATGGTGGATTCACCGTATAAGATCGGTGATTTTATTGTTCTTGATTCGGGTGAAAGAGGGAGGGTAACAGTTATCGGACTCAGAAGCACCAGGATTTTAACACCTGATGACATTGAGATAACTATTCCAAATGCTGTTATTGGAAATGCAAAGATTATGAATGAGAGCGGAGGACCAACGGAAAAACACCGCGTCCCTATTGAAGTTGGAGTTGCTTATGGTTCAGATATTGATAAAGTAAGGAAAATCCTTATGAACATTGCAACCCATAATAAAAATGTTTGTGATGAACCCTTACCAAAGGTTTTATTCAGAAATTTCGGTGAATCTTCACTCGATTTTCAGCTGCTTTGCTGGATAAAGAAACCATGGATGAGGGAAATGGTGATTGATGAACTCAATACAACAATATATAAGGAGTTCAACAGGAATAAAATTGAGATTCCTTTTCCGCAGAGAGATATTCACATGAAAAAGTAGCGTGATAAGCTTTTCTCTAAAATATTAGGCAAAGTTTATTACAAAATATTGTAGAAGTATTGAACCCCCAGATTCCTGGATTCATCT
>CAZNLS010000040.1:0-21203 GCA_964573895.1 uncultured Clostridia bacterium
AAGGACAATAAAAGAACTTGGTATTTTTTCTTTTAAATTATATATGGCATATAAAGGGATTATCGGCCTGAATGGAAAAGATATTTTAAGAGCTATGGAGATAATAAAAAAATATAGAGGTATTGCTCTACTCCATTGTGAAGATGGAGATTCTGAAGATTTTCTGAAAAAAAAAATAAAATCGGATTCATCTTTGTCAATTAAAAACTATGCTTCTTCCAGACCTCCTCTGATAGAAACTGAAGCAGTGAGCAGGGCCCTCTTATATGGGAAAATTACCGGATGTCCTGTCTATCTGGTGCATATATCTGCAGAAGAGAGCATTCCCGTAATCAGAGCCTACAGAGAGAGAGGAACAGATGTGATCGCTGAAACCTGTCCGCACTATCTTTTACTTGATGAATCGGTTTATGAGGAAACTCAAAAAATCTCCTCACGATTTCTTATGTGTCCGCCGCTGCGAAAAAAAAGTTCAAGAGATGTTTTGTGGGATGCAATCAGCGATGGATTATTGGAAGTTGTTTCGACCGATCACTGCCCCTTTAACGGTAAGGGAAAAGAGAATGATTTCCCCGATGATTTTACTTCTATACCTAAAGGGGTAGGAAGTGTAGAGTACAGGCTGAAGTTACTCTATTCTGAGGGGGTTCTTAAAAACAAGATCACAATGAATCGGTTTGTAAATCTTGTATCAACCAGGCCTGCTAAAATATTCGGGCTTTATCCCCGGAAAGGAACAATACAACCCGGATCGGATGCTGATTTAGTGATATGGGATCCTGTAATTAAGGAGAGGATCTCTCTTGATAAACAGTTCCAAAACTGTGATTCCAACATTTATGACGGAACAGATATCATGGGGGGTCCTGAAACTGTAATAAAGGGAGGAAAAATTGTTTTTGAAAAAGGGCTTTTTGATATTTCTTCACCAAGGGGAAGATATATTAAAAGATACAGGTAAATGAAAATCAACCCCAGGATTTTTATATTAGTTTTACTTCTATTATATTTTACTAACAGTTGTTCAAATAATAGTTCTTTTGAAATAAATGAACTCTCTCCTGATATTGTTTCCGGAATCAAAATTGTAGATGTAGGATCAATGGCAGATGATGAAATGTTCGTCGGAAATTGGAGAGGCCCAAGATATTTAAAGAGATATTTCAGAGAAATGTTTGGTAAAGAGGGAGGACTTAAATTTTTGATTCCAAGAACCGGTTCCATAATAATTGAAACTGAATTAGAAACTACTAAAAATAGTGATGTAGAATTCTTTGTAAACGGAAAAATATCAAAAAAAATTCATTTCCTTAGAAATGATATGAAAAAAATTCGAATTCCAATTCTAAAAAACAGAATTTCTGAAAAGGGAGTTTACTTAAAATTTAAAATGAATAGTGACACTGTTCTGAAATTGTTTAGTGCGAAAGCAATATTATCCAAATATATTAATAAATATGAAGGTTTCAATGAAAATCGGGAATATATTACAATTCCTTCAAAATTAAAATATCAAATTATTCCTAAAGAAGGTGATTATTTAAAAGTGAAATTCGATAGTCCGGTAAATAAATCTGAACTTGCTATATATTTAAATTCAAAAATAGTAAAAAAGATAACAATCAGGGGCGCTGAACAGTTTAAAATTGAACTTGAAGAGTGGAAAGGAAAACCGGTAAAAATAATTGTTGATTTAAAAGACTCAAAAAAATTGATTAAGATACTCAAATCCGAACTTATAAATGATCGGGGAAAAAAAGATTCGATATTGAAATATGTTCAAAGAATAAAAGATTTAAAAGGGAGATTTAATGTACTTTTAATTGTGCTGGATTCGATGAGAGCTGACAGATTCTCATATATGGGGTATAAGAGAATTGTTGCTCCAAACATTGAAAGATTATCGGAATCTTCCATAGTTTTTAATAATTATTGGTCTGAAGCAGCTTATACACTGGCATCCACTGCCACACTTCTTTCAGGTCTGCCTCCTGATTATCATAACGTTACCAGATTATTTAGTGGAGGATTGAACAAAGGAATTACAACTTTAGCAGAAAATTTTAACAAGGGAGGGTTTTTTACAGCTGCTGTTTCCGCGAATCCCTTCTTCGGAAGTGATTACAACATGGATCAGGGATTTTCTCTGTTCATTGAATTGTTCAGGAAAAAAGATCAGGTTAGGGCCGAAGAGTTTTTCACTCCTTTTAAAAAAATATTGGAAACGGTAAAAAGAAAGAGTAAAAATTTTTTTGTTTATCTTCATATAAGAGAACCTCATATAGATTATTTAATGCCACCTCCCTTTTTTGGGAAGTTTCATCGGGGAAAATGGAAGTATGGTGATAACAGATTTAATAAAGAAATAAAAAAAATTTTTTTTAAGAAAAGAAAAAGATCTTCCAATGATATTAAATTACTTAATGATTGTTATGATGAAAATCTGGCATATGCAGATTCTGAAGTTGGGAAAATTCTCAATTTAATGAAAAATAGAGACTTAATGGATAAATCTATAGTAATTATAACTTCTGATCATGGAGAATCTCTTGGAGAACACGGGCTGATCGGGCACAATGTTGTTTTGCAGAGAGAAGGCATTCAGATACCACTGATTATTCATATTCCCGGATTGACTAAAGGGAGGAGAATTAATAGAGAAAGTTTTTCAACATCAGATCTGACTGAATTTCTTTTTTCCGTTTCCGGAGGAGGATTGCTAAATAAGGATGGATTACATTCTGAGTATTTCCGAAAAAAGGATCCCCGGACAATCATTAGCAGGACTATTTCTTTTCCCGATTTCAAGGCAAATTACGTTCTGAAAAACGGAAAATTCAGATGTATCATAAATGTTGTAAAGAATCAGACTCCGGTCATTTACGAAATTGTAACAGATCCAAAAGAAGAAAGACCAATCAGGAATTTAGAACTGGAAAATTATTTTCTATTTCAGTTAAGAAGCTTTTTTAGATTAAAGAAAAAGTTTACATATCAATCAAAAAATAAAAAAATAGATCTCAAAGTCCGAAAAAAACTCAAATCTTTAGGTTATATGTAAAAAATTGTTTTTCTAAAAACCAAAGTAGATGAATTCGTTGGGGCCGGTTACATATAAGATAATTATTAAACATATAAAAAATGCGTAGGCTGTGACTTTAACAAAAACCGGAATTCTTAAAGATTTTTCTTTTTTTCTTAATTTTGTGTGGATGGTTTCAGTGGCAATAAAGAAAAGTATCAGAATTATATTGAAAATTATATAACCTGCCCCTTCACCATTGTAATCAAAACCGATATTTTTTAAAAATGAAAATGTTTCACTGATCCCTGAAGATCTGAATATAATCCATGTAAATGTTAAAAGATTAAAAGTGATAAGAATTTTTATTGCATTATAAAGCCGGGGGACAGCTGATAATTTTAGTTTTTTAGCAATTCTTTTTTTTCTGCGTCTTGTAACCTGACCCAAAAACAGAAAAAAGCCATGTAGAACTCCCCATATTATAAAGGTCCATCCTGCCCCATGCCAGAGTCCTGTAAGGGCCATTGCAGTCATTACTCCCGTAAAGTAAGCAAGAGTATCTGTTTTAATGAACAAGATCTTTAAACTTTTAATTCTTCTTAAAAATGCATATGAGATGGGGAGAAAGAGATAATCTCTAATCCATTCGGACAGGCTAATATGCCATCTTCTCCAGAATTCAGAAAAACTTTTGCTGATATAAGGAAAATTAAAATTTTCCATTGATTTGTAACCAAAAATCCCGGACATTCCAATTGCTATATCAGAATATCCTGAAAAATCACAATAGATCTGAAATGAATAGAAATATGCCGCTGCAATGAGAGTAATGCCGCTGACTTCTGCCGGATTTTGAAATGTATTGTTGACAAAAACGGCAAGACGATCTGCGACTACCGCTTTTTTAAATATACCGAAGATGATCCTTTCGGCTCCTTCCAATATTCTCCCGAGATCAGGGGTTGAGGGTTTTTTTAATTTTTCTATATATGGGCCGGCTCTGTCAATTGGGCCTGCTAGTATTTGGGGAAAAAATGAGATATATAGAAAGTAGTATGAAAAATTTTTTTCATGATCTGTTTTTTTTGTATATACATCAATTATATAGCTGATAATTTTAAATGAATAAAAGGAAATTCCAACCGGAAAAAATATTCCAGATGTTGATACTGCACCGAAATTATGAGAATGTGGAAAAACAGATGTTATTATATTAATAAAGAAATCAAAATATTTGAAAATTATGAGAGAAAGAAGAGGAACGCAGAGGGTAATCAGAAAGATCGTTTTTCTCTTACCTGCTGAATTTGCAGTTGAGATTCTGCTGCTTAAAACAAATACAATAATAGACGGGATTATCAGCACAGGCAGGAAACGAAGATCTATCAAACCATAAAAAGTAACGCTGGAAATAATTAATAAATATCTTCTATGTCTGAAAGGTATTAAAAAAAATAATATTACAATTGAAAGGAAAAAAAGTGCAAATTCGATTGAAAAAAAGTTCATTTCTTTAAACCCGTAAGAATGTCTTTTACATCTCTGATCAAAATTCTGTTAAATCTTTTTGCACCTTTTTTTGAAAGATGTGAATTGGCAAATCCCCATCCACCGTCTGAAAAATAACTCTTCTCATTCAGGGGAAAAACTAATGGATCATTATAGTTGAGGAAGTGGATTGACGGTGAAAAAGAAACTATTTTTTTTATACTTTTGTAGAAGAGATCTCTCTGGAAATTTGATTCGTATGTTCCTATATATTCCGGAATATACACTATTATTGTCGGGATATGATCCTGATCAAGTAGTTTGATAAGCCTGCTGAAATAGAGTCCTTCTTCTCCGGGATATTTTTCGTATGAATATTTTTTAAAATTTGAAGTACGCTGAATTTTTTGAGATATAGATCCAGGGAAACCCGTGAAATCGTCAATATCCGAATTGCTTGTCTGATTTTTAACGGATCCTTTTCTGAAATTGTCACTTAAATTCAATATAAAGTTGTTTATGAGCAGATCTATTTGAGGTTTATTGGAAATAAGCCTTAGAAGTCCCGGTCTCTTCATAGTTGAACCGGCATTCCCGTCACTGAAATATTTCAGCCACCTCGGATTTGACTTCAACTTGAATATAAAATAGTCCACACCGTAAATAACTGCCCTGGGTTTTTTTGTATATTTTCTGTACTCATTGTAAAAGAGATAGTTGAATTTCGCACTACACGCATTTCTGGCAATATTTTTTGCCCTGAGTCCTCCGTAATTAAAAAAATAGAAGGGCAAAATTCCCCTCTTGGATCTTGAAGATCCCATAATTAAAATATCAAATGGTTTTTTTTCAGTTGAGATGAATTTATCTTTGAAATTACGCTGCCTGTATAATGTGACTTCAAATCCCGAAAGTATATTGATCAGGATCCTGTCAAAAATGAATAGAGAGGAGAGAAATGCAAGTGTATAGACGAGGATTTTCTTTTTCATAAAAATATTATTCTAAATTGAAATGCTGCTTATTGCAATGGTTGTCTATTATCTTCAAAATTGCTATAAATTTTATATGGCAAAGAAATTGTCCTATGAGCGATACCTCTGGTTCCATGGGAAATTAAAAAGGAATCGTTATCCTACCATTGCTAATATGTCCGAACGATTTGAAATATCATATCGTCAATCCGCAAGAGAAGTTGAGTTTATGAGAGATTTTTTCAGGGCACCGATAGAATACGACAGAGAGGAAAAAGGCTATTACTATAGCGATAAAAAATTTGAATTGCCCGGTTTATGGACGGCTGATGAAGAAATAATAACGCTGTTGATTGCGAAGAAGATCAGCGGAATGATCCCCGGAGAAAAACGAAAGGAGAGATTTAAAGTACTGGTAGAAAAAATTTTAAATGAAACCGGAATAGACATAGATCAAATAGAAAAGCATTTTTCAGTAAAAAATGTGAGATATGCTAAAGTTATTCCCGCAGTCTTTGAATCTGTTCTATATTCTTTTCTTAAAAGAAAAAAAATAAAGATTATTTACAATTCTCCCTATAAAGGTACAAGATCCGAACGTACCATAAATCCGGTCCATATGATCCTCTACATGGGGAACTGGCATCTTATTGCATATTGTGAAATGAAGGGTGATATTAGAGATTTTCTTCTCTCAAGAATTGATATTGCTGAGATTCTGGAAGAAAATATCATGGCAGGTATTGATGAAAAGATCGGTAAATCAGACATATATAAAAATTATGGAATATTTTTTTCCGGTTCCGGGGAAGAGGTTATTCTGAAGTTTTCAGGTCCAAAAAAAAACATTGTAAAAGATCAGATTTGGTTTGGAAATCAAAAAATTGATTTTAATAAAGAAGGGGATATGATTTTGAGATTCCCTGCATCGGATTTCAGGGAACTCGCCGGAGATATACTCGGATACGGTGCCGGTGTTGAAGTTTTGTCCCCTCCCGGTCTCAGAAATGAGATAAGAAAACAACTTGAGCAGATGCTTCTCCTCTACTCAGACAAGAATTAATATATAAAAATTTGTTCAATTTTCTACTATGACATTATTTGTCATCCTTCCTGAATATAATGATTTCAGGAGGCAAAATGTTTGAAAAAATCAGTTTAAATGAAGTTGCGGCAGGTTATATCGCTGTAAATGGGAATAAGGCTCTCTTAGATCCCGAAACACCCAGTTTTATCAGGAATTACTATGACTACAAAATGCCCTCAATGCAAACATTATCAACAAGCAAAGATAGGATTGAGGCACCGGGAGTGATTACAAGCTTGTTGAATATACTTTTCGGAGAAGAGGACGTCAGGTTTGCCTGCTGAAATTTAATTGTCAAACCACAGGAATTATTGAAAACTGTTTTAACTCAAAAATGAAGTATGCTAATATCTCTTTCTGATGGAATTGCGGAATATAGATATGGAAAAAGCTGATCTCCACATCCATTCATATGCTTCGGATGGAGAGATGTCGGCACCTGATATTCTTAAAATTGCATCTCTGGCCGGGCTAAAATATGTCTCGGTTACAGATCATGATGGCGCCGGAGCATATTTAAAAGAGGGAAAAGCTCTGTTTTCACTTTCATCCGAACTGGGGATCTCTCTCATTCCGGGGATTGAATTCGATTCGGAAATTAATGGAGTTGAACTCCATATTCTTGGTTACAACATCGATTTTTCAAATCAAAAGCTTGCAGATTATCTGGAAGAAAACCATCAACAGAGAAATAAGAGAATAAAAAATCTTATTAAATATATAAATGAGAAATTCGGTGTGGCGACAATTAAAGAAGAAGATATTTTCCTTCCTCATTCCGATACCCTGATGAAGCCTCATCTTATAAAAATTCTTCTAAAAAAAAGGTTGTTTAAAGACTACAGCCAGGCGAAGAAGTGGATGAGTGAAAAAACAGATGCGGATAGTATACTTATTAAACCACATCCGGTAAAAATATTTGAATTGATCCAGGATTCAGGAGGTACTGCAGTGCTTGCTCATCCGGGTTATTATATCGGAATGCTTAATGGGACTGTTAATAAATTGATCGGGGAGCTTACAGAATATGGACTTAAAGGTCTTGAGGTCTACTATGACTATTCCGAGCTATCCCCGGGGATTTTTACATCCTCTGAAAGGGATAGGATCAATTCCGGATTTGAGAATCTTGCAAATGAACTGGGTCTGATTTTAACCAGGGGCAGTGATGCACATTCAATCCGGGAATTAAAAAAAAGGAATGGATTTACAGTAAAATGAAAAAACTGCTTTTACATGTCTGCTGCGCGCCATGCTCTACATATGTTTTCAAGAAACTCTCCGAAGAATATAATGTCACAGGTTATTTTTATAATCCTAATATTCATCCGAAAACCGAATACGATTTTCGGGTAACGGAGGCAAAAAAAATCTCAGAAAAACTTGGTTGGAAAATGATTTACGGTAAATATGAAAAAGAGAAATGGCTCGAATTCATTTCCGGTCATGAAGATGACCCGGAGAGAGGGGAGAGATGTTCAATTTGTTTTAATATGAGGCTGGATGAGGTGTTTAAAAAAGCGAAAGAAAAGGGATTTGATGTTATTGCTTCAACCCTTTCAATAAGTCCTCATAAGGTAACTGAACAGATTAACAGTGAGGGATTACAGCTTTCAAAAAAATACGGTGTTGAGTTTCTTCAGGAAAATTTTAAAAAGAAAAACGGATTTAACATAGGCAGAAAACTAAGTCTGGAACTCGGTATTGAGCATCAAAATTACTGTGGTTGTATCTTTTCATATCGCGACAGGATGGAGAGACTTAAAAAATAGTTTATTTTTCCGAAAGCCGTTTTCTGAAGACATGATAAACACCCTTGGTATTGGTAAAATCTTTTACAATTTTCTTTAGCTGCCTGGTATGGTTGACCTCGAAAATAATTATTATTTTGCTTGAACTTTGGCTTATATTCTCATTGAAGATCTTTTTTATATTTGATTTATATTTTGCAGTTATATTTGAAACTGTACTTAATATTCCGGGCCGGTCCTCGACAAGAAGTTCAAATTTAACTTTCTGGATGAACTCTTCATCTTCATTCCATTCTACATTTTTTAATCTTTCGCTAAATGCATTTTTCAGGCTGATGCAGTTGGCTCTGTGTATGACCAGACCCCGGTTCAAAGTTATATAACCTTTAATGGCTTCGCCCTTAATCGGATTACAGCATTTGGCGAATGTAAAATCAACATTAGAAACTCCTTCAAGTTTTATCAATTTGAAGTTCCTACTTCTTTTTTTCGCTGCTTTTCCGGTATTGTCTTTTATCTCCAGAGCCTTTCCTTCGGGGAAAAGAACTTCCAGGTTTTTTTTATTAAGTTGTTTTTTTAATGAGCCGATATCTCTGAAAAAAGTCTCCTGATCTGTATAATTTAATTTTTCTATTCTTTTGTTAATTTCTCTGTGACTAGATTCTATTGAATATTTTTTTTTATACTCCCTGACCACCCGGCTCCACATCCGTTTGCCCCTTTCTATATAATTTTGATTTTCCTTCTGTTGAATAAAATTTAGTATTTTTTTTCTTGCTCTTGAAGTTTTGACATATTTAAGCCAGTCAGCACTCGGAGCCACTATTTTTGAAGTAAGAATTTCAATGACATCACCTGAATTAAGCGGTTTTTTGATGGATGTATTCATTTCATTTACAATTGCCTGCCTGCAGTGATTTCCTACTTCAGTGTGGATTGCATAAGCGAAATCAATTGAAGATGACCCTGCTTTAAGATTTATTACCTTTCCTTTTGGAGTAAAAACATATATCTCTTTATGTGTCAGATCACCTTTAACAAGGTTAAGAAATTCTTCAGGATCAGGATTGTTTTTATGAGCCTCGATCATTTCCCGAAACCACTCAAGTCTCTGGTCATCCTCAATAAAAGATATCCCCTCCTTATATTTCCAATGCGCTGCGATTCCTTCTTCGGCTATTTTGTGCATATCCTTAGTTCTTATCTGTATTTCATACATAACGCCCCCTGCAATTACCGTTGTGTGGATCGACCTGTAACCGTTATTTTTAGGATTTGCAATAAAATCGCGCCATCGGCCGGGAATTGGTCTGAATCTCTGATGGATCTCTCCCATTACAGCGTAACAATCTTCGATAGAGTTGGTTATTATCCTCAATCCCAGAAGATCGTACAATTTGTGTAAGTTTATATCTTTTTTTTTAAGTTTTCTATAAATTGATATTTCTCTTTTCAGCCGGTAATCAACACCTCCTTTAATTTTAAGTTCCCTTAATATTTTCTGCAGATCCCTCTTGAATTTTTTTAGTTTTTCTTCAGCCCATTCTTTCCTGACGCCTACTTCCCGGTGAATTTTCATATATTCTTCAGGTAATGAATATTTAAAAGATCGATCTTCCAGAGTATCCCTCATCTTTCCCATTCCGAGGCGTTCGGCGATTGGTGCAAATATTTCAAGCGTTTCTGTTGCTATCCTTTGTCTTTTGTTCTCGTTAAGGGCATCCAGCGTTCTGATGTTGTGCAGTCTGTCTGCAAGTTTTATCAGTATTACCCTTACATCATTTGTCATTGCAAGGATCATTTTTTTCAGAGTTTCCGCCTTTGCATTTTCAGGATCAATATCTGAAATCTTCGAAATTTTTGTAACTCCCCACACGATATCTCTTATCTCCCTGCCGAACATTGATTCAATATTTTCAATTGTATATGAAGAATCTTCAACAACATCATGGAGGAGGCCTGCAGAAATTGAAATTTCATCAAGTTTCATGTCTGCAAGGATCCCTGCAACGCTTAAAGGATGAATGATATAAGATTCTTTTGTAGCTCTTAACTGGTTTGTATGAGCATCGGCTGCCACAGAATATGCTTTTTTCAGAAGTTCGGTGTTGGCCTTTTTATGATAAGACAAAACCCTTTCCTGAAGCTCAAAAAATCTTTTAATCATTCCTTAATTATATAATACAAATCTTAGCTATAATCAACAGCAAAAGGAACAAACAAATTTACCGCTGAAATTAATTCTGATAGAATAGAGTCATGAAAAAGTTTTGTTCAATGATTGCATTTTTGTTTTTTCTTCTACCACTGTTCAGTGAGAAAATTGATTTTGACCGGTTAAGAAAAAAAATGGTAAATGATCAGATTATATCAAGGGGAATTGTAAACAGAAGACTTATCGGGGCTTTACTGAAAGTAAACAGGCATCTTTTTGTTAAAAAGAAATTCAGGGGCAGGTCCTATATGGATTATTCACTTGAAATAGGAGAAGGGCAGACAATTGACAGGCCGTATATTGTCGCCCTGATGACTAATGTAATTGCCCCGAATTATGATAAAAAAGTCCTTGAAATCGGAACCGGTTCCGGATATCATGCCGCTATCCTTGCAGAACTCGTTAAGAAGGTCTACACAATTGAGAACAGACCTTCGCTCGCAGCGAATGCAAAGAAGCTGCTCCTCTCGCTTGGATATAAAAATATAAGTTTTAAGACAGGTGACGGTTCATTTGGATGGAAAGAATATGCCCCTTTTGACGGAATAATCTGTACTTTTTCCCCAGACCATATTCCTCCGGCACTACTTGAACAGCTCGCAGTGGGAGGAAGAATGATAATTCCTGTCAGTTATTCTTCAAAGGTACAGGAGTTCATTCTTATTGAAAAGCAAACTGATGGTAAACTAAAAAGAACAAACCTCATCCCGCTCCCTTACGTTCCCGATATCGGAAGAGAGAATGACAGATAATAGAGAGACGGTTCTTAATGATGAACAGCTTGAAGCAGTTAAAGTAATTAATTCACCCTTGCTGATTCTTGCCGGAGCAGGTTCAGGCAAGACCAGAGTTCTTACATACAAAATTTCACATCTTATAAACGAATGTGGAATTCAGCCATTCAACATACTTGGAGTTACTTTTACGAATAAGGCTGCGGGAGAGATGAAATCCAGGGTCGGACATCTAACAGGCATTGATGAAAATCTCTTTCAAATTTCAACTTTTCATTCACTGGGATTAAAAATTCTCAGATTGAGCGGAGATAAATTCGGGTTCGGTGCCGAATGGCAGGTTTGTAACGATAGAGAACAAAAAAAAATTATATCGGGAATAATTAAGGAAAATTTCAGCTGGCTGACAAATGATATGGCTGATCAAGTTATAAAAAAAATTAACAGGGCTAAAATGAAACTTGTCTATCCCAACAATCCAACTGCACTTCTGAATGCGGGTTATTCGGATGAGGAGATAAAAATTTATGATCTCTATTATCAATACCAGCAAGAAAATAAATTGTGGGATTTCGAGGATCTTGTTTCAATACCCACTCTTCTTTTAAGTGGAAATGACAGTCTCAGGAAAAGTTATGAAAAAAAATTCAGATATGTGCTGGTTGATGAATTCCAGGATACGAATCCAAATCAGTATGAACTTGTCCGCCAGCTTGCCTCGGAACATCGGAAAATAACGGTAGTAGGTGATGATGATCAGGCAATATATTCCTGGCGCGGTGCTGATATAAGGTCAATATCAGATTTTGAGAAAGATTTTCCCGGAACTAAAATAATAAAACTCGAAAGGAATTACAGATCAACTCAGGGGATCCTGACTTTTGCCAATAGTCTGATCAGGCGCAATACTTTCAGAAAAATAAAGAATATGTGGACAGAACGGGATAACGGAGATCCTGTTGTACTTCTCTTCTCCGGTTCAAAAGAAAATGAAGCGGAACAGATTGCAGACCTGATATTTAGCTTGGATGGAGACCCTTCTAAGTTTCCCGTTGCGATTCTTTACCGTGTAAATTCCCAATCACTGATATTAGAGACAGTTCTTCAATCCAGAGGAATAGACTATAAAGTTTTAAAAGGGCTCCGGTTTTTTGACAGAAAAGAGATAAGGGATTCAATTTCTCTGCTTCGGCTGGCATATGATCTTACTGATGACAGGGCTTTTTTAAGGATAGTTGATTTTCTCCCCCTTGGGATCGGGGAAAAGAGCCTTGCCAGTCTGACTCACAGGGCTAAGGAATCGGAGAAATCACTGATTTCCACTTTGCAAGATGATTTTTCTGATAAATTTAGTTCCCGTCCGCTATTCGCAAAGATAGTTGAAATGAATGATAAATTTAGTGTTCATTTACCTTCAGAGATACTTGGGACATTATTGGAATCTTCGGGATATCCGGAATATCTGAGGGAAAAAAGAGAAGATGACAGGATACTTAATCTGGAAGAACTCATTGATTTTATTAAAAAATGGGAGTCAGACCCTGATAATTCCGGAACAATTACCGATCTATTTGACAGGCTGACTCTTGATTCGACAGCAGACAGTAAAGAGAAACGGTCTAATGTCCTGCTGCTGACTATGCACAATTCCAAAGGTTTGGAATTCCCGACGGTCATAGTCGCTGGTGCCAACTCAACTTATCTTCCGTTCTTCCTGAGGAAGGGCTCTCAGGAAATTGAAGAGGAGAGAAGGCTTTTTTATGTGGCTTCAACGAGAGCTGTAGACAGGTTGATTATCTCAACGGGAGGTTCAAGGGAGTCCAGATTCATATCCGAAGCAGGTTTTAATGGAGTAAACTTATGCTATACAGCTAAAGAAATTTTCGGGATATTTATGGGTAACAGGGAAAAAACTCTCCAAGACAGTTCGGAGGAAACGGAAAACAGAAGAGTAGTGAGTCACCCCTTTTTTGGGAAAGGGATAGTTATGCAGATGTTAAGTGACGGGAAATTCCTTATAAATTTCGAAAAAAGCGGTGAAAAAGTAATTGATACTTCGATTGTTGAACTTGAATTTGATTTAAACACAGGTTGAATCACAATTTGCTCATATTCATAATCTGATCTATAATTAATAAAATGAATGCAAAAGAGAGAATTGAAAATGAAAAACTTGATAATATTCTCAATCCGAAAAAAAGTAATAAAGAATTCAAAGTAACAATCAGATTTAGTAAGCATCTTTCAAGGAAGTATGAAAAAGCTGTTGAACTTGCAAAAAAAAATAAATATTTTATGGATGAAGGTGAGGGTGATTTTTACCGTATCTATGCCAGTTTTTTCCCGCAAGATGTCGATGATTTGTTTGAAATGTTTGAACTTGTAAAAGACCAGGAGACAACGAAAATATATCTTAATAATAAACAAATCCCCTATATTCAGGATTTATGGCTTTTTCTTATGTGGTTTCACCGGATAAAATAAGCCGGTCATTATTTAGGGTTTAATCTCTTGACTTTTATCGATTATTAACTTATATTTCACTCTTGAGGAGGAATTGATGAAAAAAATTCTTTTCACACTATTCATACTCGTAATTGCACTATTTTTTGTCCTGAATTTTTCAGGCTGTAAAAAATTAAAAATTTCGAATTTAAGTGCCAATAAACATTTAAAAAATGCAAACAAATTTTATGTCCAGGAAAAATACAAGAAGGCTTCCGTGGAGTATGAAAAAGCCCTCGAGCTGAACCCGGAACTAAAAGTTGCCTATCTCTATCTCGGGACATGTTACACCTCTCTGTACAAACCGGGCAAAGATACAGACAGAAACAAAGAGTATGAAGAAAAATCGGTAAAATTTTTACAAATGGCAGAAGAATTGGAACCTGATAATCAGAATGTAATAATTGCTCTCGGAAATATCTATGATAAGCTCGGAAATACTGATATGGCTGAAAAATATTTTTTAAAGATCCTGGAAAAATCAAAAGATGATCCGAAAGCATACTATACACTTGCAAATTTTTATTCTCAGAATGGGAAATTTGAGAAAGCAGAGGAAATGTATAAAAAAAGGATAGCCCTGGATCCAACTGAACCCTCTGCTTATCATTATCTTGCAACATATCTTCAAAATTTCAGAGCCTGGGACAAAGCAATTGATGCTCATAAAAAGAGGATTCTATGCATGATCGATCCGCAGTTACTGGATTATTACAAGAAAATCGACGAATTGAAAGCAGGAATAAAGAGAGTTACTGATATAGAAAAATATATCAGAAATGTTGAAAAAAACAAGGCAATTCCCACTCAGCAGCGCAGAGAACTTGTATCGGGGAAAAAAGAAGAGTTAAAGAATTTTCCGACTTTAAAAGAGTCAATGAAAAAAATCTCCGGTATTGAAGAAGAAATAGATAATGTAGTTGCTAAGTATGACGAAAAGATCATGGCACTGGGCGATGATGAAAAACTCAAACTGGCTGAAGCCTACTACTCACTAGGAGTTGTTTACTGGAATAAGAGTTACCAGACTCCTGTCGATGAATCAATTCTTCCGAAAGCCGAAAGAGAAAAAGCAATTAAAGGCGGTTTTAAATCTCTTGAAACAGCCATAAAGCTTGCTCCCAAATATCCCAATCCATATTCATACATGGGTCTGTTATGGAGAGAGATGATCAAGATCAACCCATCCAAAAGTGCGGAATATATTGCAAAAAATCAGGAATACAACAAAAAGTTTAAAGATATATATGTAAGACAAAGAAAAAATGCAGAACTTCAGAAACAGCTTGAAGAATTGGAAAAATAGGATCTGAAGAATCCTCTGAATTAATGGGGGCAAATAACATTTCCGTACATGTTGAAAATAAAGCGGATGATTTTTATCTGAAGATAAGGAATCGGATTCTTAAATGGTTTGAAAAAGGAAGGCTCAATAAGAAAAGCGGAAAATGGACTGATTTATTCCTTGAATATTTACTGTTTCTTCCTGATTTATCCCATCTGATGTTTAAATTGTTTACGGACAGAGATATTTCACCCGGAACTAAGGGACTGATTCTCGCAGGATTCACCTATCTTATATCCCCGGTAGACTTCATTCCTGATTTTATTCCTGTTGCAGGACTTATTGATGATCTTCTTGTTGTCTCAGTCATTTTAAACAAAATAATTAATTCAGCTGATGAGGTTACAACAGGGAAAATAAAATTGTATTGGGCAGGGGAAGAAGATGTGTTTAAAAAAGTTAAAGAAATTGTAAAGCTGATAAATGACTATTCCGCACAAATTCCCAAAGCATTTTCCCGTTTCCTGAAAAAAAGAAGTTAATTTTGATTAAAGTTGTTTTCAATTATATTTTTAATAGTGATGTTGAAGAACTGCCGGTTTATAATATTTTCAAAATGATCCCATAAGCCCGAAGTAATGCATGTTTTTCCCAGAAGGCAACCTGATTCTTTGGTACAGCCGGATATATTCAATTCTTCATTATAAGCTTTAAAAACATTAGCTATACTGATATCCTCTGGCTCTTTTCTGAGTTTGTATCCCCCGAGTTTACCCTGAATACTCTCCAGAAGGCCTGCTTTTTCCAGAGGACCTGCGAGTTTTCTAAGGTATTTTGGGGAGACAAGCATTTTTTTTCCAAGTATCTCGGTGTTTAAGAGGTTTTTGTGCTCACCAAGCACAACCATCATCCTCAACCCATATCTGATCTTGGTATTAATCTTCATTTGTTAGAATAATAATTTTTTTTAAAGGTTTTGTCAAATTAAATCTGATTAACAATATTTTTAACACTCTTAAAATTGACATTTAGTGGTAAAAACTTTATATTTCATGAATGAAAATTGCCAGGTTTTTGATTCTGATAATTATAGTAGTTCTGCTTCTCTACTTTTTTTTTAACAATCTTAATTTTGAAGAAATAGCAAAAATTTTATCAGATGTAAATCCTCTTTATCTTTTGATTTTCATAACCGGGTTATACCTGCAGTTTTTTATCAGGGCATACAGATGGAGAATAATTTTAAGTTCATCGGGAGTAAAACCAGGAGTTTTCTCCCTTTATAACTATATTGTAATAGGTTTCTTTATAAATACAATAATGCCGGGCAGGATAGGTGAAATTGCCCGTGGAGTTCTTGTCGCGGGTGAAGATGATATTACCAGAAGCCGGGGACTTTCATCAATTGTAATGGAGAGGTTGATAGACACATTAATGATTATCCTGATCTTTTTTTCATCCCTTATTTTTCTGGATCAAAACAATTCACCGATATTTTCGGATCTAAAAAAGGGGGCAATGATACTTCTGCCTGCAGTATTAATTCTATTCATTCTCTTTTACCTGGTAAATTTAAAAAAAATGGAGAGATTCACAGAAGCTGTTATCAGGTTTGTGATATGGCCGGTACCTTCGAAATATAAAGAAAAAGTAAAAAGTGCTGTAATAGGATTTCTGAAGGGTTTAAAACTGAATCTGTCATTTACGGCTTATTTAAAACTTCTTGTTTCATCAGTACTTGTATGGCTCTGGCTTATTCCTTTTTACTGGATTCTGATGAAAGGATTTCGGTTTGGAAATTATGTTTCTCTTATTGAAACAGTTCCATATTTTAGTATTATTGTAATATCAGCGGCTGTCCCGACTCCGGGAATGACCGGTAGTCTTGATGCTGCGTCAAAGTATGGTCTGATTGAACTTTACAGGGGGAAAGGGATCACTCAAAATGAAGCCGGTGCATATACAATTCTTGTTCATTTTCTTATCTTGCTTGTCATTGCAGTCCCAGGGATAATAGCTCTGAAGATGAAGGGCTTGAAAATAAAAGCCCTTTTGGGTATTAATAAAAAAGATGAAATGTCCTGATTGCGAAAGTTTTGAAGACAAAGTAGTGGAGACCAGAGAGAGTAAGGATGGTATCTACATAAGACGTAGGCGAGAATGTCTGAATTGCGGGAAGAGATTTACAACATATGAGAAAATAGAAGAAATTCCTCTTATGGTTGTAAAAAAAGACGGAAGAAGGGAAGTTTTCGACAAAGATAAAATTCGAAAAGGGCTTTACAGAGCTGTAGAAAAGCGACCAATACCGGGAAAGCAGATTGAGCAGATTGCTTCACAGCTCGAGGATCTGGTTGCCAATTCTGAAAAAGAATTTTCGACTAAAATGGTTGGAGAGTTTATCATGGATAAACTAAAAATGATGGATAAAGTCGCCTATGTAAGATTTGCTTCGGTATATTTTGATTTTCGAAGCCTTGAAGAATTTATGAGTGAACTCCACAACCTTTTAAAAAAGGAGGAATGATGGCAAAAAAAAATGTTCCATTTTTTGAAATAGAGACCAGGGATAATTTTTCATCCGGATTTAGTACAAATCCCGACTGGGAGCCGAGCACAAATATCATGGAAACAGAGAAATCCGTTGTGGTGGAAATGGAGTTGCCAGGAGTAACAAAAAAGGATATTTCGATATATCTGGAGGATAACAGAGAGCTTGTTGTCAAGGGAATAAAGAAGCAGCCAGGGACTGATGAATCTGAAACGACTTTTTACCTTTTCGAGAGAAAATTCGGAAGTTTTCACAGAAGAATTTTTATTGATATTCCCATTTACGGTGAGAAAATAAAATCATATTTTGATAATGGGGTACTGATAATAGAAATAGAGAAGAAATTTGTTGAAAAAATATCGGTTGATATTAAATAGGGAGTTATTTGATGGCAGAAGAGAGAGAAAATAAAATTAGGCGTGTAGAAGAAAAGAGTAAAAATGATGAAAAAATAGATATCCCGGAAAACCTTCCGGTACTCATGTTGAGAGATATTGTAGTTTTCCCATACATGATTGTTCCGCTTTATGTTGGAAGGCTAAAATCCAAGAGAGCAGTTGACAAGGCATTGAAGAGTAACAGAATGATTTTATTGTTAACTCAGAAAGATGGGTCTGTTGAGGATCCGAATCCGAGAGACATGTATTCTGTGGGGACAGTAGCCCTGATTGTAAGAATGCTTAAACTTCCTGACGGAAGGATGAGAGTGCTTGCCCAGGGAATCTCCAGGGCCAGAGCGAAAACGGTAACCGATGACGGGAAAATAAGATTGGCTGATATTGAGGTAATTGAAGACAAAGAACCTAAAAGAATGCTGCTGAAAGATAAGGCGCTCATAAAAAATGTTCGTCAGAAATTTGAACAGACCGGGAAACTCGGGAAGCAGATACCGAGTGAAATATTTGTAATTGTTGAAAATATTTCAGAGCCGGGGAAACTTGCGGATATAATTGCATCAAACCTTGAGCTGAAGATTGAGAATTCTCAAAAGATACTTGAAGAGGAAAATTCAATGATCCGGCTTCAGAATGTTTATGACCTTTTAAATTACGAGCTAGAGCTGTTGAATATACAGAACCAGATAAATTTGAAGGCTCAGGGAGAAATGGATAAGAACCAGAGAGAATATTTTCTCAGACAGCAGTTAAAAGCGATAAAAACAGAACTAGGAGAAGGTGAAGAAAATGAAGATGAAATATTAAGATTTAGAAAAAAAATTGAAGGGAAAAAAATTCCTGCAGAGGCAAAGTCTGAAATTGAAAAGAATATAGAAAGGCTTAAAAAAATGCATCCTGAGTCTGCCGAAAGCACTGTTGTAAGGAATTATCTTGACTGGATGACGGATTTGCCCTGGAATGTTTCAACAAAGGATAATCTGAACTTGAACAGGGCGAAAAAAATTCTTGACCAGGATCATTTTGGTTTGGATAAAGTGAAGGAAAGGATTCTAGAATATCTGAGTGTCAGAAAGCTGACTTCCAGAGCCTCCGGTCCAATTTTGTGTTTTGTCGGACCTCCGGGAGTAGGAAAAACTTCACTCGGGAAATCGATAGCGAGAGCATTAAATAAAAAATTTGTAAGAATCTCTTTGGGAGGAGTGAGAGATGAGGCTGAGATCAGGGGTCACCGGAGAACATACATCGGAGCTCTTCCCGGAAAGATCATCCAGGAGTTAAAAAAAGCTAATTCGGATAATCCTGTTTTTATGATGGATGAAGTTGATAAGATCGGGGCAGATTTCAGGGGTGATCCTTCTTCTGCACTTCTGGAAGTACTTGATCCGGAGCAGAATGATACTTTTACGGATCATTACCTTGGAGTTCCGTTTGACCTTTCGAATGTACTCTTCATTACAACAGCAAATATGATGGAGCCTATCCAGCCTGCTTTTAAAGACAGGATGGAGGTTATCCACATTCACGGATATACGGAAGAGGAGAAAGTTGAGATTGCTAAAAGACATCTTATTCCGAGGCAGATTGAATCAAACGGACTCTCCAAAACATTGATTGACTTCACCACCGGAGCGATAAAAAATATAATTTCAAACAATACGAGAGAAGCCGGAGTGAGGAATCTTGAGAGGGAGATAGGAAATATTTGCAGAAAAGTTGCAAGAAAAGTTGCCTCCGGAGAAAAAAAGAAATGCAAAATTACGGTGAAAAACCTTGAAAAATTCACCGGGCCTCCTAAATTGTTCAGGGATCAATTACTTGAAGATGATATGATAGGGGTTGCAACCGGAATGGCCTGGACTCCGGTCGGCGGCGACATTCTTTTTATCGAGACGAAACTGATACCCGGGAAGGGGAAATTGATCCTGACCGGATCTCTCGGGAAAGTCATGCAGGAGTCTGCAACTGCAGCACTAAGCTTTCTCAAATCAAAATCAGATGAGCTGTCGATAGACAAAAAAGTATTCGAAGAGAATGATATTCACATTCATCTGCCTGAGGGAGGTATTCCTAAAGACGGACCATCAGCGGGAATTGCATTGACAACAGCATTAACTTCTGCAATCTGCAATATCAGTGTTGACAGAAAAGTTTCCATGACCGGAGAGATAACCCTGAGAGGAAGAGTACTTCCGGTAGGTGGTATAAAAGAGAAAGTCCTTGCAGCCAAACGGGCCGGGATAAAAAAAATAATAATGCCTTATAAAAATAAAAAAGACCTAAAAGATATCAAAGAGAATTATCTTTCGGGAATTGATTTTGTGTTTACAAAAAATATAGTAAATGCGGTTAATGAAGCTTTAACTGAAAAAGTCTTTAATGAATGAGGAAAAATTCACCGGTTATCTTGAGAAAGAATTTTTATTCTCAAAAGGAAAAGGGATCGGAGATGACTGTTCTGTCGTTCAGTCCGGGGATCTTTATCAATTAATAACTTCAGATATTCTTATTGAGGATATTCACTTCAGTCTTGAATATTTTACATTCGATGAAATTGCCCTAAAAGCAGTTGCGGTAAACCTGAGTGATATTGCAGCCATGGGAGGAACAGCTGAATATTTTTATCTGAATCTGGGATTTCCATTAAAAAAATACAAAACTAATTTATTGAATTTTTTTTCAGGTATAAAAAAGGCCTGCAACGAATGGAACATTGAGCTGGCGGGGGGAGATATTTCCGATAGCAGTAATGTTATAGTATCAATAGCAATGGTTGGTGCAGCTGACTGCCCGGTGATGAGAAGCGGTGCAAATTATGGTGATCTTATATGTATAACAGGTGAGACAGGTGGGTCATATGCAGGCCTGAAACTTTTAAAAAAAAAACTGGATTTACCCCGGTTTATTAAAAAGCATAAATTTGTCGAGCCGGAATTAAAAAAAGGAAAAATATTGAAAAATTATGTTTCATCGATGATTGATATATCAGATGGCTTAATTAAAGATTTAAAGCGAATTTTAGATGCATCGGGTTTAACAGGGTGTACTCTGCATTATGAAAAAATACCTGTTTCAGCAGAGCTCAGAAATCTCTGTAAAAAATATGATATTGATGAATATAAAGCTGTTCTTTCAGGCGGAGAGGATTACGTGTTACTCTTCACAATAGATTCAGCAAAGGAGAAACAGCTTA
>CAZNLS010000041.1:0-6061 GCA_964573895.1 uncultured Clostridia bacterium
AAAATTGTTCTTCGGTTTACCGGAGGGCTGAAATAACGTATAATTAATATATTGGCGGTAATCAATTTATCCCATGGAGAATTAAATGAGCAAAAAAAAGAATGAAGAAATTGCGCCACTAGTTTTAAAGAACGGAATAATTGTTGCAGGTCATCCAAGAAGCGGGACATCACTGGCCTGCCAGCTTATTGAGAGCTCAGGAGTTACGTTTCCCTCCGATCTTGGTTCCGACAAGTATAATAAAGAGGGATATTTTGAGATGTCTGATGCGAAAGAACTGGAAAAAAAATTGATTGATCATGCGATGACAGATGAAAATATTCTTGAACTCAACAAAGTTGTGAAAAAATTGAACGATACCAGTGGTTTGACCGGACTGAAAATTGTTCATATTCCTTCGATATTTTTCTATTCTCACATTGCAAAGAATTTACGTGTTGTATTTATATACAGGAACCCTTCGGATGTAAAAGCAAGTATGTTTAGAAGAGGAATTTCGACTTTCAAATTAGACTGGTTCAATAATAACAATGCACTTATTGCGGCTCACGAAAATATTCCGAAAAGTATTGTCATTAGTTATGAATCCATCCTCAAAAAAAGAGAAAGTATCAGGAAGGGATTTAAAAAACTTGGATTTAATATTGATTTTAACTTAATAAGATCCGGACACAGAACCCAGAAAAACAGTGGGATTATTTTGACTGAAAGTGAGAGGCGTTTATTAAACTACCTGCAGAAACTTGAAAAGAGAAGCTGCAGTTGAAAAAACGGAGGGAAGGATGGAAGAGAAAGAAAATCTGGAGATTTATGATGAGGATGCCGAAGATCTTTATGCAAATATTATCTCATTCAACTTAAACCCCGAAGAAGTGTGCATGGGTTTGGGAATCAGGGATGTAAAAGATCCTTCAATTGTTAAAGTCCATACTTACCTTCACCTGACAATCCCGCATTTTTTAAGATATGCAGAGACGGTGAATAAACAGGTTCAACTTTTAATAGACAAGGGTGTTATTTCAAGAGAGCCTGAACAGTAAAGGAGATTCAGGCTGTTGTTTAATTCTATTATTTAAAGAAAACTTGTTCTTCATTTTTCCCGTTCTATAATCGATTTCAGATCCTAAAACAGAGTGCGGGATAAGATATACAGCAATCATTAAAACCGAAGCGGCAACCACATACCAGCGGCTCTTCTTTTTCATTATATAGGCTATTATCCACAGTAAAAAAGCTAACAGGGTCTTGTTGTCCGTCAGATCAAAACCGAATGGGATCCCTGTCCACAGGTCACCGAAAGCATATTTTTGGACAATCGGACCGAAAATCATTCCGCCGAGAAAGACAACGAAAAGAGTAATACTGACAAGCCTGTAATATTTTCCGTTTTTTAACAATGCTTCAAGACCGGTCCTGATTGCAAAAAGAAAGCTGAGTATCATAAGTAAGATATGGGTTATCAGAAAAAGATCCGGCACTTTATTCTTAAATCTTGCAACAATACTTCTTCCTTTATTCAGGACGACAGAGCGCCCCCCTGCTTGCAACTCGACAAGATATTCGGTTTTACCTGCACTTTGAAGACCCGGGATCATTGCCGTGAGATTATCTCCTTCTTTTTTCAACTCTTTTTCAGTCCATTCATCACCGCTTTTATATCTTCTGAATTTTATAAATCCTTTTAAATCACTGCCCTGCACCTCTACCGTCACAGGTAATTCTTCAAAGGCTGTGTGACTTCTTAAAAATTTATATTTAACTGTATGGCCGTTAATCGTTTCACTTCCTTTGACGGGATATGTGGGTCCTGTAAGTCTCTGGTAAAAAATTATTGCAACTGTAAAAAGAAATGCCAGCCCCCATAAAAGTATTGATTTTCTTTTGCTCATAATTCTCTCCTCTGATTGATTAAAAGAGTATTATAGTTATTTTTTAACTTTGTATCAAGAGGAAGGGGAAATTGTTTAAAATTAACTATATATTATAGAGATTACCGTAGCGCTGATCAGGATTTTAGTTAAACTTAAGAGTATTCCCTATATTAATGAGGATATAGAACAGGTTTTTGATAAAATCTAAACTATCTCCTTAATTACTTTTATCAGTTCATCAACAGATTTCTTTATGTTGATTTCTCCGATCTTCTTTCCTTTTTTGAATATAAATCCTCTCTTGTTTGAAAAGGCGACTCCAATATCGGCTTCCCTGGCCTCTCCGGGTCCGTTAACTTCGCAACCCATAATTGCTATTTTGAGATTCCCCTTGATATTTTCCTTTTTAATTCTACTTTCAAATTCCTTTACAATTGATATTAAATCTACCGAGACTCTGGAGCAGGTAGGACATGAGATCACTTCAATACCTCCTTTTCGTAATCCAAGTGATCTGAGGATCATTTTTGCAACTCTTACTTCTTCAACAGGGTTTTCAGTCAGGGAAACTCTGATCGTATTTCCGATTCCGTCTGCAAGAAGAGAACCAATCCCTATTGCAGATTTTATAGATCCGGAAAATAATGAGCCTGCTTCTGTTATGCCTATATGAAGAGGATAATCACATCTTTTATCTGCGATTCTATACGCCTCAATTGTCTCTTTGACATTAGATGACTTAAGTGAAATTTTTATATCAAAAAATCCTAAGTTTTCAAAAAGTTTCAATTTATCAAGTACAGAAAGAACCATCTTTTCAGGTTTAGAAATTTTCATGTACAGATATTTTTTTTCTATTGATCCGGAATTAACCCCTATCCGCACAGGAATTTTATATTCTTTTGCTGCTGAAATAATATTTTTTAGTTTTTCCTTCCCGGATATATTCCCCGGGTTTATCCTGACCGCTGCAGCTCCTGCCTTTATTGCATCAACAGCTATATCCTGGTTGAAATGTATATCAGCAATGACAGGTATCGGAGAATGCGACACTATTTTTTTAAATGACCGGATCATATCCGAATCCGGAACTGAAACCCTTACTATATCGCAGCCTGCATCAGACAGCTCTTCAATCTGAGTAATAGTAGAAACTGTATCCGAGGTTTTTGTTGATGTCATTGATTGAATTGATACGGGATGATCTCCCCCGATCCCTACATTTCCAACAAAAATTTCTCTTTTCACATATTAATTATATCAGATGAAAACAG
Organism: uncultured Clostridia bacterium; assembly: GCA_964573895.1. GTDB lineage: Bacteria > Acidobacteriota > Aminicenantia > UBA2199 > UBA2199 > CAZNLS01. Next base: position 3,146 of record CAZNLS010000041.1, read on the forward strand.
ATATTTATTTTTTTCAGTGCAAAAATTCATATTTTTTTTTAATTCAGGGCAGGATTTCTATTTTTTGAAAATGGAGATACTTCCGTTCACAGTCTTAATCTTTACCATCTGTTTTCCATCTTTTATGTTTCCCTGAAATGAGCTTCCTATAAATCCTTTCGTTATTTTCAAAGGGAAATCACTTTTAATTTTACCGTTCAATGTACCGCCTTTCAGAGAAACAGAGGAATCTTTATCAAGTTCAATTATAATTGAGCCGTTTACGGATTTTACAGATATATCTCCCAAAAAAGCCCCCTCCTGATAAATGGATATTCCTCCGTTAACGGTTGCGAGAGAACAGTTATTCATTATTGCGGAAAATTTAATTGTGCCGTTTACGGTTCTGGCTTCGAGATCTTTATAAATCCCCACTCCCTTGATAGTTCCGTTTACATTTTTTATTTTTATGCCTGCAAGTTTTTCAGGTACTATGAGTTCATAACTGATGGATGTAGATGTTCTGTTTTTATATCCGCTTGGGTAGATATTCAGTCCTTCCCTATCGTTATCGAAATTTATTTTAACACGATCTAATTCATCTTTTTTCCCTGATGATTTAACCGCTTCAATTTTAACATTACTTCCAGGAATTGTTTTTATTGTAATATTTCCGTTAATATTTTTTAAAGTTAGCCTGGCGGAAATATCTATTTTGAATGATTTATTTATCGTTTTTGTATAATTTCCGGATATCAGGAAATAAGTAAGAATAAGTATCATAAGAATAATAAATAGCAACTTTTTCATTTAAGCCTCCACTATATTAACGCCAAAGAAAAAAAAATGTTCCCTTTGATAAGTTTATCTGAATATTATAGTATTCGGCCGGGAGAATCAATGAAATATTATCTGTCGATTGGAAGTAATATTGAAAATAGACTCAATTATCTAAAAACCGGCATCTATTTTCTAAAACGATTGGGAATTGTAGATAAAATATCAAAAATTTATGAAACAGTGCCGGTCGGAGTTGAGGAAATTCAGGCAGATTATCTTAATTTAGTGATAACTCTTATCGCGGAATTGAGTCCGCCGGAACTATTAAAAGAATTAAAAAGTATTGAAGCAAGGCTTGGGAGAGATATTTACAGAGGGCATTTAAAGCCTCGAGAGCTTGATGTTGATATTTTGTTCTGTGATGATTTAGTTTTCAGTTCCGAAAATTTGCAAATTCCTCATCCCGGGATTGCAAATAGAAGATTTGTTTTAATTCCTCTTTGTGATATTGCTCCTGAATTAGTTCACCCGGTTGAAGGGAAATCTGTTTCAGAACTTCTGGCCCAATGTACGGACACCGGGGAAGTTCATGAGTTTCAAACTGCTATAGATTTTTAAAAAATAATATTGAGCAGGTCTTCACATAGACTCTTAACCGGATTTTCAATAATTCTTCCTATTTCCCTGCCGTTCTTTTTTACAATAAATGTAGGGACTCTTTCAATTTTCATAGCTTTTTTGTAAAATTTCTTTCCTTTTTCTTTTCTTCCAACTTTGTAATAGTTTATATTTAATTTCGCCGGATTGATTTTATCAATCAGGCTGATAAATTTAGGGACGTTGTTTCTTGAATCTGAGCACCAGAATCCAAAATATACATCGATGGAATCTGCATTCATGATTTTCTCTTTTAAAAGTTCTAATATAGACGGATCACAACTATAATTTTTATAATTCGCCTTCCATGCTTTTGGTTTTAATATCTCTTCTTTTAAACATTTTTCATCAGGAAATGTAACTGTCGATATCAATGAAAATATCACTAAAATCAATACAAATCTCTTTGTCATTTAATCCTCCATATGAATGAACAGCTGTACTGTTCCTTTCTTCCCAAGTGAGACTATATCCCCGTTCTTTAACTGATGTTTTACTGTTTTTATGCTATTTATATATAAACCGTTGGTTGAGTGGTTGTCTGTAATGAAAAGATCATTCCCGCTTCTTTCAAAAGTACAATGCAGTTTTGAAATTATGGGTTCAGCCACAATTATATCAACCTGTGACGGATCACGGCCAATCCTGACAAAATGGTCAGATATTCTTGTTGTAGAGATCTTCTCGCCATTTACATAGATGTCTATCTCAATTTTATTTGAAGAGATCTCCTTAATGCTTTCGGGTGATGAGACCGGACCATGTTTTTCGATTAGTGTCATATCATGCTTTTTATTGAATTTTTCAGGATAAGAGTGCTTTGCTGATTCGTTTTTTGACCTGGAAAACTTTTTGAAAAATTTTTTTAACATTATTTATCCTCCAGAATATACTTATTTAAAAACTCGACAAGAAATTTTTCACCTCTCCTGTTCCTCCCCCTTAAGATAAGAACACTTTTTTTTGTTTTTTTCCCTGAAAGATATGAAACTACGATCCCATAGGAACTCCTTGGTTTCTGAATCTTTCTGATCCTGTCGATTGTTAAAGCCAGGCTGTGAGAAGGTTTTGTCAATGAATCAAAGATTATCAGCCCCTTTTTAATTATTAATTCACCTGAACAGCCTTTATTGAAAATACCGTGCTTATGAAAAAACCTGAAGTTTATTGAGCCGTTGAGCTTTAAAGATTTTACCCAAAGAGACTCGGCGGCGGAAAAATCTTTTTTGATGAATTTTATTTTTCCTGCAAATGAAAAGAGTTTGGCTGCCCTTATATTCCGCTTCATCAAAACACTGACTTTTGCCTCTGCGCCTTTCAAGTCCCCTTTGTCCAGGCTGTTTCCGAGTTTTACGAGCTCCGCTTCAATATTTACGTCAGGTTTACCGGCTGGCTTGATTTCGACTATATTTTCAGATGGATTTTCCTTTTTTTCAATTTTGGCAGTAGTTTGATTTTTCTTTTCTGCCATGTGTCCTTTTTTCCTTCCTGGTTTTGTAT
>CAZNLS010000041.1:6161-18846 GCA_964573895.1 uncultured Clostridia bacterium
TCCCTTTTAATAATCTGTTTTTTATTTAATTCCTCACTTTTATTTACAGCTTTTTTCTGTTTTGGATCCTGAGTTTTAATTACTACCGGAATATCTTTCTCTTTATTTTCGCCGGATGATAGCTGAACCTCTTTTTTTTTCACTTCTACAGGTTCATTTTTCACTATTTCTTTTCGGGCAGATGGTTTGATCAGATAAATATATGACATTATTGCACCTGCTCCAAATAGCATTATTATAAGCAGGATAAAAATAATTCTTCTGGATTTTCTTTTTTTTAGATCTGTACCAGAACTCACCAGAGCGGTTTTTTCCCTTCTTATCATGGCTGTTTCGGCAACTTTTTTTTCAAGCTGTTCAACGGACTTCATCATGTCGACAGCAGACTGAAACCGTTTTTCCGGTTTTTTTTGAAGGGCTTTAAGTATGAACTTTTCAATTCTTGATCCAATTTCCGGATTATATATCGACGGCCTTGGAGGAGGTGTTTCCAGATGAGCCTTCTGGATCTGAAAATCGGAGTTGGTTTCGGAATCAAAGGGGACAGTTCCCGTGACCATTTCAAAAAATGTTATTCCCACTGAATAGAGATCTGATCTGAAATCAATATTTTCTCCCAGTATCTGCTCGGGGGGAGTGTACCACGGGGTTCCAAGAAGCATCCCGGTTTTTGTTAGGCCCTGCTTCCCAAATACTTTTGCTATTCCGAAATCAGATAATTTTACAATATTATCTTTGGTTATCAGGATATTTGCCGGCTTAATATCCCGGTGAATGACATTTCTTGAATGAGAATAAATGAGTCCTTTCAATATCTGTTTTAATATGTCTATTGCCTCATCGATTAGCAGTATCTTTTTCTCAAGTAGAAGATCTTTTAAATTTTTACCCTCTATATATTCCATTGCAATGATATTTTCATTGTCTATTTTTGAGAAGCTGTAAATCATGACGATATTCGGGTGACTCATTTTAGCCTGGGTCATTGCTTCAATCTTGAATCTTTCAAGCAGTTGTGAGTTATTTGCCAACTGAGGATGAATTACTTTAAGTGCAATATCCCTGTTAAGCATAGTATCGGTAGCGTAGTAAATTGTACCCATTCCGCCTTTGCCGATCTCTGCTTTAATAAGGAAATCGCCCTTCTTTTCGCCAATTTTAATCATTTTTTATTTTCATCCTGTATATTTTATTCTTATCATCTATTGCTATAAGAGCTCCAATTGAACTATCGAAAAAAATCTTTTCAAGCCTGATCTTATTTCCCGAAAATTCATATGAAATCTTTCTGCTGCCGGTGCCCTCCTTAATTATATAGAAATCCCCAAAAAAAAGCAGGTTTAAGTTTTTATTTTTTTTAGAGAAGAGAATTTTTTTACTCTCTGAAGAGCTGATGTTATCAATCATCATCTTTTCATTTATACCGGCAGGTGAAAGATTCCTCATCTCAACTGAAGATAGAGTAGAAAATGAGACAGGTGCTTTTTTAGAGTTGTTTGAATATGAGATAATTCTGATAAGTCCGAAAACAAGTATTATTAAAGCGAGAAATATCAGTGCAAGTTTTAAAAAGAAATTATTTATTAGTTTTTTTTTAACAGGTACTTCGATCGGATGCGTAATATCTTCTGAGTCTGTTTTTCCAACATAAACAGCCATAACCGTTATATTATCAATACCTCCATTCCTGTTTCCCAATTCAACCAGCTCTTCCACTGCTTTTTTGGGAGGATACGAAAGGCAGTATTCCATGATGATATTGTCTTCAAGCATGTCTGTGAGACCGTCAGAGCAGAGAATGAAAATATCTCCTTCATTTAATTTAATATCCGTTTTAAAAAAGGGGTTAAATATTTCTCTGGCGCCAAGTGACATATATAGTATGTTTTTCTGAGGATGTTTTCTTGCCTCTTCTTTACTAATTCTGCCCTCTTCCAGCATTTTTTCAACAAAAGTATGATCCACAGTCAATTTTGATATCGATTTATTCCTTATAAGGTAAATTCTTGAGTCTCCCACGTGAATGATAGTTGCCTTGTTATCGTTTATGAGCATTGCACTGAATGTTGTTCCCATACCTCTTTTGTCAGATTCTGAGTTAGCAGTATCGAAAATCATCTTGTTAGCCTGAGTCAGGGCAAACTTCATTGCTTTTCCTGCGGGTGTATGCTTCTCTCTTTTTTTTCTAAATTCGCCTATAAATGTGACTGTTCCCATTTTTGATGCAATATTCCCTGCTTTGTGACCCCCCATTCCATCTGCCACTATGTATAGTTTTTCAGAGTCAGAAATATTTTCAGCAGCAAAATAGTCTTCATTATTGTTCCTGACTCTCCCGATGTCAGTTTTTCCGTATGATTTTATCTCCATTTCAGATTTTCCGGATAAATAATTTCAATTTGTTATTAACACACCGGTTTTTTTTTGTCAAACCAATATTTCAATAAATATTGGCTGTTTAAAGAGATTTAAATATACCAATGGAGGATTTGAAAAAGAACATTTTGAATTCGGGAGGAAATAATTTCCCTTCCAATGTGAAATCGTTGTTTTCAACAATAATTCCTTTATCTGCTATTTTTAATATTGTTTCTTCAGGAGTAAATTCGGGATTATAGATGAGGTGATCAATCAGTTCAACTGAAGCAAGAATTTCAAGGCGCTCCTGCCATGGAATTATGGATTTCTTTTCAGTCATGATAACTATGAGTTCTCTTCCTAATGATTTTGAATATTCAAACAGATCTATGTGTGATGGTTCAATAAACTCAAAATTTCCGCCGGTAAATACATTTAGCGATCCTGATTGGATCAATTTTGTGTAGAGGTCTTCAGGAGTTATAAGTTTATTCATTCTTACCGGATTTGTCTTTCAGTTTGATATTGTCCGGAAAAAGCCATTGATGGCTGATCCTGGTTATACCGATGTCTCTTTTTGCAGATATTATCCTGAAAGTATAGAGCATATGGTGATAATCAAATGGATAGCCTTCCCTTTTATGCACTGCGAGATTAAGGTAATATGTTCCGTTTACAAGATCAAATTGCGGGATATTGATTTTTACCTTCCCCTTTCCGCTAATCATTTTTGAATTGAAATTTTCCATCTCCGTATTAGAACCGTAGCAATTTATACCTTCGTAATTCACGATTCCCAATCCGAAAACAAAGTCTTTTTCTTTTTTTTCCGATGTCACATCAAATTCAATACTCACCGGTTCGTTCGAATTGAAAATATATTTTTCTTTTCCTTTTCCATCCCTCATTTTTACGTTTGATATCTCTATTTCCCTGCTTCCCCATCTTTTTTCTTTATTTGTTAGCCCTTCAAGCTGCTCTTCCTGGTGCTTAAGTTCAGCCTTTTTAGTATCCTTTGTTCCGATATATTCAAGGTAAGCATCGGTAACCCTTTTAGGGAATCCCTTCATTTCTATCTTTCCATTTTTTAGCCAGATGACCTCATCACTGATTCTTTCGACCGTTGCAAGATCATGGGAAACAAATATTATCGTCTTGCCTTTTCTCTTAAATTCATTTATTTTATCCAGACATTTCGGAACAAATGAAGCATCCCCAACTGCAAGGACTTCATCTATCAGAAGTATTTCCGGATCAACATTTATTGCTATTGAGAATCCGAGCCTCATGTACATTCCCGAAGAGTAGGTCTTTACAGGTTTGTCAATAAAATCTTCCAGCTCGGCAAAGCTTACAATATCATGCAGTTTCTTCTGGATCTTTTTTTTGGAAAGGCCCAGAATTATTCCGTTGATAAAAATATTCTCCCGGCCGGATATTTCCGGATGAAATCCCGCGCCAAGTTCAATTAAAGCAGAGATCCTGCCGGATGTCTCAACACTGCCGCTTGTCGGCTTTGAAATTCCGGCAAGAATTTTCAAAAGGGTGCTTTTGCCTGAACCGTTCTGTCCTATGATACTGAGTGTTTTACCCTTTTTTACATTAAAGGATATACCTTTTAAAGCCTCGAATTTTTCTCCGGATTTTAAGTCTGAAAAGAGGGTTTTGCTTAAAAAAGCACTCTTTATTGTCAGAAACTTATGCTTATTTGCAAATTTTTTATAGTATTTATGAAGATTTTTAACAACTACTCTTCCCATATTTATACCTCTTCCACAAATGTATCTCTTAATTTATTGAAAATTTTGTATCCGAGATAGAAAAAAATGAATCCTATAATTATTGTAATGCCCAAACGTTTGTAATGGGGCAGTGAACCATAAAAGAAAAGATACTGGTATGATTCAATAATATGAGTCATTGGATTCAGTGAAAGAAAGAATTTAAGAAGTTTTGAATTCTGGATAGGTTCGAAAGAGAAGGGATATATTATCGGTGTAACGAAAAACCATAGTGTTAAAAGGTTCATCAGAATGTCTTTAATATCACGGAAATGAACTGTTAATGATGAGATAAGAAATCCGAGTCCCATTGTAAATACGAATTGAGCAAACATTGCCACCGGTAGAAAAAGTATCCAAAGGCTCAATGATTTTCCAAGTATTAGGAATGCAATAATTAAAATCGGAACTCCGAGAATAAAATGAACCATGTTTGTCACAACGACCATTATTGGAAGAATTTCAATGGGGAAACGGATTTTTTTTATAAGAGGTCCGTTAATGATAAGCACATTAGCCGTTTCCAGGAGGGAAGATGAGAACCAGGTCCAGGGCAAAATTCCTGAAAAAAAGAAGAGAGAATAGTAGATAGATTTTCCCATTTCTGCATATCTTGGTTTGAAAATCAGTCCGAATACTATTGAATAGACTGTAACAAGAAGAATAGGATTCATGAAGCTCCAGAAAAATCCGAGAACTGTTCCTCTGTATTTTGCCTTTAATTCCCTCGAAACTAGTACATATAACAGCTGCCTGTACCGGTAAAGTTCCTTTAAGCTTTCAATCATATTTAATTCCGGATAAAACCGAATCCATTTCTTTCGAATATGTTCCCGGAGATTTATAGATTATCAGCGGGTCCGACTCCTCGAAATTGCACTGACGATTGGTTAATTGTATCAGAAATCGCTCTGGTTTTCCATTTATGAATGAAAATATTTTTCTCATTTTTACCCTAAAGAGTTTTGCCTGATCCGAAACATTTATTAGTTCTTCATATCTGTCGTATGGGTAGATAAGAAATATATTGCCTCCGGGAGCGAGAATTTCCGAACTTTTTTCAATAAGGTTTTTCAACTTTAGGTGAGTCTCGAATTTTGCTGTTCTTATCTCCTCATTACTGCTCAACCTGCCTCTGTCGGTTTTCAAATACGGCGGGTTAGCAAAAATATTATCAGTTCCCTTGAATTGATGGTAAATTTTATTGAAGTCCCCGGTAACTACATTAAAAGTGTCTTTAAAACCGTTGAGAACGGCACTTTTTTTAGCCATATCACATAGTTGGGGCTGCAATTCAACTGAGTTGATATAATCGGCTTTTTTCCTGAAAAGAATGAGAAAGGAGATGATACCCGATCCGGTTCCGATCTCAATAGATTTTCCGTGAAGTGTAGGAATGAAATCTGCAAGGATCGGTGAGTCGACACTGAATCTGTAGCCGTTTTTCTTCTGGTATACTTTTACACGGTTTTTGTAAAAATAGTCGAGTGTTAATAAACCGTTCTCTTTAGCGCACATCTTTCAGGAATCTGTTCAGCATATTCAATGTGTGGTTGACAGTTCGTCTCTTAACTAAATTTCGGTCACCCGGGAAAACCCTGTATTCCGATATTTCTCTCTCCGATGAGCTTAAATGAATAAAAACGAGTCCTACCGGTTTTTTTTTCGATCCGCCTCCGGGTCCGGCAATTCCCGTAATCGATATTCCTATATCCGAACCGGTCATTCTTCTAATTTTTTGAGCCATCTCTTCAGCTGTCTCTTTTGATACCGCACCGTATTTTTCCAGATTTTTTTCATCTACTCCCAGTAATGATACCTTCAAATCGTTTGAGTAGGGGGTGATTCCTCCGAGATATACCTGAGAACTTCCTGCCACATTTGTTAATGTATTACCCAGCAATCCTCCGGTGCAGCTTTCCGCGGTACTTATAGTCAATCCCCTGTTTTTTAACTTATCAACGATATACTCTTCAACAGATAGATCTTTCTCCGTAATAAGGAATTTTTTCATCTTCTCTTTTATTTTTTCTGCCAGTTCATCTGTTAGTTCTTTAGCTTCATCCACACTGTTTTTTGAACGACCGAGCAGATGTAATTCTATTATTCCGGGGGAAGCAAGGATTGTTGTTACCGGATTTTTATATTTTCTATATATCCCGGAGAGTAATGAATCTGTCTCTGATTCTGTAATACCACCGAATTTAAAACATCTGCGGTAAATAAAAAATTTCGAGAGTTTTGATATTTTCTTTTCCAAAATTTTGTCAAAAATTGGCCTCATTTCACGGGGTGGACCAGGAAGCAGGAGTAATCTGTTTTTTTCATCCTCAAAGTATTGACCCGGAGCAGTTCCCACGCTATTTTCCAAAATTTCAGCTCCTTGAAGGATAAATGCCTGCCTTGTGTTTATTTCAGGCATATGGATTCTTCTTTTAGAAAACATATTTTTTATTTTCTCAACGATCTCTTCATGGAAAACCAATTTTAGTTTTAATGCTTCCGCTGCAGCCTCTCTCGTAATATCATCATCGGTTGGGCCGAGACCACCGGTCAGGATAACTAATTGTGCTCTTTTACATGCAGTTTTAATTATCCATGATAAATTTGTCATGTCATCGCCCACAACAACCTTCATCGAAGTCAATATACCGTGCTCAGCAAGTTTTTTAGTTATATATTCTGAATTTGTATCCTTTCTTCCAAGTTCAAGCAACTCACTTCCGACTGCTATAAATATTGCCCGCATTATCTCCTCTTTGCAATTTAAATATTATTTAATAATATCATTCAAGTCAATAAAAACAGAAATGCTCCGAATTTTCCTGCCATTTCTATCCCGTTCTTAGATAATTTCCACAAGTGTGCCTTTTCGCACTATTTTAAATAATTCAATCACTTCGGAATTTTTCATCCTGATACAGCCGTGTGAGGCCGGTTTACCTAAAAGACCCTCTTCGGGAGTTCCGTGAATATAGATATATCTTCTATGTGAATCAACATTTCCACCTCTGTTTTTACCGGATTCCTGCCCGTCTAACCACATTATCCTTGTTGTTACATCATCTTGCTTTAGATCAGTTTTGTCAGTGTAAATCACTGCCGTCCTGCCGGTATCTTTTCTGCCTCTAAAAATTCTTCCCGGGTCGGCTCCTTCTCCGATCATCTCTTTTATCCTGTGTGTGCCTAGCGGTGTCTTATTACTTCCGAATTCAGATCCGCATCCGTATTTGCTGGTTGATATGATATAGATTTTAATTATTTTCCCTTTACTGATCAAATACATCAGCTGTGATTTTGTGTCTGCAATAATAAAAAGTTCATTTTCTTTTAACCCGAAATTTTTAACAAGTTTTTTTGAAACGGTTTTTATATAATCGGTAATTTCAGACATAATCGGTTTCACAGACATAGAAGCAATTAAAACAAATCCCGCTATTTTTAGAAACTTTCTCCTATGCATTAAAGAGCTCTTAAATAAATATACCAAAGAAGGCCCGCATTAGCAATTTCATTTTATTATTACAATTTTTTTTAAAAGCAATATATGATAAAATTGTATTCCTGAAGCGCTTTAAAGGCAGAGGAGGAGCTATGTGTCTTGCATTTCCGGCAAAAATAATTGAAAAAAACGGCAATGATGCAGTTGTGGAATTCAAAAATGTAAAGAGAAATGTCAGAACGGAACTTGTAGGTGACTGTGAAGTAGGCGACCATGTTCTTGTTCATGCAGGATTTGCAATCAACAAACTGGATGAACAGGCTGCAAAAGAGACAATGGAGACCTGGGAAGAATTATTGAAGGCTCTTGATGAAGAGGACCTTGCAAATGCAGGTGCTTAAAGCCTTGAATACATATAGACTGCAAATGACCCAAGCCAATGTTCACCGGCATAGTGTCCGCTTCTGATATTTCTTAAAGTACTTTCAGCATGTTTTTTTATTGAATTTTTAAGTTTTATTTGTACGTTGGCATCATCCCGAAAGATCTTTAACAAATCTGCAAGGCACCAGGCTCTGCTAAGGTTAAGACCGTCAAGATGTGATAATTTCCCGTCACTCCTGTCTGAGACTTCGGCAGGAATCATTATTTTGCTTTCTGTCAGATTGGGGAGGAATTTTTTGAACCATATTTTAAACTCTTTCTTTCCAAGAATACGAATCATGAGATCCGCCTCTTCGAGACAGGGTGAGAGGAAATCTTCACCGGAGGGTTCCCAGTTATCAGGACAGGAGGAATCATTTTTGAAGTATGATAAACTTCGTTCACGGATCATTTCCAGAAATTTTGAATTTTTTGTTTTGATTGCATAATCATATGCAAATACCAGGCCGAAAGCCGTATTGGGGTGGACACCTGTTCTTATAGGGTAAATCTGTTTCGGGAGAAATTCCATGAAATTTTTTACAATTTTTTCTTCCAGCACTTTTAGATTCTTTGACCACTTTTTCCCGTCCTGATCCTCCCAGCCGTGGAGTTCTTCTGCAAGTTTCAAAAGCCAGGCCCAGCCATAAGTCCTTTCAAAAGATTTTCTGTTTTTTTGTCCAAAATATTCCACCTCTTTATCAATGTTTTTTTTTGTCAGGTTTCTGTTGAGGGCTGCCCTGATTCGGGAAGCAATTTTTAAATCCGGGAATTTTTTTAGAATTCTCACAAGCATCCAGTGACCGTGGACTGATGAATGCCAGTCAAAGCAGCCGTAAAAAGCCGGATGCATCTCCTTCGGACCGAAGATTTCTGCGTTGCTGTTCATCACATGAGAAGGTTTGTTCGGATACTCCTTTTCAATACATCTAAGGGCCATTTTGGCAAATTGCGAAGCCGAAGCGGGATTTAGTCCGAATTTAAAGTTTTTTTCAGAATTCGCCGGAGCGGTATCTAAAATAACAGATGAAAACAGATATATAAAAAAGATCAGTGTAACTGATACATGTCGTCTGTTCATTAAAAACTCCTTATTTATATATATCATAAAAGTAATTAAATTGTGACATTTTTTTCAGTAAGATATTCCACATAAAAGAAAATCCTTGTAATGTTGTTTTTTCACACTAATAATCTATAATATAAATAAAGGGAGGAGATATGAAAAAGATACTAATTTTTTCATTTTTCTGTATATTGATAATTGCTCCGCTATTTTCTTCCGGAAACTGGGAATTCGGAACTCATTATTCATTCTGGTCGATTGATATAATCTCTCCATTGGTTGAAGATTTTACACCCGACATTGAGGGCTATGACCCTTCAAAGGCTTCTCTTAATTTTAATTCGAACGGAAATAATTATGGGTTCGAAGTAAGGTTTTTCCCCGGAGGAGAAACAGGTTCGTTTTCCATCGGTTTGTCGTATGAACGGAATAACTTCAAGGCAAAGATTAATGGTAATTACAGTGATGTCAATGATGATGGATTCAATTATACGGCTTCCGCTTTGGGAACGGTTGATCTTACTCCTCACTCTCTCAATTTCAGTATAAGGTGGGAATTATGGCCTAAGAAAAGGGTGCATCCCTTCCTGGGATTCGGATTTGGCCTTGGTAGTCAGAAAGGATTGGTAACTGTTCAGTCAAGAGTTGTCACAAATGTATCGGGGATCGATGTTATTGAAAATTATAGTGAATCCTGGAATTTTGATGATCTCAGGGAAGAATATAAAAAAGATAATGGGAAAGAGTTTCCTGTAAGTTTTTTTCCTATCGTTCATCTGAATTTCGGTTTCAGGGGCAAAATTACAGATCATCTCTACTTGCTTGCTGAAATTGCAATTTACGACGGGTTAATTTTCAGAGGAGGAGTTGCATACAGATTTTAATTTTTATAGTATAATTTGCTGAATAAAATTATGGGAAACGGCAGAACGGGAGAAAAACCCGCAACAGAAGTAAAAGAAAAGGTAAAAAGTATTTTACCGAAGATGTATAAAGTTGTTCTCTTGAATGATGATTATACACCAATGGATTTTGTTGTTTCTGTGTTAATTACATTTTTCGAAAAGCCTGCGTCCGAGGCGACGAAGATCATGATTGATGTCCATAATAAAGGAAAGGGTGTTTGCGGCGTTTACATCTACGATATAGCAAAAACAAAATCGGTCCAGGTGAACTCTTATGCACAGGAAAACAGTTTCCCCTTAAAATGTGTTTTTGAGCCGGAGTAAAATTGAAAGTAAACAGTGAGCTTAACAATATAATTACCGCTGCTTTTAACGAGGCGAAGAACAGGGGACATGAATATATTACACCTGAACACATTTTTTACTCTTCTCTCTTTTTTCCATCCGGCCAGGATATTTTTGACGGATGCGGTGGAAATATAACTTTCTTCAAAAACGGTCTTGAGAGTTTCTTTGATAACGGATATATTCCGGTGACTGATAATAAAAATCCTGTCCAGTCGGAAGGATTCCTTGCGATGATAGAGAATGCTATGACTCATGTAGCTTCTGCAGGAAAAGAGGAATTGAAGATTTCTGATATATATGTCTCTTTTTTCAATATTGAGGACTCATTTAGTGCTGCTCTGATTGAGAGTCAGGGAATTTCAAAGCTTGATATTATAAATTTTGTTTCGCACGGAATAACTGTTTCAAATGACAGCTATGAGATTGATAATAAAGCGGATAAACCGGGCAACGCTGATATTTCAGAGCAAAAACAGGGGAAAAAAAGTAAAAAGAAAAAAACACTTGATCTATATGCAGAAGAATTAACTTCTCTTGCAAAAAAAGGAGAGCTTGATCCGGTAATAGGAAGAGAAGCTGAAATAAAAAGGACAATCCAGGTCTTGTGCAGGAGGCTGAAGAACAATCCTGTTCATGTAGGTGAACCCGGAGTGGGGAAAACCGCAATAACCGAAGGCCTTGCAGCTATGATCTCGGAAAGAAAAGTACCTGCTCCCCTGAAGGATAAAAAAATATACAGATTAGATATGGGCAGCCTGATTGCAGGCACCAAATACAGGGGTGATTTTGAGTCCAGGCTGAAAAAAATTATAGGGGAAATTATTGAAGACGGAAACTCGATTCTGTTTATAGATGAAATACACAATATAGTTGGTGCCGGAGCTGTTTCCGGAGGTTCAATGGATGCTTCGAATATTCTAAAGCCTGTTCTTTCAAACAGGAAACTCCAGTGTATAGGATCAACAACTTATGAGGAATATAAAAAATATTTTGAAAAAGACAGAGCTTTATCAAGAAGATTCCAGATGATAGAAATCGTTGAACCGGATGAGAATAAAACTTTCCAAATATTAACCGGTCTTAAGGATAAATTTGAAAAATTTCATAATGTTACATATACCAAGGCGGCATTGAAGAGTGCTGTAAAACTCTCAAATAAGTTTATAAGAGAAAGATATCTTCCTGACAAGGCGATAGATGTAATTGATGAGGCAGGTGCTTTAACGAGGATGAGGGAGAAGAGTGATCCGAAAAAAAATGTCAGAATAGGTCCTGCAGAGATTGAAGCGGTTGTTTCAGGCATTGCAAGAGTGCCGGTAGAGACAATTTCTTCAAGTGACCTTGATAAACTGAAACATCTTGAGAAGACTTTGGAAAAAAGGATTTTCGGGCAGGATGATGCAATTCTCACTGCCTCTGCTGCCATAAAAAGAGCATGGGCCGGATTCAGGGAGCCGGAAAAACCTGTAGCATCTTTCCTCTTTGTGGGCCCTACGGGAGTGGGTAAGACCGAACTTTCAAAAGAGGTCGCAAATGTCCTCGGGCTTGAGTTTCACAGGTTTGATATGAGTGAATACCAGGAGAAGCATACAGTTGCACGTTTAATTGGATCTCCTCCGGGTTATGTGGGATATGACAAAGGGGGTCTGTTAACCGAGACTATCAGGAAATCACCCCATTGTGTATTACTGCTTGATGAGATTGAAAAAGCTCACGGTGATATCTTTAATACTCTTCTTCAGATCATGGATTATGCTACTTTGACGGATAATTCAGGGAGAAAAGCAGATTTCAGAAATGTTATATTAATTATGACTTCAAATGCCGGAGCCAGAAAAATAGGGAAACCGGAAATTGGATTTGGCAATAAATCTGTTAATCGGGATGCCATAAGCAAATCGGTTGAAAAATATTTTTCACCTGAATTCAGGAATCGTTTAGATAAAGTGGTTTTATTTGAAAAACTCAATAAAAACACAATAATAAAAATAGTTAAGAAAAAAATCAATGAATTCAAGTCTCAATTGAAAGAGAAGAAAATAAAGCTGACACTTGATGATGAATGTTTTAAGCTTATAGCAGACCTGGGTTATTCAAATCTGTTCGGGGCAAGAGAAATTTCAAGAGTTATTCAGAATACCGTGAAGAGTTTCTTTGTTGATGAGGTTTTATTTGGAAAGCTTTCGTCAGGTGGAAAAGTTCATGGAAGTGTAACCGGAACAAAAATAGAATTTAATATCATTAAGGATTGAGATTAGGTATATCCGGCTGGGGCAGCTCAAGCCGCCCCCTTATATCTGATTTACTTTTTTTTAGCTGAACCGGAGGATGATCCTCCCCTCGATGAACTTCCGGAGGAACG
>CAZNLS010000041.1:18946-21025 GCA_964573895.1 uncultured Clostridia bacterium
TTTTTTTAGCTGAACCGGAGGATGATCCTCCCCTCGATGAACTTCCGGAGGAACGTGAACCGGAGGAGCGGGAAGTATGGGATCTTGAAGAAGAACTTCTGCCTGAAGATCTGGACGAACTACTTCTCCGATAGGAAGATGATCTTTGGGAAGTTCTGTATGAAGATCTTTTAGGTGTTGAATATTTATAACGCCCTGAACTATAACTCCTGCTCTGTTTGTATGAACTTTTCGGTGAAGTATATTTATATGTCCGGGAACCGTAATAACTGCTCCTGTTCCCATAACTTTTTGAATAACTCTTTTTCGGATAATATGACTTGTATCTTTTTCTGCTTTTCGGTTGATATGCCCTGCTTTTTTGACTGTAACTACTACTGTAATAATTATTGCTTCCGTAACTGTTTAGAGAGTAAGACGGATATTTTTTTTTCTTTGCTTTCTTCGTTGAGGAGCCTGATTTTTTGCCTGAAGCAGATTTTCCCTTTCCTGAGCTTTTATAGGATTTGGTGTTGATCTTGTAAGTGGATTTTTTGACTCCACTGGAATTTCCGCCGGAACTCTTCCTGTATGTGGTTGATCCGCCATATGTACTGTTTTTGCTCCTGTATCCTGAACTTGTACCTGATTTCCCACTCTTGAATCCCTTGTTGTCATTTCCGAATTTGTATTTTGATCCGCCATTATAATTTCCATTAAACGTCCTCTTTTTGTAAGTTCCGGGAACTCCCAAAGAACCGCCGTAAGTTTTGTCAATTTTGAATCTTCCGCTTGATCTGAAACCGTTCTTCTTGTAAATAACTGCCTTACCACGTGAATTAATAACTTTCACAGTTCTGTATTCAGGCTTGAAGGCAGGGCTTCTTCCGATGTGTGAGAGAGTTCCGCGTTTTAAACTAATCAGTTTGTTCCCTGTTATTGCTACCCGTCTTATTGAAGATGAGAGTCTGTTTTTTCTTACTACAATAGTGGACATTGATCTTAACGGTACTCCGTTTCTGTATTTATAATTCCTCAGCCACCTCTTATTGATCACTATTACCGGCCTGTTATAGTAACTTAATGGTGTCCAGCCGTAATAGTTTCCACTGTAGCACCAGGAAACCCATGCCGGAGACCATCTGTATCCGGGAATCCAGTACCAGCCCCAGAAATTGTTCCATTGCCATCTCCCGTAGTGATAGGTGAATGAACCCCATGGATCATATGAATACCAGACATATCCGTAGAAAGGTGAGTATACCCAACGTCCGTTATAGTAGGGCCGCCATCCAAATCCTGTGTTGTACGGGATCCAGATATTTGTGCTATATGTAGAACTGTATCTCCATCTTCCACGTCTCGTAAGTTCATATTCCGTATCTTCATATCCCCTGTTCAGATACCTGGAGGAACCCGATCTTGCGTAATTTGCTATTCCGTGTCTTCCCTGGTTCCATGAATCAAAATCATCTTTATCAGAATTTGAAAAATAGAAGGGTCTTTCAGAAACAGAACCATTTCTCATTACGATTTTCTGGTTGTCTCTGACAATCTTACTGTAATTGTTGCCGGCAACTTCTGCCGCTCCGTCAAAAACGAAAACTTCTGTCCCACGCTCACCGTCGAAATTGATCCTGTAAATTCCACGGCTGAGAATAAAAACCCCGCAATCGGCTGTTTGGATCTCAATATCTTTCTCGTAATCCAAACTATAGAGATCCAGATATATATCGCCTTTCCTGAGAAATATTGTCATAGCAGTTTTTCTCAATTTCGGAAGTTTCTGAAATTCTATTTCTGTTTCATTGTTAAGTCTTAAAAAATTTGATCTTCCGAGATAGATATCGAGTCTACCTTTATTAGTCCCTGCTACATCTTTCTCAAATATTGGGATATTTACACCGGCTTCTTCTGCTCCGTTATCATAACTTCTTCTTAGAAATGCTTCTCCCACACTGTATTTAACCTTAATTACCTTTGCATTGTCGTAATATTTAAAGGTATTGGAAGCTCCACTGGTATCATCATAGGAAAATCCAAAACTCAGCATAACTGCAAGTAATATCAGTATTAGTATTTTTCTTTTCATCTTTTTTC
>CAZNLS010000042.1:0-20785 GCA_964573895.1 uncultured Clostridia bacterium
ATCTGAATTTCAGTTTTTTAAAATTAGTATCCATAAAAATTTTATAGGAATATTGCTCCAGTGAAGATTTTAAAAAGGTCAATCTGATATTCCCCGTATAGACCAGATTACCACTCCCAACCGTAAATTTCTTTTCAATTTTATAATGCCTTTTGTTATAAAAAACATCTTTTAATGTCATTGTTCCGGGAATTGCCTGCAGAACAAAATACTCATTTGAATTAATAGAAATTGAATCGGTTTTTTTCGAATTATCATGCTTTATCAGTAGAATAAGTTTAGCCGAGGTTTTTACCCTCTTTTTCTTTTTGTATAATGAAATGCTCCCGAAAAAAACCGAATTAAATTTCTTATTGATAAATTTTTTCCCGGTCATAACAGAGACATAAGGTCCCGCGTATTTTTTTTGATCTCCGGATAATGCAAATGAAGAAAGATAAATAACTATTACAAAAAAAGAAACGATTTTTTTCATTTTCCCCTCCTGATTTTTTCGTTATAAAACAAAATTAATTCTACCACTCCCCAAGAGACTATTCAAATTTTTAGTTTTTCTCAATTAAAAAAAAAGGGACAGGCAAAACAGCCCGTCCCTTTGAAGACAATAACAGGTTTTAATGCTCCTGCATTTCGTTCAACTTTTCCCAATTGGAATCCGCTGACTTGAGCAGGCCGGATTCATTCTTATTCCACATCTGTTTGGCATCACCCATTTTGCCTTTGTAAAAAAGGTAGAGTTTACCATCTTTAATTTGGAAAGACTCGGGATTGGATTTCACCTTCATCTTCTTTGCTCCAATGGCATAAGCACACCATCCGCCATACTGGGGCTGGAATTTTTCAGGATTTTTTTTGAAGGCTTCCAGGTTTTTCCTGCTTGAGAAACGAAATGTCGCTCCCTCATAATTTGTTGCAAAATTTTCATTTCCCTCAACAGCCTTGTTCTGTGTGAAATAGGCAACCACATCAAATCCGTTTACAGCATTTCCACTATCATCAGTACAGATATTTCCATTACCGGAATGCTCTTCTGCTATCATAAAAGAAGCAAACATAACCAGAATCACAATTGTTACATACTTAATTATCTTCAATTTATCATCTCCTCCGGACAAATTTTTATGTCCGTTTGATATTTATATAAACATTAATAGTATATAAACGGAATCCGGTCTGTAATTCAGATTACAAAAAGGTGATTTTTTTTTCGAGATTGAAAATATCATCATTTCTAATATAATAGGTACATGAACGAATCGGCTCGCACTAAACCACTAAGCCTGTTCCACCAGTTCCTCTTTTCAATCGTAATAATCGCTCCCTTTTACAATTTAATAAAAAAATCCGATTATAAAATTGAGATTATTTCAGGTTTACTGATCATCCTGACTTTTTTTTTCCACCGGATAGCAATCAAAGCACACAAAAAATTTCATTCTGATCCCCGTGTCAGAGAACGACTGATAAACAGATTCAATAAGATCGACGGTGCCGAGACCTTCCGGACTAAAAATCAGAAATCAGATCCCGTTGAATCACGCCTGAAGAAACTTAAAAAATTAAAAAACAGTGGCCTCATATCAGAAAAGGAATACAGTGATAAAAAGAGAGAGATCATTGAAAAACTTTAAAATTTCCAGGAGAACAGATGGAACCTCAAAACAGCTATATATCGGGTGAAGAATATGAAAAAAGGGACCTGTACAGGGGAAGAATTCTCCTATATTCGGCTGTCCTGATAATTTTGTTTTCAATATTTAAATATGATTCTTTCTCAACCTGGAAATTTCTCGCAGTATATCTTCCATTGTTCTGCGCAATCCTTTTCTTCAAATTCAGACGTTGGGGACTGCTTACACCTTTGGGTTTTCTAATCTGGTTCGGCTTTATGTATATGAGTGTAGGGACTATATACAACCATGACTCACTGGTGATTACCGGTCCTCTGGTCTGCCCGAAAGGATATGAACCGAAGGTCAGGACCCTGGTCCAAAATCCCGTCCCGGGAGAGACATATACATCATCCCAATTATATTGCGAAGACGAGGAGGGAACGATAAGACGACCTGTCAGAGAGCCACATTTAGTACTTTTAGCACTCTATCTCCTTGCTGCACTCCCTGCATTCTTTATTCTCACACTCCTCTTCAAATTCTTTTCCACAAAAATGAACCAACCCTACACTATATTAATTGCAGGCTCACTTCTCTATTTTTTTTATGTTATTTATATCTGGTCAAACCGGGATTTCATCCTAGAAACAGTGAAAAAAATATTTTAGACAGTTAGAATAAACACAACTAAAAATAAATTGTTAAAAAAATTTTATTTTTTTCTTGATAACTAAAAAATCCTATTTTATAATCTTTATAAATATGTACTATTTATAACTTTAAGGGCGATTTTTAAATTTGATGAAGGACTTTAAATTTAAATATATTTTATTTTTTTCTATTTTTCTGAATTGCTTTGTCTACCCGTCAGATAACCTCGGGCTGCTTGTTTCGCCGGGAGAATTAAGCTCGGTTCATAAAGGGTCAGGTGGAATTAAAAATTGTTCGAAATGCCATACGGACGGAAAAAAGGTTGATTCATTAAAATGTCTTTCCTGCCATAAAGAACTTGAGAAAAGAATCAAAAGCAAAAGAGGTTTTCATTCAAATAAGAAAAAAAATTGTTCAAAATGCCATCCCGAACATCTTGGTAAAGATTTTAAACTGATTGAGTGGAACAGGAAAAAATTCAGTCATTCGGAAACCGGATACTCAATTGAAGGACTCCACAAAAAAATTGAGAAATGTGAAAAATGCCACAATAAAAAAAACTCGGCTAAACCTGATGCGGATAATTCTTTTCTTATCAAATCCACTGAATGTTCCGCCTGTCATAAGGATCAACATAAAGGTGCACTGGGGAAAAGATGCGGGAAATGTCACTCTGTTGAAACACCATTTAAATCTTCAAAACAGAGTTTTGACCATAACACCACCCGGTTTAAACTAAAATGGAAACATAAAAAAACCGAATGCAAAAAATGTCACATTGGGAATCGTTGGAATGGATTGAAATTTAAATCCTGCTCAGATTGCCATAAGGATCCGCATAACTCCAGGTTTGGCAGGAGATGTAGTGCATGTCACAATGAAAAAGGCTGGAGAGTTTCAAAATTTGATCACAACCACACCAGATATCCTCTTAAGGGAAAGCACAGAGTTTTGAAATGTTCAAAATGCCACAGGAAAGGAAAATCGAAAAAAATAGAAAAATTTAGATTGTGTACGAATTGCCATCTTAAGAATCCGCACGACTCTCAATTTAAAGATGATTGCAGTTCATGTCATACCGTATATGGATTCAGGAAGAACATCTTTTCACATGAAAGTTCCGATTTTAAGCTAAAGTGGAAACACAAAAAAGTTAATTGTAATAAATGTCACCTTCCTGTTCCGGGGACTAAAATAATCAGATATAAACCGATTGAACAAAAATGTGAAACATGCCATAAAGATATTCACCTGAATCAGTTTGAAAAAAGCTGTAAGACCTGCCATTCGGAGAGAGGTTTCAAAAAAGAGTTTCTTAATTTTATTCATAACAGAGATTCAAAATATCCATTAACCGGGAAACATTTCAAAACAGATTGCAGTAAATGCCATTTAGAGGAGACGGGGAAATTTCCACATGGTATTGGAAAAGCAGTCCGTTTCAAACCAATCTCAATCTCATGCATTAACTGCCACAGGGATATTCATAAAAAAACACTCGGTGACAGGTGTGAAAAGTGCCACAATACAAAAACATTTAAAATCAGGGATAAATTCGATCATAGTAAAACCAAATTTTCATTGAATATATTTCATGAAAAAGTCAGGTGTGAAAAATGTCATCCTAAAACTATAATCGAGGAAGAAGCAAATGCTGTGGAAATTTTGACTTTTGAAAAAAGGAAATCCTCCTGCCTTGACTGTCACAAAAGCTTTGATCATAACAAAACATCACTGCCTTTGACAGGGAAACACTCTGTGATCAATTGCGGAGAGTGTCACAACACTAAAACACCGAATCTGAAAAGGTTAAGAAAAACATCGAATCCTGCCCTGACATGTCAAAATTGCCACAAATCACCACACATTGAAAGATATAAAACCTGTACGGAATGCCACAATCAGGATACCTGGATTGTAGATTCATGGAGATAAAATGAACAATGCAAAAACTAATAAAGAGTTTAAAAAAATATTTTTTATAATTTTAATTTTTTCCCAGATTTTTACTCTGGCTGATCTTTACGGAAACGACAATTTCCATTACAGACTCGCATTTTACCAGGACTGGATGGGATTCAAGAGTGGTGATAATCCGTTTTACAACAGGCTTAGCAGCAGATTTAAACTGACAGCTTTAAGCAGACCGGGAGATGGGTGGACTCTCGACTTTGACCTGAGAAACAGGACAACTCTTTTAGAAGGAGGAAAATCTCAATTTATAATCTATACTTCAAAAATATCATATAATTCTCCAAAGTCTGCTATCCTGCTCTCTTTCGGTCAAATGAACCTCTATGATACTGCCGGAATCGGTGAATTGACAGGAGGTTTAGCAGGGATAAAAATTGGCAAATACATTTCCACCGGAGTCTACGGCGGGCTTGAACCGGACATATACAGCTCAAAATGGAGCACAAAATATGTAAAATATGGACTTTTTGCAAGATATATTGGCACAAAAGCAAAACAATTCAATCTCAGTTTTAATAATATCAGATTCGATAATAAGAGTGAAAGACAATTCATTTACTCATCAATACTCTTTCCCGTTAAAAATATTCTTGTGCTTTACGGGAGTGCCGAATATGAGCTGGGAAGTATGGTTGGAAGTAGTGACAGACTGACAAGAGTATTTTCAAATATTAGGATAAATGCAGGAAAATATGCTGATATTACAGGCTTTGTAAGCAGGGGAAGAGGTTTAGATTTCCATGAATTTTTGCTAAGTGTGTCAAAAAACCCATCTCTGCAAAACAGCGGGATAGAGCGTTACTTCTATTCATCAATGTATGGAGTGCGATTGAGGTTGAAACCGTCGCGAAAAATCAACTTTTTTATTGAAAGAAGAGAGTCGGAAATGATCGACAAACAGATCCTCAACCATACATACCGCTTGGGTATGTCTCTGTCGGATCTGCTCGGATCGGGAATTTCTATGTATGGTAACTACACTGTCAACAGGGGCGACAGTTCAGAATCCAATTCTTTCTATATTTCAGCTGCAAAAGATTTTAACAAAATAACCTGGAGTATCAATTTTTCCAACCTGTTTAACGGGGTAAGGTATTACGGGAACGAAACTCCGGGAATAATCCATTTGCCCGATACCTTCAGTGCCGGAACAGATATTTTTATCAGGTTCAACAGGCATTTTGCAATATCTACCGAATACTATTTTACATACAGAAGTGACTACACTGACAATCAACTATTTCTCAGATTAATTTACCGCGGGAGGAAATAAGAAATGAAAAAAAGAAAAACGGATATTAATATTTTCGAAATCCGGAAATTAATATATTTATTGTTCATAATTTCAGCTGCTGCATTTTTCTTTCAGGGGAGCCCTGCACAGGCTGAAAACAGTTCTGCCAAATTATCACATGATTCAACAAATTTCCCGTTAAAGGGGAAACACAGAGATGCAGAGTGTTCCGAATGTCATCTGAAGGGTGTTATCCAAAATACACCGTCAAACTGTGAAGCATGCCACTGGGAGAGGAAAAGAGATGACAGATATAACCTCCAACTCGGTTATCACTGCAATGAGTGCCACAATCCATTCGACTGGAAAAAACTTAACATGAATGCATGGGATCACTTCCAACAAACCGGTTTTGCACTCAAAGGGATCCATAAAACACTTGACTGTTTCTCCTGCCATAAAGGTAAATTCAGGGCTGGGAACAGGAATGACTGTATTGATTGCCACCGTGAAGATTTTGAAGAGGTTTCCGATCCAAATCATAAAATCAATTCATTCCCTACCGATTGTACAATCTGCCACAAGAGTATGGTCTCCTGGGAGGGTGCTAAATATTTTCATGCAAATAATCCGCTTACCGGGGCACACCTCACCCTCGATTGTTCGGAATGTCATAAAGACGGAAATTTCACCCCCTTGTCTTCCGAGTGTATATCGTGTCACCGTGAAGATTACAACAATGCAAAAGATCCGAATCATCTCAAAGGAAATTATTCTCTGAACTGCATGACATGTCACAGGAGCATGAGTAACTGGCACGATGCAAGTTTTGCCCATGACAATTTCCCACTGCTTGGCGCTCATAAAGCTCTCGACTGCTCTGACTGCCATAAAAACGGGATATACACAGGACTTTCAAAAGAGTGTTATTCATGCCACAAATCTGATTATGATAAAACTACAAATCCGAATCATAAAACCACGGGATTCCCGACTACATGTGACTCATGCCACTATAATACTCATACCAGTTGGGGACAGGCGGTTTTTTTACACCAGTTCCCGATTACTTCCGGGAAACACAGTGGCTTTGCATGTTCAGACTGCCATATCACAAGTAATTACAATGAATTTTCATGTATCGACTGTCATGCACATGAGAAGAGCACGATGGACAATAAACACAAGGAGGTTAGCGGATATTCATACAACAGCCAGTCCTGTTATGCCTGCCATCCAACCGGGAAGGGAGGAGACTGATCAAAGTTCTTTCTCAATTATATTGATCCCCGCATCTTCAAGCAGTTTGTATGGGAGCACTCCTCCTGCCATTATAAAAACGTAATCATTTTTGAATTCATTGGAGTTCCCGGCACTATTGATTGTAATATGTTTATCTCCGATTGAATTAACATTACTCTCATAAAATGCAGTGATTTTCCTCTCGGATATTTTATTTAAGATTTTATCCCTGTTTCTCGATTTTGCTTTTGGAAATCCGGCACCTCTTACAACAATTTTGACTTCACAATTCTGATTTTCCAATGAGAGTGCCGCTTCAATTGCAGAATCCCCTGCTCCAACTACTGTGATCTTTTTTCCGGAAAATTCTGCCGCATCGAGAAGGGTATAAAATACATTTGCACCCTCCTCTCCCGGAATATTCAGTTTCCTCGGGATTCCCCTGTTGCCTACAGCAAGAATCACATTATCACAATAAAACTGCTTACCCGATGCTGTTACCTTAAATGAATTATTTAACCTCTCAATAGATTCAACCGTATAACCTGTTCTGACTTCAACACCGGTTTTTTCCAGGATTTTATCCCAAATTTTCAGCAGCTCTTCCCTGGTCGTATCCCCGATCCATAACGGACCGTAAATCGGCATATTTAACGGTTCCGCCATCAGAATCTTTTTTTTTGGAAAATCCTTGATAGTATTTGCAGCACTATCTTTTTCCAGACATTCGACATTTAATCCAAACTTTCTGGCACTGAGAAATGCAGATATACCCCCGGGCCCTGCACCTGCAATCAGGATTTTTGGTAAATTATCCGGAAATACATCTTTCATTATATCACTAATTACTGCTCTTCCCTGGTTTATTGCCTCTTTGATCAGTCCCGATCCGTTCAAAGACCCTATTATATAAATTCCGTTTATATTTGACTGGAAATTTTCATCTATTTCCGGCAGTCTGATCTTTAATTTTTTCCCATATTCGACAAGTTGCAGAGCTCCTGTCGGGCACTGCTTTTCACAGTCACCTCTGCCCGTACATTCAAATGGATTCACAAGTGTTGATTTATTTCCCACCAGATAGAGTGCTTTTTTGTTCTGACAGCTCATTATACAGGTTGCGCAACCAACACATATTGCATGATTAATTGCCGGATATAGTTTTTTCCCTTCCGGGTTCTCAGTTTTTATCTTCTTCAGGTCCTCATCAGTTAGAGAATCAATTTTAATTATCCTGTTTTTTAACTCTTTTGATCTCTTTATTTTCCTTATCTCACCTATAATAAAAGGAACAATCACCACCAGCAAAAGAAATCCGACTATCAGGAACAGAAGTGTTTCATAATTATTTAAAATATCCATTTGTATCCCATTTTTAAAGCAATATAGACGTGCACTGTCAATATAAGAAACATTATTATAACAAATGGTTTATGTATCAAGTGCCAGAATTTGAGAAGTGAGAGAGAACGTTCCAGCAGCTGAGATTTTTTCAACAGCTTTTGTTTCTCTATAATTATCTTTCTGATTTTTTTTTTGACTTTTTTGTCAATCGACTTATATCTCCCCAATTCTCTGTTTATATTCATTCTTATTTGCAACGGAAAAAACACGAAAAAAATGATATTGGAAAATTTATTCCCTGACCTGTTGTTTCCGGATTCAATTCTTTTCAGATATTTCCACAGGTTGTGGTTTCTGGGAATGATCTTTCTTAATTGAAAAGTAAAATATATCTCTTCGGCTTCAAGTTCAATCCGGCTCAACTCCATTCCGGAAATCGACCTTGGAATAAGTTCATATATGTATTTCCCAAGAATACCGCTAACTACAACCAGAACCATTGACCAGAATGAAACCGCAACAATTCCGTTAAATTTAAAGGCAGTATGATAGAGGACTAATAATGGGCCTGCAATTCCCAAAAATATGTGAATCTCAAGCCATGAATTGAGCTTTCCCCACCTCTTTGCAAATTTAAACCTTTTTCTGACTGAATAGAGAAGAAGAAAAATCATCATTAACGAACCTAAAATACCCAGGAAGTGACCCAGCTTTCCACTCTGTCTCAAGACAGGACGAAGCACATGCCTTGCCTTTGCAACACGGCTGGAAAAATAGAAGTCGTACCCGTAATAAGTAAGTCCTGCAAAAAAGAGAAATGCACACAGATATAGCCATTTCACAATTCCCGGATGCTTCCTCGATGCCATTATCAGGCCTTTTTATAGACTATTGCAACAACAGTTTTGTCGTCTCCGCCCATATTAATCGTCATCCCGTACGGCCTCTTCGGATCGACATCTATCTGGGCATCTCCTGCTTTTCCCGTCAACTGTTCCCAAATTGTAACAGCCTGGTGAACTCCTGTTGCACCAGTCGGATGCCCCCACCCGATAAGTCCTCCGGTTGTGTTAAAAGGTATCTTTCCATCACGTGCAGTATTACCTTCGGCAACAAAATCCGCACCCTCTCCCGGCTTTGCAAAACCGAGAGCTTCAACAGCAAGAATTCCTGCAATCGTAAAACAGTCATGAGTTTCAACTGTTGCGAGATCATCAATTGTAATTCCGGCGCTTTTCAGTGCTTCTTCAGCAGCTATTTTGATCGTAGTGACAACCGTAGGGTCTTCAGGCGGTTTTGTAATATCGGCTTCAGCCTGACCCCACCCAAAAACCTCAACAGCATCTTTTTTATCAATACCGATTCGTTTAAGTCCCTCTTCCGATACGATTACAATAGCAGAGGCGCCGTCCGAAACTTTAGAGCAGTCATACACATTCAGGTAGTCGACAAAAACCTTCGGCATCGGCTCAGTCAAAGCGGTTTTCTCAAGATCTTCAGTCCTGTTGTGATGCTCCTGAGCAGTCGGGCACAACCTGGCATTTTCAATTGCATTCCTGTACCAGCGGGCAAAACCTTTTCGGGTTTTATCTCTTCCGTACTTTTCAAAGTATGCACCTGCCCGGTCACTGAATTGTCCGGGGAAGAAATATGCGTGCCCCTCTTTTCTCTCCTTATACCAGCCGGCACCTGCAAGAATATCAGCACCATAAATTGCCTTTACGGTATTCTGTACTTCGACACCCATCGAAAGAACAACTTCGGCAGTTTCTGCGAGAACCGCTCTGATACCTGTTATTAATGACAGTCCTCCCGAACAGCATGCCCCCTCAACCCTTGTTGCAGGTTTGCCTAAAAGATCCTTATCAATCATCGGGATAAAACCCCCAAGATGTCCCTGCTTGTTAAATCTGGATGCCATGAAGTTACCAATCACACTCTCATCCACATTTTTTCCGCCGCCAATCTGTTTGAGCACTCCCTGACCAGCCTCTTTAATATAATGCTCTATTCCGGGCCGCGGTTTTTTCGGGTGAAACTCTTTTCTCCCTGAACCAAGAGAAACAGTGTTGTACCCGGCTGTCATATATACTTTTCTTCTTAATTTTTTCATTTTTTCACCTGCTTTACATATTCGTTTACGGGGCCGTAAGCGTGGAAAAATCCCGTTAACATTACGGTATTCACATCATCAATACTCTTTGCAACCCCTGAATTTACAAGTTGATTCCCGATCTCGTCTGACCTGACTAAATAATCAACTCCAAGTTTAGCTCCTCTGCTATCTAATCCCGTAAGACTTTCAAAATAAGCCTGTAATATTTTCTCCTTTCCTGAACTTCTGATAACCGATTTCCAGGCAGGAACAGATTCGGGGAGCGCTCCAAGATAATCCGAAACAGCTTTCTCAAGATCTTCCAGTGCTACATATTCTTTCTTTTCAATATTGAATACTCCCACGGGTCTACCCCTCTCATATTTTAAAAAACCGTTCTTCTGGGAACCGTCAGGATTTTGCCCGCCTTTTACACCTGTCTCAATCATTTTGTCCAGGAGCTCACTGTGAAGAGTTTCATCCTTAAGATATGGATCCATGACTTCCATTATAAAGCTGCATACATCAATGCCAACATAATCGATAAGTTGAAAAATACCCATTGGTCTGACAAGAAGCTCCTGACTTACCCTGTTTACTGCATAAACCGATGCGGGAAAACCAATTTCTTTTGATATCTTTTCCGATTGTTTTATACCGTAAAGAGCATCTCTCATGAAATGTCCGTTTCCGATAAATCCGGCAAAGTCATTTGATTCGACAACGATTTTTTTCAGCTTCCTGGCATATGTTAATGCGAACTCCTTAAGTTGGGGAAGTGTCCCGGATGAGGAAATAAGTTCGACTAATTTTTGTACTGCCGGAGGGTTATAGAAATGAAAGCCGATAATGCGTCCTTCAAGAGCTGCTTTTTCATTCAGCAGATGAATAGGAACCGAAGAGGTGTTGGTAAAAAACCAGGGTTTGATATTGCTGTTTTCGTCGATTAATTTAAACAATTTTACCTTCAACTCCGGATTCTCATTAACAGCTTCAAAAACAAGTGTGGAATCAAAAGAGGCTTCAATTCTTGTCGTAGGCCTAACAATGCACATAACATCGGCAATGTACTGATCTATAATTTCAAAATTTTCGATCAAATCTTTCCTCTCTTCATAAACTTTTCTCAAAAAAACACTCTTTTTTTCGGCGATCTTTCGTACCTGGATTCTCAAATACTCCATGATTCCGGTCAATCCTTTGTCGGAAACATCAACGGCATTAAGAACAAATTCCCTGCCAATATTTTCTTTACTCAGTTTCAGATCCGCCATTTCAACAGCAGTTAAAAGGAGAATTCCACTCCCCATCTTTCCTGCGGCACCTAAAACCGTAACATTCGAAAGTCTGTCTCTATAATTCATCTATTTTTCCTCCCATTCGGGTTTACGTTTTTCGAGAAATGCTTTCATCCCTTCCGTTCCCTCATTTCCAAAGAGTGAACCAAACTCTGCAGCTTCTAAATCACTACCCTCTTTAAATGAAGTTTCAAACCCTTTTCTGGCAACACGCTTGATGATACTTACCGCTTTGGGCCCTTTGGATAGAATTAATTCCATCTGTTTCTTAACATCAGGGATCAGTTCCTCCTGCTCAACAACTCTCTGTACAAGTCCTATTCTCAATGCTTCATCTGCCCCAATCATCTCCGCACTCATAAGAAGCAGAAGTGCATTCCCAAGTCCGACAAGTCGTGGTAATCTTTGTGTCCCCGCAAATCCCGGAATTAGTCCTAGATTAACTTCGGGCTGACTGAATTTGGCCCGGGTTCCCGCAATTCTAACATCGCAGGCTAATGAAAGTTCACAGCCTCCTCCAAGTGCAAATCCGTTGACAGCAGCAATAACCGGCATATTAAGATTCTCGATCCTGTCGAAGGTTCGCTGCCCCTTCTTAGAAAACTCTTCAGCCTCACTTCCGTTCATGTCTTTCATTTCGGCAATGTCCGCTCCTGCAACAAAGGCTTTCCCATTTCCGGTTATGATCAGACCTTTTACATTAGAATTTATTCCGATCTCATCAAGGAGTCCGTTAATCTCATCAAAAACCTGAGAGTTCAGTGCATTCATTGCATCCGGCCTGTTTATTGTTAATATTCCGATTTTTCCTTCGGTATTAAAATCAATTGTTTTGAATCCCATTTTTAATCCTCCTTGTATAACAGTAATATATTTTGTTATCACAGGTGGCCTGTATTGTCAATAAATCAAGAGGAAGGTATAATAATGGAAGTATCTGAAATTGACTATACTCAACTAATATTGTTATAATTTAAACAATGGAGGCCGTATGAATAATAATAACAGAGATAAGATCGGATGGCTCTCAAGTCTGATCGGAAACACTCCCCTTCTAAAGATCAATTTTTCTTTTAATGGTATTAAAAAAACTATTTATGCAAAAGCGGAAAATCTCAATATGACAGGGAGTATAAAGGACCGGATGGCATTCCATATCCTTAAAAACGCCTATGAACGCGGAGATCTGAAACCGGGAGACCGTGTTATCGAAGCTACAAGTGGAAATACCGGTATTGCATTTGCATCCATTGCAAAGGCACTCGGGCATCCCGTTACAATCTTCATGCCTGACTGGATGAGTGAAGAGAGAATAAATTTGATTAAAAGCCTTGGCTCGGAGATTATTCTCATCAGTCGTGAAGGCGGTGGTTTCCTGGGAAGTATTGAAAAGGCGGAAAAACTGGCGGCTGAATCCGAAAACTCTTTTTTACCGAGACAGTTTTCAAACGAAGATAATATAGAGGCACATTATTTAACTACAGGACCCGAAATATGGTGGCAGCTTAAATTTCATTCGCTGACTCCGGATGCTTTTATAGCAGGAGTGGGAACGGGGGGAACTATTATGGGAACGGGGAAATTTCTTAAAGAGAAAAATCCGAAAATAAATATCCATCCACTTGAGCCTGAAAATTCTCCGACAATGTCCACCGGGCATAAAGTCGGTTCGCATAGAATTCAGGGGATCTCGGATGAATTTATTCCTCCTATCGTGGACCTCGGTTCAATGGATGAGATAATCAGTGTGGATGACGGAGATGCTATTTTAATGGCTCAAAAACTTGCAGCAGAGCTCGGATTAGGTGTCGGTATTTCTTCAGGTGCAAACTTTTTAGGCGCCTTGAAAGTTTTGAACAGTTTAGGGGACGAAGCTGTTGTTGTTACTGTTTTCCCCGATGATAATAAAAAATATTTAAGTACGGATCTGCTTAGAGAAGAGCCGGAAAAAGAACATTTCCTCTCACCTAAGATCAGGCTGGAAAATGTACGTTCTTTTAAGAGAGTCTGCCATACATGCTGCGACCCGGCTGAATGCCTTGACGGAGATATCTTAAAATCTGATGAAATCGATCTTCTTCCGCATTGTCCGCGAAGAGCTTAGATCATATCTTTCTTGAAGCACTCCATGTCCCGGAAATTCCACCACCGATATAATCACCTGTCATTGTAGAGATCAAACCGGTAAAAACATAATCTTCCCAATCGGAAAAAACTATTGTCAGATCATTATTCTCTACTTTCCATGTCCCGGTATATCCCCTGCTGTCTTCAAAAGTTCCGGAAAATAAGGTTGCTCCCGAAAAAGTAATATCCATATTATCTGTTGTGCCATCTGCTTTGATATAAGAAAATGTCCATGTATCCCTGATATCAATTCTCTGCACTATCACAGTTAAATTATTATATATGGTAAAGGTTCCCGAAAGTGACTTTTTATTTCCATTGACGAGCACTTCTATCTGGATATTTTCGTCGGAAGATGTATAGTTATAATCAACTTTACTAAATTCATCATAGGAGTAAGTTCCCGAGACCGGAGTTCCCTGGGTCCCCTCTTTCATTTCGATCGACAGTTTGAACTCAGGGTGACCGAAATTCTTACACCCGGAAAACAGAATAGTAAAAGCTGCAAGTAAAGCAACACTTATAATCAGATATTTGTTAAGTTTCATTATTTCTCCAGAAAAACTATTTTACATTAATCAGACGTGTTTTTCAATATAAGAGTTGCTTAAACAAATTTTATATTTTCCTTAATTGATTAGTACAAAATATTATGGAATTTTTTTCCCAAAGCTTAACTTTTTCAATTTTCCTTTAGTGCTTTGTTCTTTAAAAATATTTTGTATCCGGAACAATCTCCAATTCGGGAACTTTTGATTTATATCTTTCGTTATTCTTTTTTTAGACCGGAGAAGTCTTATGCGGAGGAAAAAGATGAACCTTAGGAAAATACAACTATTTACTACCATGATATTCTTTAGCACAATCTTTGTACTAACCCTGCCGGCTGCAAAGCCGGGAGTTAAAAAAAATATTCGGGATATTCCCGTATCCATTCACAAGACTGAAACACCGCCGGTCATCGACGGTAAGCTGGACGAACCTCTCTGGCAACAGGCAACCCGTTTTGATAAATTTATCACTTTCAAACCGGATTACGGTAAGCCTGCTTCTGAAAAAACCATCATCCTGATGACTTATGACCGAAAAGCCATCTACTTTGCTTTTGACTGCCGGGACAATGACCCATCCAAAATCAAGGCAGCCATGTCCAAAAGGGATGGTATTGATCTGGACGACTGGACAGGAGTTATACTGGATACATTTGGTGACAGGCAGGGCGGTTATTTATTTATGGTAAATCCCCTTGGCGTGCAGCAGGATGGGATGTTAAATACCGACGGTAACGGGGATTCCAGTTTCGACACTGTATGGCAGAGCAAGGGAAGAATCACTGATTCCGGATATACTGCGGAATTGGCCATCCCGTTTAAGAGCCTGCGTTATCCCTATAAGAAAAAAATAACTATGAGACTGCTGGCATCCCGGTACATTGGCCGTAAATCCGAGCAAACCAGCTTCCCGGAGTTGGACCCGAAGGGAGGAAACATTATGTCCCAATCCCAGATGATCGAATTAACCGATATTAAGTTTGAAAGGCCGATAGAGTTTATCCCGGCTGTTACGTACGGGCAGAGCAGTATTCATAGTGAAGGAGCTTTGAATTCAACAGGGGCAAACAAAGAGTTCAGCCTGACCGGAAAGTTGGGGCTCACTTCCAATATGACTCTCGACGCCGCATATAATCCTGATTTCAGTCAGGTGGAGGCTGATGCCGGGCAGATAGACGTTAACCTGCGTTATTCGATATATTATCCCGAAAAGCGCCCTTTCTTTCTCGAGGGTATGGAGAACTTCAGTTTCGCAACGGCTATGGAGCAGAACACGGTAGGAGCAATTATTTACACCCGTACCATAGTTGACCCGATTCTGGGTCTTAAACTGACTGGAAGGTTGGGTCGATCCAATCTTATTTCAGGAATCTTTGCTCTTGACGAATTTCCGGGACATATTGCCGAAGAAGAGGGAGATACCTCCCTGGCGGGTAAAAATGCAACATTTTCCATTCTAAGATACAAACGGCAGATGAACCGGGACAATTACTTAGGCGCTTTTTTCACCAACCGCAGTTTTTCAGGAGACAGTAACAGTGTGGGCGGTATTGACGGCCGCCTTCGGCTGAACAATACCAGCTTTCTGGAATATTGTGCACTGGCCTCCTTAAGCAGTACGGAGAATGACAGCAGTAAAGATCAGGGCCACTATCTGGGCCTGCGTTACAACTTCAGTAATCGAAAATGGTATATCGACCTCGGTCTGTTTGATCTGAGTCAGAATTTCCGGTTAGATACAGGATATGTAACCCGTACCGGCATTACAATGATTCCTGTGTTAGTCATGCATTACTGGTATCCCAAGTCCGGGTTTTTTCAGAAAATCGAAGCATTCTGGTGGGGCTACCAGCTGTTGGATAAACCAAGCAACCTCTTCGAATCTTACAATCACCTGGTTCTGCGTCTTAATATGCCCCGACAGTCCCAGGTACGATTCGACTGGGTCCTCGGGAATGAGGTTTTTACAGACGAACGGTTTAGCCTGAGCGGCTGGAGGGTCCGCGGACAGACTCAGATCTTTAAGCAGCTTTACTTGTCAGGAGGTTACCGCCACTCCAATCGCATCTATTATGACGAGGAGGCTCCATTCCAGGGCAGGGGGAACACTGCTGGTCTCTTCCTCCTCTATCAGCCTTATGAGAAACTAAGTTCTTCACTTGGATTAACCTATACCGATTTCTATCGATCAAGTAATGGGGAAAAAGTGTACGATTACACTATATGGCGCAGCCGCACCACATTTCAGGTAAATAGATATTTGTTCTTCAGAGCTATTTTTGAATACAATAAGTACTGGAAAAAGATCAATGCCGATCTCCTGGCATCCTTCACATACATCCCGGGGACAGTGATCTATTTCGGATACGGTTCGATATATGAAAAAATCAGGTGGAGTAATGAGGACCATGAATATTTTCCATCCGAAGACTATCTCATGACAAAAAGAAGCTTTTTCTTTAAGGCATCTTATCTATGGAGATTATAAGCAGGTTAAAAGCAGTTCACGGACGGATTTTCTACAGGATTTGAACTCCTCAAATAAAGATCAGATCAGAATATTTTCTTTGAAGCCCATTTTCATAAGATTTATTTTCCCCGGATTTGAGTGCCCGATATGGTGCCTGGAATCAGCCAGTTCAATATGCTTTGCCGGCGGATTTAAGGGACGGTCCTCACCGAAGTATATTTTTCTCCGGGCTTTGATTATCTGCATCCCCGTATAGTCTATCGAAACGGGGTCGAATCCGACAATCAGACCGTAATACTTCCATACATATTTCGGGTTGAATCCGTGCGGACCGATATTATGAAACTGTGGAGTTAACATCACCAGGACATTTAATCTTGTTTTCCCTTTGACTGCAGGGAGCTTCCACAATTTGCCGAGATCAGCACAGGAATCACCGTGATAGAGGGAGGGCTGGGGAACAAACATGATATAGTTTTTAAGTAAAGTGCCTAACCCGGCCCAGTGGTGGGTTCTCATCGGTCTTGCATTTATTAAAGCTGTAGCTTTTTTAAAAACAGGGTCCCTCAAAACTCCCCTGTCCGATATGGAAATGTTTTTCTCCCCCACTCCTGAATCCAAAACTCTTTTTTTCAATGCCTGCTCTACTGCTGACGTAGTGTTGATAAATTTCCAGACATTTGTTTTAATTCCAACTACGTCATCCGGCCTAATTATTGTTTTCCAGCCTTTAATTGGATCATATTTCCCCGTCAGTCTTGAGACAGCTTTATCAAGCATATCAAGAACAACTTCCTGACGCGGCCTGCCATTTTCGTCAAGGACTGCTTTGTCTCTGATAAGTACAACATCTGATGAATCATCAGTTTTAGGCTTTGAGACTAAAAATTCCGGGAAAGCCGAAATAAGTGAACTTCCCGCAATTGCAATCGATGTCTTGTTAATAAATTTTCTTCTCGTAATTTTTTTTGATTTAATATTGCTCATATTTCCCCCTGATCTTTTCACCTGATCCCGGTAAGTATTTCATCTGCCTGTTTTTTATCACGGGCATTAAAAACAATTCCTAAAAGATTGGATTTACATAATATTACTGCCCTCAGTTTCTGAATCTTTTCTTTATTTACCATTGAGTTTTTTACAAAATTTCTAAATTTTTTTTCGGCTTCAAGAGCATCATTGTTTTTTTGGTATTTTACAAGTAGTAGTATAACTGCCTGTTTCCCCCTGCCTTCGGGATAATACCGTGCAAGAACTGCACTCGTTTTATCTCCCATATTAAGGATATTCTCATTCGATACGAAGTAATAACTGTTAAGCCATACATAGTGATAAAAATATTTTATACTGTATGGAGCCAGATTTTTTTTTGGTAATGATCTTACCAGTTCCGGTTTGATATTCTCTCCTTTCATATTATCAACTAAATTTTTTGCGATTTCCCTTATAGTTTTCTTTGTCTCCTTCGTTTCAGGATATGCAAGAATGGATACATAATATCTCCCTTTCCAGAAAGTGAGCAATCCTCCTCCGTATTCCGATCCGATTTCGGCAGAAATAAATCCATCCTCTTTTTCCCTGCCGTTCGAAAAAACACCATATGCATTTCTACTATTGCCCATGTCGAATATATCTACGGTTATTTCATTCTCTTTCTCATTTTTGTATGACAATGTTAAGAGATTTTTAAAATTATATGAGATAAACAGTTCGGCATTACCGTCAATGTATTCTGAAAGATTTTTCTGAGAATAGTATTTTGCCTGTTCAGATTTTTTCCAGACGGACAGATTATGCGGGAGTTTTTTATAAATCCGGTCTAAAGATGAGGTTTTATTTTCCGGCATAAGATTTAAGCAGAACAAATTCACAATAATTAGTGAAAATATTCCCATCCTCTTTGTCACAAAGTTATTATATTGAATCATAAAATCATTTTCAATCGGAGAAGAAAAATCCCAATGATTATATAAATGGTAACGGTGCATGACTTCTTGACAGTATCATTTTTTTCGAATCTTCAGATTGAAAGTTTTTTGTTCGCAGAGTATGATTAGTTTAAGAACTTACTAACAGATTTTGTTATATGCGAGGGGAATAAGTTGATTGAAATGAAAATGGAGTTCGTTGAAATTGATTATGCCCTTTGGCATAATCAACAAATACTCTCAATTCTATTTATGAGCGTTCTTCTTGTTCTTTTTGCATTTATATTGATATTATTTAATAATTCCATACAAAATAAATCAAAGATATTAAATTCAAAAAAATGGAATTTATTTTTCTTTATACAAGTTTTTCTATTTAGCTTTTATCTTATAATTTTTGGAAAATCTTTATTGAGATACCAATTATTGGCAATTGACAGAAACGATCCATTCTTCTGGAAAGAACAAATAATAATTACACTTATAAATTTGGTTGGATTTATTTCCTGGTTTAGAATATATAAAAATGTAAATAGAACCAAATCTAGTAAAAAAAGAATTGGCTTCAAAAGAAAAAGAAAGTTACTTAATTATGGTTCATATTTCTTGCTTACAATACTAATTTTATCAGTTTCATTTCTAAATATATTGAATCTTCATTTAACTAATCTATATAAAAAGAATTTTTTTACTAATTCGTTTTTATTAATTGTATTATCAATAATATTTTTCTTTGTATTAATTGACTCATTTATAAAAAATAAAATTTATAAAAAAAACAGGAGTTAATATATAATAAAATGAAAATTTTGGCTCTAATATTGTTTGGTTTAATTGTATTAATAATTAAAATCATTAATTCACCTCTACCGTATTCAAATGTTAATATTAAATCTATTGGCAGATTATTCAATACTATCAAATATAGGGGGATTGCAAATGATTCTTTAATTCAAAATGCAACTATGAGTGTAATTGAACCACATACCGGAAATGTAGTTGGATTAATAAAGTATAATGAAAAAGGTGTGGAGGGGCTCTATTTTGGTGTAACAGTATCAAATTTATTAGGAAAGGAAAAAAATTTCATTGAACAAATTAAATCAATGGGATTACAATATTTTAAAAAAGAAGGTGGAATATTTAAAGAAATTCATTATTTTATTGACATAAAATTTAGTTTGGAGAATTTCAAAGATATTTTAAAATATGTATGGAAAGAAATATATGAATCTGAGCTGGTATTTGAAATCTATTTTCAAAATAATGTTAGTAAGCCTTCCTCAAAGGTTGTCAATTATATTACATTAAAGAAACCTAAATCAGGACTTAATATCAATATCCCATTAACTAAATTGGAGTGGATCTTATATAAAATAAGAGGTGAGAAGCCCTTATTTAAATAAAGAAGAATGAATAGTATTTATAATATGGTTGTTACTTTAATTATTTTGTATCTTTGTATACGGTTTTTCGATTATTTAGGAGATATTCCGGTTATTTTCAAAAATGTATCAATAGATAACAGAAATGACTTAGACATTTTTTTCAGGATTTTACTATACAGGGGATATGCAATTAGAGGTAAGGGGGATGGAAGATTATTTTTTGAATCCGAATTGAATCATGATAAAAAATTAATCGTTAGAAAATACAATTTCAGGAATGAAATCGGATTAATTATCTATATACCTTTATATTCCAATACTATTGAAAAAAGAATCAATAAATACTTAAAAGACAATCAATTCCACAATGCAGTTTGGAAAGAAACTAGGAATAAAAGTAATAAGGATGTAATAGGATTGGATATAAAACAGGACACTTTCACAGGAGTGGATATCTTTTTTGATTTAATTAATATAGTTTTCGGTAAAGAAGAGAATTTTAGATTGTACTTTAAATATACAGATGATCTAAATAAACATTATGACTTCGATTTGAAGAAAGAAGAACGTGATGAATTGATTAGGAGTAAACTGAATATTCCAGTCAGTTGGGGTACGAATCTGGGATATAAACTTGGGAAATTATTTTACTTTTGGAGAAATTAACTAAACTATTCTTCACTGGGAAAATAATGATTTGAAAGACTCCTGAGTCAGTATCAGGAAATTTTTGAATCTTCAGATTGAAAGTTTTTTATTCGCAGAGTATGATTAGTTTAAGAACTTACTAACAGATTTTGTTATATGCGAGGGGAATAAGTTGATTGCGGAGTATCAGCCTCAGACTTTAAAGTATTATTACTATGCTTC
>CAZNLS010000043.1:0-20414 GCA_964573895.1 uncultured Clostridia bacterium
TCTTTTTAAAACCGGATTATTATTAAATTTTTCAGCAAGTTCTTTTGTTTTTAAATCTTCTATTTGTATTTTGGAGAGAGTTATGAGTCTTCCCTTTTTTGAGATTATCTTTCCATTCTCAAGGGTTAGATCAACTCTTCCCAGATATCTTGCATTCGAACCAGCCTGAACGATAAGTGTTCCGTTTACCTCTTTAGGATTTGTGATTTTTGTATGTGAATGACCCCCGATAATCAGATCTATCCCTTTTACCTCATTTGCAATTTTATTATCATCCTCAATACCGAGATGACTTACAACTACAAAAATATTATTTTCTCTTTTTAAATAGAGATACTTTTTAATAAAGTCCAATCCATTGAAAAATTTTATGCCCTCTACTTTTTTTGGCAGGGTACTTGGAATTCCGGTGTTTTGATCGATCTGGATTACTCCCAGAAAGACTACTTCCGTACCATTGCCTGTTCTGTAAATATAATATGGATATGGCCTTGGGAAATTTAAGGAAAGTTGTGGTTTCATATTGGAACAGAGGATGGGAAAATTTGCCCTTAAAATAAATCTTTTTAATATTTTCTGACCGTAATCAAAATCATGATTCCCCAATGCAACCAGATCAAATTTTACCCTGTTCATCAGGATCAGCATTGGTTCTCCCTTCGGATTAAACTGATCTACAGCGGGATTACCTGAAAAATTATCACCTGAATTGATCAGGTAAACATTTTTGTTTATCTTTCTCTCGTTATTTACAATAGCAAAGATCTTTCCCATTGTTTTAATTTTACCGTGCATATCATTGGTATGAAAAAAAGTAATATTCTGTCTGTCTCCAGTGTCAGCAAGAGCAGGAATAATCAGAATGAACAGGCAGGTGATTAGAACTGTTATAAAGGCTTTTCCACTCATTTATATCTCCTCGGTTCGTTAGTAAAAAATAAAGTGCCTTCAGGACCTGGTCCCAAAGGCACTTTTATACTTAGCCAAATAATAGCTATTTGGCTAATTTATCCAATTTTTTGGGTATAGAGAGTATGGCCCTGATCACATCGATAAAAAGGAACATAAAAACAAAAATAATGTACCCTGCAAGTGGTGCCAGTGCCGCGGATGCTACCGTTTCCATATCAGCCTGAGCTCTTATCCAGGCTAATGATCTGCCAAATCCTTCTTTGAATAATCCGATAGAATGGATCAGCATTAATACAGTTCCGATTATGATTCCTAATCCGAATAATATCGGGATCATCTTCATTAAGATTTTGAGAAAATATGTTAGTATCCCGATTGCTTCCTGACCGGCCGAAGTTTCTTCTCCAATCTCGACAGTAATTGATTTCGGGTTCAGTGAGAGTAGTGCAACTAATTCCAGAAAGATGAATACTGCAAGTCCCTGAACAAAAGGAGCCAGTATACCGAGTTTTATTGCAATATAAGTGTAATATAGAAAAAATATTGCCCCGCCAATCATGCTCAAAAGAGCAATACTATCGGTAAAAGCTGAAGATGCAAGCCCTGTTTTGTTATTCTCTATAAGCTTATCACCGGCATTGACAAATTTTACTGCAACAAATTGAAGTATAAAAAATCCCACTGCATATGCTAAGGATGTAGCAAACACGTTGAAAGATTCCAGCCTGATAGCACCTATTATACCTACAAGAAGTGCGAGACCGGATGCAAAATAAAATCCGCAGTTACCGAATTTTAAGAGCCATTTTTTTAAAAAACCATACAATTTGATGCTTAAAACTTTTCTCATAGAATCGAGAAATTTTACAACAAGTCTGAAAATGACAAAACAGCTGTCACTGTCAGATTTTGACGCTTTTTTTTTCTGAGCCATTTATCCTCCTGTCAAAAATGTTACCTTAATTTTATGTGCAGGGAAAATATTGTCAAGTTTATCTATAGTCAGAAAGATGTATTTAATCCGGGTAGATATTTGAAACACCCTTTGATATAATTTTTTCATGCCTGTGGCAAATCGAATTTTAATGGAATTTAACAGCAATCTAAAATTTACCGAGTTTTCGGTAATTGTTCTCAATTTTCTGAAAAATATATTGAATATTGAGGAGAATGATTCATTTGAGATCGAAATATCTCTTAGAGAAGCTGTCAACAATGCAATCATTCATGGAAACAATTCAAGAATTGATAAAAGAGTATACCTCCTCTTCCATTGGGAAAAGAGATATCTAAGGATTGAAGTTACTGATGAGAATGAGGATAAATTTAGTGTAGATAACATGGAGAAAAAAGATGATGAAAAAAGCCTGCTGGCTTATAGCGGCCGCGGGATTCTTTTAATGAAGAATTATATGGATAGTGTGAAATTTGAAAACTGTTCTCCCGGAACACGTGTCATTTTGGAGAAATCGATTTGAGTCTGGTTTTTTCACTTGATACATCTTCCCGATTTTGTTCAATGACACTGATTAATAATGAAAAAATTCAGTCGCAATTGAAGTTTGAACCGGGTCGTATCCTATCTTCTATCCTGATCCCGGAAATCAGAAAGTTGTTTTCGGATTCAGGGATTACTCCGGATGATGTTGATATTTTTGGGATATGTACCGGTCCCGGAATTTTTACCGGAATCAGGGTTGGAATGGCATCAATGAAAGGCATACTGTTTGGGAAAAAGCCGCCTGTAGTTCCGGTCAGTTCACTTGAATGTGCTGCATTTAAAATCAGCAATGAGAAGGGAACAATTGCTTCTCTAATTGATGCACATAGGAATTCAGTGTATACAGCGTCATATACCTCCGATTCAGCAGACGGTCAACTTCGCCAAAAAACTGTTCCTGTGTTAACCGGAATTGAGCAGATTAAAACCCTTTATAAAGCGGAAGAAAGAGTTGTTTTTACCGGCAGCGGAACGAATATCCATAAAGATCAATTGAGTTCGGATTTGAAAAATTCAGAAATTCGGGAAGAATCTCCCTATCTGTCAGAGGCATTGGCAAAAATAGCATTAATAAGATATAAACGCAGCAGTTTTTTTAAGGGAATGAGAATGGTTACACCCATGTATTTGAGACGTCCTGATGCGGAAAAGAAGAAAAGTTAATTATTTTATCGAGACTGCATCTCAAAATGATATTGATGAAATTCTAAAAATAGAAATATCTTCTTCTCCTTCTCCCTGGAACAGAAAGTTTTTTCAGGATGAACTCAGTTCTGAAAACTCGGTATTTTTAATTTCAAGAAATTCCCACAGCGACAAAATTTTTGGATATCTAATCTTCAGGGAATATGCTGATTTTTTGGAGATTAACAATATTGTAGTAAGTGAAAAGATGAGAAGAACGGGTATCGGCTCTTCACTCATGGATTTTATTTTCAAGCATGCTGAAAAAAAAAATAAAAAAAAGATTTTTCTGGAGGTGAGAGAATCAAATTCAGAGGCAATTGAGTTTTATCGTCAGTTTGGATTTTCAAAAATCTCAAAGAGACAATCATATTACAGAAACCCATCTGAAGCGGCACTTGTATTTGAACTGATTATTTAAAAACCCAATTCTTCAATTTTTTTAAATTCCAAACGGATTGTGATGCTGATCTCTTCCCATTCAGCGATACTTTTTTTGAAGAATGCATCTATCACTTCAGGATCGAATCTTATCCCCGAAAATGTTTTCAGCTCTTCACTTGCTTTTTTAAAAGAGATTTTATCTTTATATAATCTCTTTGAAGTCATTGCATCAATTGCATCAGCGACTGCAAATATTCGGGCTCCGATCGGAATCTCTTTTCCCTTCAATCCGTCAGGGTAACCTGTACCATTAAAATTTTCATGATGATGAAGAACTATTGCAGATGCTTTTTTTAGAAATCCAATATCTTTAAGAATTTTAAACCCTATAAAAGGATGTGTTTTCATAATATTCCACTCTTTCTTATTAAGAGCAGATGGTTTTCTTAGAATTGAGTCCGGTATCCCGATTTTTCCGATATCGTGGAGTAATGCTCCGTATTCCAGTGTTTTTAACTCTTTTTCATCATGCAGTTCCATGAGATTCGCGATTATCATGGAGTATTTTAAAACTCGCATTGAATGACCCTGGGTCTCTTCATCTCTCATATCAAGAGCAGTAACAAGTGCCCGCAGAGTATTCGTATAAGTGTTGTCAAGTCTCTCAAGCGCAACCTGAAGTTCAGCAGTTCTTTCGCGAACTTTTAATTCAAGACTTTTTTGATATTCTCTGTTTTCAAGGATCAATCTCCGTTTATCAAGTCCCTTCTCTACAACCAGTTTGACTTGTGCCAGTTTAAAGGGCTTTGAAACATAATCATATGCACCTTTTGACATTGCAGAAATTGCCGATTCTATATCTTTAACAGCTGAGATCATTATGAAAATTGCGTCTTCGTCTATTTTTTTTATTTCAGAGAGGAGTTCAAGCCCCGTTTTTCCGGGCATTCTGATATCTGACATTACAAGCCGAATATCTTCTTCCTTCTTATAAATATCCAGAGCCTCACCTGCATTCTTTGCAGTAATTGCAGAGTAGCCGTTTGAATTCAGAAATTCACCCAGCAGACTTCTGATATCTTCTTCATCGTCGACAACAAGGATCTTTTGCAAATCCATATCGTGATCTGGTTATCCTTTTAAATGTTTTTTTATGAGATCAACCCTGTCTAATTTTTCCCACGAAAATCCTTCTCTTCCAAAATGGCCGTACGAAGCTGTTTTGCCGAATATCGGTTTTTTCAGGTCAAGCTCTCTTATTATATCTGCCGGCTTCAAAGGGAAAACTTTCCTGACTATTTTTACAATTTCGCTCTCTGGAATTTTCCCTGTTCCAAACGTATTTACCATTACCGATACGGGTTCAGCAACTCCGATTGCATATGCCAGTTGTACTTCACAGCGTGAGGTTATACCTGAAGCAACAAGATTTTTTGCAATATATCTCGCAATGTAAGCGGCAGATCTGTCAACCTTTGAAGGGTCCTTTCCGGAGAATGCTCCTCCGCCATGCCTGCCCATTCCACCATATGTGTCCACTATAATTTTTCTGCCAGTCAATCCCGCATCAGCTTTGGGTCCACCCAGAACAAACTGTCCGGTGGGATTCACATAGAAGGAAGTATCCTCCCCAATCCGGTCACCCAAAACAGGTTCAATGACTTTGGCAATAATATCCTCTTTTATTTCACTGTGTGAATGTCCGGCAAGGTGCTGGTTAGAAACGACAACTGCTGTTATTTTTCCGGGGATTCCGTCCGAATACTCAACCGTTACCTGAGATTTTCCATCAGGTCCCAGATAGGGGATAGTACCATTTTTCCGAACCTCTGCGAGTTTCATTGTGAGCTGATGAGCCATATGTATCGGGAGAGGCAGATATGATTCCGTTTCATTTGTTGCATATCCAAACATCATTCCCTGGTCTCCAGCTCCCTGTTCATTATAGATACCGTTGCCCTTGCTTACTCCCTGGTTGAT
The DNA here is from genome assembly GCA_964573895.1 of uncultured Clostridia bacterium. Taxonomy (GTDB): domain Bacteria; phylum Acidobacteriota; class Aminicenantia; order UBA2199; family UBA2199; genus CAZNLS01. The sequence goes on from CAZNLS010000043.1 coordinate 5,462, forward strand.
ATCGGGTGACTGGTTTTCGAGATGTACAAATACCGCACATGTATCTGCATCGAAGCCATAATCACTCTTTGTATATCCTATTTCTTTTAATTTTCCTCTTACTATATTTGGGATATTTACATAACCTCTTGTGGTTAGTTCACCTGCAATAACTACTGCACCTGTCTTGATAAGACATTCAACTGCAACTCTTGAATCCGGATCCTGCTCAATGCATGCATCCAGAATTGCATCTGATATCTGGTCGCATACTTTGTCCGGATGGCCCTCGGTAACGGATTCTGAGGTAAACAGGTATTTTCCTTTGATCATAATTCCTCCACTAAAATGAAGATTGATAGTAACAAAATAAGATTTTTGTGTCAAATTGAGTGTTAGACTTTTTTTTTATGTAAATATCTGTTTTTCTGTTGAAAAAAAATGGAATTAGTTTAAAATAGACCTAAATGAGAAGTATCGGGGAGTATCTGAAAGTAAGAAGAGAAGATTGCAATATTAAGGAGGATTACAGCTTCCAGAAAAGGTGGCTTAACCCGAGGATTGTGAAAGCGTTGGAAGCTGATGATTATTCTTTTTTCAAAGGATACTTTTATTATATTAATTTTTTAAAGGATTATCTTAGGACTATCGGTGATGATGAAAATCAATTCATTTCAGACTTTGAAGACGAACTTGATTTTATAAGAAAGGAGAATTTCTCCACGGGAATATATTTTCCCGGAGTAAGATATTCAAAATTTAAAAATAGAAATTTATTTATAAAATTATTTGCGGTTCTGATCTTTCTTCTTTTTATGCTTCTATTATATTTTAATGATGAGAGTGTTAAAAAAATTCTTGGGATTAAAGTTATAAAACCGGAAGCAATACCTGCAACATTCCTGGATTCCAGTCCGGAGGACATTCTGGATTATAATTTTTATCCGGTAAATGTAAAAATGACATTTTCGAATAACTGCTGGGCAAGAATAAGAAGGGGAAATGTTGTAGCTGCAGAGAAAATTTTTTTGGGAGGAGACCGGTTTGAGATCCGGGGGTATAATATTATCCTTGATATTGGCAACCCATCAGCTTTAACATTAACTGTAAACGGAGAGAAAATTGAGAATTTCAAAAATAAAGGCGGTTTTGTTAAAATTTTACTGAATCCTGCAACACTTGAAAGGTATAAATAATGAAAAAAAATATCAGACCGCAAAATCCTTTACTTGAAAAGATACTTAACGGCAATGCGGGAACCGACCTGCTGGAACTGCTGTACGAGAGGAATCTGCCTTTCAGAGAAGATGAATATCTCGAAGCATACGTCTCACTGATAAAACTTGATGGTCACAGGATTAATGCCCATGCTTCCGCCTCCGGAATTCCAAAAAGAATAAAATCAGATTATATTTCCCGCAGGGAAGGCAACAGCGATGTTTTTCAATTCATTGTAGAAGAAGCTCTTGCCAAAAATGATATTGATATAATCCATAGTGCAATAAATAATCAAATACTTTCAAAAGAGATATTGGAGAAAATTGCAGAAAAGGGAAAGGCGGAAATGCTTGAGCTTCTGGTCCAAAACCAGATAAAAATGATCGCATATCCGGAGATACTGGATATTATTGAAGAGAATGAGAATTTAAATAATTTTGTTTCCGGTAAGATCAAACAACTGAAAGATTTTTATCTTGAAGATGATGAAATAAATACATTTTCTGAAGAAGAAGTGCTTAAAGAGGTCAGGGCAATTGTTGAAAAACTCGAGAACCGGAAAGATAAGACCGATGATGAAGAAGATGAGTTCTTTGATGCAGAGGATTTTGAGATCAAGACACTGACGGCAATTCAAAAAATTAACAGTCTAAAGCTTCCCCAAAAGGTTAAACTTGCTCTCGAGGGAACAAAGACCGAGCGAATGATTCTGATGCGTGACCCTAACAATCTGGTAGTTAAATCTGTCATTGAAAGTCCAAAGATCACAGAAGAGGAAGTCATAATTTTTTTAAATATTAAAAGCATTGATAAGAGTATTATTGAAAAAATTGCACGAAGTAAAGATTGGACAAAAAAATATACTATTGTTCTCGGATTAGTAAATAATCCTAAAACTCCTGTCAGGGAAGCAATGACCCTTGTGAAAAAGCTCCACCAGAGGGACCTGAAACTCCTCTCAATAAATAGGAATGCTAGTCCTGTAATCAGAAAATTTGCTCAGAATATCCAGAAGCAGCGCGACAGGGTGAACTGATTAACTTTTCAGTTCTTTTAAAAGCCGGACAATAAAATCCCATATCATTCCAATAGTACTTATCTGGACCTTTTCATCTGGACTGTGAGGAAATTTTAGAGTCGGTCCTATTGATATCATATCCATTCCCGGATATTTGTCTCCAATGATTCCACACTCTAAACCAGCGTGAATAACTTCAACAACCGGTTTTTTATTGAACATTCTTTCATATAACTCCGTACTTTTGGCAAGAAGTTTAGAATCCATATTCGGCTGCCAGGGAGGATATCCGTCTCCGCTTACCGCAGACCCTCCTGAAAGTCTGGCTACAGACTCTATTCCCTGTGTCAAACAATCCAGTCTTGAAACAAGTGAACTCCTTTGGCTTGTCAGGATCTTAAGCATGCCGCCTTCAGTTTTTATATTTGCCAGATTGTTTGAGGTTTCAACAAGATCTTTAATTTCAGTTGACATTGCAAAGACACCATGCGGTAATGCAAAAATAAAATCAGTGATTTTTGATGTGGACTCTGAAGTTATTACTTTGTCAAAGCTATTGCTACTGTCCTCTTTTATTGTTACAAAGAGATCGGGATCAGTATTCTTAAATTCGAATCTGATTATATCTTCAGCTGTTTTTACAGACTCCTGAATTTTCAATTTATCATCTGCAGAAGCAAAGATTACCGCTTCTGAATCACGAGGGATTGCATTATGAGCACTGCCACCCTTTAGGGATGCAAGTCTGAAATTAATCTTTTCCGAATTGAGGTGATTCAGAACTCTTGCAAGTACTTTAATTGAATTAGCTTTCTCAAGTTGAATGTCAATTCCCGAATGACCGCCTTTCATTCCTCCTGCCTCTAACTTAAACTGACTGAAATTTGCAGGAACACTCTCAAATTCGAGTGGAAGTTCCGAATCCGTATTTATCCCTCCGGCACATCCTACGGTAAATACACCCTCATCTTCAGAGTCAACATTTATCAATATCTTTCCCTCAATAAAGCCGGGTTCCAGTGCATTTGCCCCTGTAAGTCCGGTTTCTTCGTCAACTGTGAAAAGCAGTTCCAGTTTGGGATGTTCCAGGGATTTATCTTCTGCAATTGCCAGTGCCATTGCGATAGCAATTCCGTTATCAGCACCAAGAGTAGTCCTGTCTGCTGTCAGCCAATCCCCTTCAAATACAAATTTTATCGGATCTTTTTCAAAATCATGATCGGAATCAGGAGTCTTCTCGCAAACCATATCCATATGACCCTGGATTATAGCGGTGGGTGAATTTTCATAACCCGGTGAAGGAGGGATAGTAATCGCAAGATTGTTTACGCTGTCCGTCTTATATTTGAAACTATTTTTGTCTGCCCATTCGCAGAGCCATTCTGCGATTTTTTCCTCGTTTTTTGAACATCTGGGAATTTTATCGATCTCTTCAAATATTCGGATTACTTCTTTTGTTTTTTCATGCGTGATTTCGTTCATCAGATTCTCCTTTTTTAAGATTTAAATATATGGAAAAGATTAGTTATTGTCAAGAAAAAAGACTACTCTCCTGAAATTTGTATAATAATTTTTCTTTTATGCGGCTTGTTATCAAATTCCATGAAGACAACCTGCTGCCATGTTCCCAGGATCATCCTCATATTATTAATAGGTATTATTAATGACGGGCCGGTTAAAGTAGCTCTGATATGAGAGTGTCCGTTTCCGTCCTGCCATCTCTCATTATGTTGATAATTCCTGTTTTCAGGAATAATTGTATTGTAAAATTCAGGGATATCATGTAAGAGGCCCGGTTCATATTCAACAGTTGAAACAGCCCCTGTTGCACCCGGAACAAATATTAAAACAGATCCTTTTGAAATCCCGGACAGCTCTATTTTTCTTTCAATATCTTTTGTGATATTAACAATTTCGTTTTTGCCGTATGTATCAAATTTTATAGAATCGTTAATTATCACAAGAAAATTATAACATGGTATTCGTTGCTGATTGCAAATAGAAAGTGCCGATGATAAAATCAGCTTTATGAAGCTGAAAGAAATTCAGTCTCCGGTATCTTCTTTACTGGAAAAAACAGATAAAATAATAGGTGAAGTAATTGGCAGCAGGATCCCGCTTGTCAATGATGTAACAGGCCTGATACCATTAAAAAAAGGGAAAAAAGTAAGATCGACTCTTCTATTTCTTCTTGCAGGTCTTCTGGGGGATAATGATGATAATCTTTCCGAGATAGCGGCTTCAGTCGAACTTTTTCATATTTCAAGTCTGATACATGATGACATTTTGGATAATGCAGAACTTAGACGCGGTGAAAAAACCCTAAATAACAATTTCGGCAATCTGATTTCAGTATTAGGGGGGGATTTTCTTTTTGTGAACTCTATTGAGCATATGAACAGAATAGAAGACAAAGCTTTTATGGGAATGCTTATCAGGGCCACAAAGGAAATGGTTGAAGGGCAGCTTCTGGAGATTCAGAATAATTATAATTACAACTTGGATGAAAAGACGTATTTGGAGATAATTGAGAAAAAAACATCATCACTGTTTGCAGGAGTTACAAAAATGGCTGCCCATTCTTCGGGAATCAAATCTTCAGATTTAGATAATTTTTATGATTTCGGTATAAATTTTGGGAACATTTTTCAAATGAGTGATGATATTCTTGATATCTATTCAACAAACTCAGGGAAAGAGAGATTCACCGATCTCCGTGAAGGTAAAATAACTCTTCCTTACATTATTCTGATTGAGAAGAAAGGGGAAGGAATAACCGATCTGTTTTCGATTGAGAAAAGCGAGGAACTCTTTGACGAAATTAAAAAAGCCGGGATTATAGATGAAATGAATGTCAGGATAGATGATCACTATTCCAGGTGTATGAAGTTTATTGAGAGTTTTCCTGTATCAGTTTATTCAAAATCACTGATAAACCTTCTTGAATTTATCAGAAAAAGGGAATATTGATTCGTTTTTTTATTCTTGCAGGAGGGTATGGAAAGAGGGCGCAGCCCTTAACCCTAAATCTGCCAAAACCTCTGTTTCCGCTTGCAGGGAAATCAATAATTGTAAGACAGCTTGATCAGTTGAGAGAAAAAGGTATTAAGAAAGGATTTGTCAATCTCCACTACAAGGGAGAGAAGATCCGGGAAAGTGTGTCTGATTATGACCTTGAGTTGATTAATGAAGAAAAGCTGTCCGGCAGCAGTGTTTTAAGAGAAATAGCAGACTGCGGGAGTGAAATGGTTCTGGCTGTTAACGGTGATACCTATCTGGAGATACCTCTGACTGAAATGATAAAAAAAATGGAAAAGAGTAGAGCAGATGGAATATTGTCAGTTTTAAAGAATAAAAAAGACTATGCATCACTTGAGATATCGGGAGACAGGTATTGCGGAATTATGAATGAAAAATGCACGTCAGCCACCATTTACGCAGGGGCCGCTCTTTTCAGGACGGATCTTTTAAAAAATTTTAATGAGGTCAACTTTTTTGATACTCTAAAAAGAGTGAATGCAAATATCAGGGTTGTTGAATACAAAGGGTTATGGCTCGAAGTTGGAACTCCCGAACTTTATTACAAAGCAAATAGTGATTTTTGCAGTTTTTATGGTATTAAGGGCGGTAATTCATTGTCGGAAGGCGTTAGGATTTTACCGGGTGCAATAGTCAAAAATTCAATATTGTGGAAAGGGAGTAAAGTAGGAAACCGGGTAAATCTTGACAGATGCATTTTGACGGGAAAAGCAAATCCTTCTCCGGGAACTTATAAAAATAAAATAATAACTTCCCGGGGGATTCAAAATCTGGATATTTAATGCAGCGGATCCCTTTTTATGGGCATTGTCATGCAACGGCATCCACCGCCTCCTCTCGGCAATTCGGAACCCTCTAATGTTATGACAGTTTTTTCACCCATAGGAAACTCAATGTCATTTTTGAGAAACTCATTTGCAGAGAGGATATCAAATCCGTTTGCGGCTAAAGACTCAATCGTATGAACATTTCTTGCGTAACCCAATACAACTCCGTCGTCTATAGCGAAAAAATTTGTTCCGCTGTGCCACTGCTCTCTCTCCTGGATCCAGGGGTCACCATCTCCACCGCATGGGACAGGATTTAAGAAAACTCCCAGTTTTTTTAGGGCCTGAAGTATGTTTTTTTCATTTTTTATGAAATTTACACTACCGTTCTCTATGGATATATGGATAGTCTGGTATTTATTGGGTTTTGTAATAACAGGTTCATAAACCATGCAATATTCACTACTTAGAACTGTGAATACCATATCAAGATGGATGAAAGATTCCGGCTTTAAAGGTAGTTCCTGGACAATAATATTAATTTTTTGCTTTGTTGCTTTGAAATGATTGATGATAAAATCGACTCCGGCAGCAGATGTTCTTGATCCTATTCCTATCAGGATTGTATTTTTGTTTATTACCTGAATATCTCCTCCTTCCATTGAGATCCCCGTGTTTTTGCAGTCATCTGCCGAAGTAGATATAGTTGATGTATTAAAGAGTGGATGATAATCAAAAATTGATTCCATTATTATTGATTCTCTTCTCCTGATCCTGTTTTTCATTTTATTTATGAGAACAGTGTCCAATATAACTGCGGCCGAATCCCTTGTGAAGAAAAAGTTGTGGAGTGGTTTCAGTGAATACCTTTCCCTGTTAAGAAATTTTGACAGGTTATCTTTCTTCATTACGACTCCTTCTATCATGAACCTGCAGAGTTCCCGGGACGTTAGATCAAGGAGATCTTTTTTAATTCTAATCTCATCTGTTTCAGCTGCACAGATTTTATTTATTAGGCCTGACCTGACTTTTTCATTCTTTAAGATATCTTCGAGAAGATCCGTGACCTGGAAAGTAGTTGTTGTTTTTTTAAGAATATTTTCAAAAAAGTCATATTCACGTTTTGCAACAGATAAATTAAGAATATCACTGTACAGTGCTCTCTCGGCATTTTCCGGTGTCATGTTTTCTACTTCACTGCCTGGAGTGTGTATGACAACACCTTGAAGCTTTCCTGTCTCCGATTCAATTTTTATGTCAAATTTATTATTCAAATATTCCTCATATTAATATTCTATCATTTAAACAGGATCTGGTGAAATGAAACTAATTATATCTGAAAGTTTAGATATCTTCTATCTTTTTAATAAGTATTTTTGCTCTTTCTTTCAGGGGAGAAAACATGTTAGTCAGCCTGCTAAGTTCTTTAATTGCAAGCTCTTTTTCTCTCAGTTTTAGAAGAGAGAGAGATTTATAGTATATAGCCTGATCAAAATAGGAAGGATCCATGTTTTTGATAATTTTGTCAAAATTTTCAATTGCTTCATCCGGTTTTTTATTGAGAAGCAAAAGAATTCCCTTGAAAAATGTCACTTTGGATGAAGAAGTTTCGTATCCGGAAATCAGGTTGAGAGCTTCTTTGTATGATCTATTGTTGTATTTTTCAAGTGCCTGTAAAAAAAGGTAATTATTATGACTGTTTCTTGTTTCCGCTTTAACAAATACGGGAGGCTTAAAGATTGCAATTGAATCGTATTTTTTCTGTAGATTTCTGTTATTGACAAAGTAGAATGAAACCAGGAAAACGAACAGTACAGATGAAAATACTGCAGCCGGTTTAAAGCGGGGGAGGAAAGTATTTGCTTTTGATTTGCCCGGGAGAAACATCACTTTTTTTTCTATTAGATTCTCATGTAGTTTTAAAAGAGCGAAGCATTTTTCGCACTCAAAATAGTGAGCTTCAAAATCTTCACGGACTTTTTCTCTAATTGTTCCGTCAATGTAACTTTCAACCAGAGATTCAAACTCTTTGCATTTCATTTCATTCCTCATTAATTAAATAAATCTTTTATATTATATATCTCACTTTTTAATTTTTTTAGCGCTCTTTCTTTTCTGACACTTATATAATGTTTTGACTTACCCGTCAATTCGGAGATCTCATCCAGATTTTTTTCGAGATTGAAATAATTTTTCAGGATGATTTTGTCGATTTCTTTCAATTCCTCAATTAACCGGTTTACGGTTTTCAGTATATTTTCTTCATCAATTTTTTTCTCTTCAGTAAAATCATAAAAATGTTTGCTCTCGGCCTCAGCTTTTTTTTTAATATTCTCTTTTTTGTTCTTTTTGTAAAAGTAGTTATAAATTAGTCTTTTTGCTATTCCAAAGATATAAGGGGCAATATAAAAATCCTCTTTAATCTTGTTTTTCCTTACTGCATCAAAGAAGGAGACAAAAACTTCCTGAACAAGGTCTTCATAATTGTCTTCTCCTTTTATCCTGAATTTGAAATAGGTGAACAGTCTTGTATTAAATTTTTTATATATCTCTTTTTCAGCTTCAGGGTCATTGTCTGATAATTTTTTGATCAATAGTTTACTGTTTCCCATTAAATTTTTATACCCCGGTATTTTCCCCTTAAAGTAGAATTTTAATTCAAATAAAAAGTGAATTCAAATTAAATTGCATAAATTATTTTATAAGAATAAAATATGCTTTATGAACCGGTTCTTTGCTCTGCCACTAATATTCTTCTACTTTTTTTTAAATAATTCGTTAATTTATCCGAAAGCGTGGAATCCTGTCAATAGCAGAAATGACAGTATAAAAAAAATAAAATTAATCAAAAAAGAAATATCTGTAGAAGAGAGAAGGAATAATTTCTTAAAACTGGAAAAATTCTATTATGAACTTGGGAAGGAGTATGGGGAAATTGAAGACTATATGAATTCACTTAATTCTCTTTATATATCAAAAAAATATTTTGAAAAGGCAAATAGAGGTTTGGGAGGAAAAATATATTTTGAAATAGCCCGAATATACAGAATTTTGGGAAGGGAAGGAATTACAGAAAAATATCTTGGCCTTGCACTTACTAATTCAGTTGAAAACAGAAATTATAATCTCCAGGTTTCTGTTTACAATTTATATGGAGATGTTGCAACAGAAAGAGGTGAATTTCAAAAAGCCCTTGAATATTATCAGTTAAGCATAGGGATTATTTCCACCCGCAGCCTTGTTGATAAAATGTATGATACCAGCTACAGGATGGCTTTACTCTTGCTAAAATCAGGTGAAACTGAAATTGGTGTCGGGATTCTTAAAGATGTAATTGACATATCTTTTAAAGAAGAATACTATCTTGGACTTTTACCCAGACTTTATCACTACCTTAACTTCATTGCGGATGAAAACAGGCTTGTGAAATTTGAAGAATATCTAAAAAAAGCGGATGAAATTTTTGCTCCTTTTTACAACCATTACTATTTTCTTGATTTTCTAAAGGGTCTCCTGGAAGAAAAAAGAGGTAATATGAAACTGGCACTAAAATATTATAGAAAATCTCTTTTCGGCCTTGACAGATATTTTGCCGGAGTAGGAAATCAAATTCATTATAAGTACAAAACGGAGATCCTGGAAATTTATTCTGAAATTGCAAGATTCTTTTTTAAAATGTTTGATGCAACGAACAGGGTATTATTTCTCAGGCAGGCTGTCTATATAAGTGAGATTAAAAACACATATATTTACAAATGGAGAGATTCAGGGAAAAAATCATATAATTTTATTTCAACTGAACTTTCAAGGATCAAAAAAGAGATCAGGGTGATCAAGGATGAAAAAAATAACAGATCATTTGAAAGGGATAGAAAACTGGGTAAACTTGAAAGTGAGAAAATGGAAGTCAATGAGATTTTCAGGGAAATACCTGTTGCATATAAGAAATTCCGCTTTTCAGAACTGAACTCATCCCGTGTACGCAGCAGGCTGGAGAACAATACTGTTATTTTAAAATTCGTTGTTTTAAAAGATAATATTTTTGTGATATCTATGGATAAAAAATCAATCGGATATAAAAAACTAAAAATTCCTGCTAAACAAATTTTTAAAGATATTAATTTGCTAATGAAACCTTTTGAAGATTATTCAGATGGTAAAGTGGACCTTTTAAGAATCAGATTTGATATAAGATTATCACATAAGATATATATGGAACTCCTTCATGACATACTTGAATTTCAGAAAAATAAAAAGAGGATATATATAATCCCCGATGCTGTTTTGTTCAAGCTGCCGTTTGAAGCACTGGTTACCGGTTTTAATCTTAATCCTTTAAATCAAAATATTTTTTTTTCAGAATACAGGAATGCAGATTTCCTTACTGAAAAATATTCAATATCCTACTTTTTCTCCCTTTTTCATTTTTTAAACAAAAGGAGAACCGGAAATAAAAAGTACAGTATTTCGGCTTTCGGATCACCGGATGTAAATAGAGTTGTTTATTCGGGCAATACGGTAACAGGAAGGAATAATAAATTAGGAGCGCTTCCAACTTCAAAAACAGAGATTGAAAAGATCAGAAATATTTATGGTAATGATAGTGGAATATATCTAACGGGAAAAGATTTTACAGAAAAAAATTTTAAAAAATATTCTCAAAAATCTGATATCATTCATATTGCGACACACTATATCAGGAACAAAGAGCTGCCTGAATATTCAGCACTTCTGTTTTCAGCTGAAAGCGGAAGTAATCCATTTTTTTATATATACAATATTTCAGGGATGAAACTAAAAAACACGTTAGTTGTAGTTAGTGCCTGCGACAGTGCGGAGGGCGAACTTGGCGGCGGGCAGAGTCTGAAGGGTCTGGCCTCAGCATTTTATAAAGCCGGTTCTTCATCAATGATATCCTCTTTGTGGCCGGTGGATCAATTTAATTCAAGAATAATGCAGGAATTCTACCGAAGACTGAAAAGATCAAAAATCAATGCAGGAAATTTAACAAAAACTTTAAGAATGGTAAAATTAAATTTTATGGAAAAAATTCTAACACTGAAAAATGGGGTCAGGATATCCTGCAGAAATCCTCTGCTCTGGGCAAATTTTGTTTTGTATAATTTTGGAATTTAAAAAGGAAAATTGAGATATGATCAAAAAAGTTTTATATATAACCTAAGGAGTTTTATACAATGAAACCAAAAACATTTTTAATTTCACTTTTTATTACAGCCGGGCTTCTCCTTTCTTCAGCAGGAGATAAGATTGAGTTTAATCCGGGACAAATATATGTTGGCGATAGTGTAAACTTTACCGTTAATCCTCCGGACAGTTCTTCTCCTTTTACTTATAAGTGGAATTTTGGAGACGGAACACCAAGGGTAACCCAGCCCAATCCTTCACATGCTTTTAAGGAACCCGGGAATTATACAGTCCAGTGTGAGAAGAAACATGAAAGTAATGTTACCAATATTACAAAAAACATTACTGTTCAGGATAGAAGAGAAGTAAAAGCCAAAGGCGCAAATTACAAGGCAGGAACCCCTGTTGAGTTTGAGGCAAAACACTTTGTTGAAAATAACATTCGCTGGGATTTTGGTGACGGTCCTGCTCAAACCGGACCAAAAAACAGTTCTCACACTTTCACGTCTGCAGGAAATTATACGGTTAAAGTAAAAGACTATGGCGGCAATACAAGTACTGAGATCACCTGTACTGTTAATGTTGGTGCTGATGACAGAGAAGTAACTTTTTCTCCCGCAAACCCGATAGCCGGTCAGGAGATCAGTTTCGAGGCAAAACACTTCAGTTCATCTAATCTGAAATGGGAATTTGGCGATTCATCATCCAATGGCGGAGCAAACATAAAGCATACATATAATAATCAGGGGAATTACACGGTGAAGGTTATTGACCTGAGTATAGGAAACAGCAGTTTTGTAGAAAAAAATATAAATATTAGTCCTGATAACAGAAATATTTCTTTCGCCCCGCAAAATCCCGGTCTCTATGAAGAGGTTACATTTACAGCTCAAAATTTCTCGTCTTCAAGTATTAAATGGGATTTTGACAAGGGAGAAAAAAAAGATTCCGGTGGAACAGTTGAAAAAAAGACATTTAAATCTTTAGGGCAGTATCAGATCAAAGCTAAAGAAGCCGGAACGGAAATGCCGTTTAAAAAAATTGTCTTAAACATTTCCCAGGATAAAAGAAAGATTTCGATATCTCCTCCGTCCGGGAATGTAGGCGCGCAGGTCACAATAAAACTTGAAAATTCAAATGCAGCCAGTGTGAATTGGGTTATTGGGAATGAAAGGAAAAACAACTCTCCGAAACAGATTCAATATCAGTTCAAGGATCCGGGGAGCTATTCCGTAAAAGCCGAAATAAATGACCAATCACCGCTTCAAAAAAACATCAATATAAATGATAACAGAAAAGTTATTATAAAAAACAGGATAGCTTTTGCCGGAAGTGAGATAAATATTGAATCGCAGAATTTTAATGCTCAATCGGTAAAATGGGATTTTGGAGACGGGCAGGTAAAAAACGGAGGAAAGCAGGAGAAACATATCTTTAACAGGAGCGGAAATTTTACTATTAAGGTTTTTGATTTTAATGGTGAATCGAAAAAAGCGGTTGAAGCAAGATTGAATGTGAGACCCGATACCCGGAGAATAAGTGCAAACTATGATATTTTGTATTCAAAAGCAGATATAGAGTTTTCAGCAGCAAATTTCGGGGATAGCCGTATTAAATGGAATTTTGGAGATGGAACGGTCCGGGTGGGCGGAAGGACAATGAGCCATTCTTTCAGGAGTCCGGGGAATTTCAGGGTTATTGCAGTTGATTTCGGAGGATCCGATTCAAAGAAAATCGAAAAGTCCTTCCGGGTAGAAAATGACCGAAGAGCTCTGGGAGCACCTTCTGAAATTCTAACCGGAGTGCCTGTTGATATCACTTTGAAAAATGCGATGGGTGGAAATTTCACCTGGAAATTTTCTGATGGAAAAATGGCTTCAGGCAACAGGTTGATGTCTGCAAAATTTGATTCTCCGGGAGAAAGAACGGTAACTATAATCGATAAAAGTGGTAAATATCCTCCATTTAGCAAGAAATTAAGGATCGTTCCGGATACAAGATCACTTAAATTGGGAAGAGATGCAGCTTTACCAGGTGAAAAAGTTAAGGTTTCGGCACTCAATTTTAAAGGTGTTTCTGTAAAATGGGATTTTGGTGATGGGACGCCTCCTGTTGTGAGCAGCAAGATAATTTCTCACAAGTTTGCCAAGGTAGGAACCTACAAGGTTACCGTGATTGATATGAAAGGTGAAGGTAAAAAACTATTTCAAAAAAATGTAAAAATATCAGAGATTCTTCCCGGATTTGATGTTACAACTATAGAGCTTGTTTTTACCAATGGAAAATACTACAGGGTTATTCCAAAGAGCAGTACACCACCAAGGTATAAGGCGAGATTCAAAGTAAAAGGACGCGGATTACTTCACGGGAAATGGCTGTTGGATGGAGATGTGTTTGGTCAGTTCAATGTTCTTCTGTTTGATAATGAAGTTGCTCGTTTAAAAAGTGTTGATCTGCCGAGATTACCGGTTGTAGATACAGGGATACACAAACTTACATTTGAGTTCACCAACTTTAAATTTGGAAAAACTTACCCTTTTCTTAAATATTTTGTTTCAACCGGAGCAGCCATAAAAATAGTTTCTCCTTTCAACGGCAGTAAAGTTTATTTAAGGGATAAGACAGTTTTAAAATGGAAAATTAAGAATACTAAACAAAAATTTGAAATTGCAATTTCGAATATTCCATTCAGATTTCTCGAGGAAAAACAGATCAATTGGGTTGAAGTTGGAAACAAATTCAAATATCAACCCGATCTTTCCGGTTTTAAAAATGACGAATGGGTCTACTGGATGGTGAGAGTACTTGACAGTTCCGGTGCGATGGTAAATAGTTCTGAAACCGCAAGTTTCAAAATTATCTCCAGGTGATCTCTGTATTGGAAAAAATATATGGATTATGTAAAAGTATATAGAGGAGTGATGAAATGATGAGAAAAACTTTATATTTAATACTGATTTTTACCATTTCAGTATCATTAAATTATGGGAAACCATATCGTTTCTCAAATTATTTACCAAAAGTAGTAAAAGGAAAAGATGCGGTAATAATCAATGTGAGTACTCTGAGCAGAAGTAAAGATTTTTTTATTTATTACAAAACAGAGGGAAGCATAGTTTACCAGGTTAGAAAAATGGTTGTAAATGATAAAGGAAAAGCATATTTTCGATTGCCGGTAAATAATTTGTACGGTAAAAAAATTGAATATTTCATTGTGGATGGTAAAAAAAGAAAAAACAATATGTCACCTGTTTTCACGGTTACCGAATTTACAAAAAAACAGTCTCCGGAAATATTTTTTATGGATTCAAATTCAGGTTCAACAACTCCAAAAAAGAAGAATCCGTTCCTTAAGTTAAAGCCCTCAATGTCTACTACCACCAGACTGTATGACAATTCTCAGTATCCCGGGAAAAATTTTACCGCTTCAGGCAACTTAAGAATGTATAGAAATATTTATGATAATGATACCCAGTTTGATTTTGATACAAATTTTTCTTATCAATCACAGCCATCTTCCACGGAAAGCAATATTAACCTTACCAGTATGATGATAAGGTTTAAAAAGGGGAAAAACAAATTTGAACTTGGTGATGTCTCTATATCGAACACAGAATTTACAACCTCATACCTTTCGAGAAGGGGAATGAACTATGAAATGAGCGGAAAAAAAATCTATCTTGGTGCTTTTATAACAAATTCACAGCAGAAGACAGGGTTTGACGGTTTTGGAATTCCGCCTGCCGATGCAAATCTCTTTGGAGCAACAACGGGATACAATATTGGC
>CAZNLS010000044.1:0-19980 GCA_964573895.1 uncultured Clostridia bacterium
TTGTCCGAGGGAGTGCGGGGCAGACAGGGAGAGAGGTGAAACCGGATTTTGCGGGACAGGATATGATCTTCTGGTTTCCCATATTGGTCTTCATTTCGGGGAAGAGCCTCCAATCTCGGGAAACAGAGGTTCCGGAACTATCTTTTTTGCCGGCTGTAATCTGAAATGCGTATATTGCCAGAACTATCAAATCAGCCAGGAGTTCAGTCTGAATGAGACAATTAAGTACAGCCCAAAACAACTTGCAGATGAGATGTTAAAACTGGAAGAAAAAGGAGCACACAATATAAATCTGGTATCTCCTTCACATTTTGTATCCCGTATTATAACTTCAATTGAACATGCCAAAAAGAGAGGATTGAGTATCCCGGTTGTCTACAATTCAAACGGATATGATTCTATTGAAGTTCTCAGAGAGATAAAGGGGTTGGTTGATATTTACCTTCCTGATTTCAAATATATGGACAATAGAATTTCGGGCATGTTTTCAAAATCGGAAAATTATGCAGATATTGTAACAGGAGTACTCATGGAGATGCTGGATCAGGTAGGACACCTGGAGATGGATACTGAAGGTATTGCGAAAAAGGGATTATTGGTCAGGCATCTGGTTTTGCCGGGTCATCTTGAAAACAGCCGAAAATGTCTCTGTTTCCTCTCGGAATTATCACCGGATATTTTTGTCAGTATTATGTCACAATATTCACCTCAATTCAGAGCATGCAGCTTTCCGGAAATAGATCGAACTCTTACAAAAGATGAATATGGGAAGATAACTGATTTAGCTTTAAGTCTTGGTTTTAAAAATCTATTTCTGCAGGAAATCGGGAGTCAGAGCCAATATCTACCCGATTTTTCAAAAAAGACTCCTTTCGACCAGAACACGCAATAATTTATTTCATTCTTTCTCGGTAAGCATCTTTGGTCAGAAACGGCATTAGCTTTTTTTTAAAATTTCCGATTTCGAGGAATTCGATAGCTTCATTGAGAGAACGGAATGCTTGTGAATCTTCCCTTATTCCGGCTGCCATTGCTGCATACATACTGGCAAGTCCGAATATTTTATCATCCTCTGCAACAATAGCCCCCTTTCCACCGACAACCCTTGTTGATCCATCCTCTGTCTGAGCCGAGGACATAAGATCCTGATGTTTCAACTCGCTCACATCCGATAAAAAACGGCAATCGGCAAATTCCCTGATTCCATAAATTCCGTTATAGTCCCTGTTCATAGTAAGTACATGCTCATACAATTCACTGCTGGTAAGCTTTCCATATATTAAAGTTAATACAAAATTCTCTTTTTTAAAGTAAATTCGATCAATTGCCATTTTTTCCTTTCATAATTATTTTAAAAGTGAGATAAATCATTGTCAAGTTAATTTGAATTTGTTGCAGAATTAAAATATTTTTAAATTCGGAGAATCCGGCCGGTCGTTTTTATAAATTTATGTAAAAAATGTTGACTTTTACCTTTTTACTAATTACAATATGATTATGGAACTGACAGAGCTGAAAAACAGATTTGATGAACTCAGGAAAAAAGCCGAAGACCTTAGGGGGTATCTTTGACTTTGATACAAAACGTAAACGGCTGAAGGAGATCGAGGAGCTCTTTACCGACTCAACTATATGGGATGATCCAAAAAAAACGGCAAATTTACTGAAAGAGAAGAAGAGAATTGAAAATATTCTAAAAACCGATGAAAGATTTACAAAGGATATAGAAGAGATAGAGACCTATTTTTCTTTGATCAGCGAAGATGAATCGTTATCAGAGGAGCTTGAATGCGAGTTGGGAAAATTCACAGAGTTCATAGAAGAGTCCGAAATAAAAAATTACCTTTCCGGACAAAATGATATAAATGATGCTTTTATAACAATCCACCCGGGTGCCGGCGGAACAGAAAGCCAGGACTGGGCTGAAATGCTGTTAAGAATGTACCTTCGTTTTGGAGAATTGATGGAATTTCGCTGTAAGATTATCGAAATTCTTGCCGGAGAAGAAGCGGGAATAAAGAGTGTTACCGTAAGGGTTGAAGGGGAGTATGCATACGGTTACTTAAAACAGGAAATTGGAGTTCACCGTCTTGTTCGGATTTCCCCGTTTGATGCAAACAGGAGAAGGCACACCTCATTTGCAGCGGTATTTGCATATCCTGAAGTTGATGACTCTATTGAAATCGAAATTGATCCCAAAGATATCAGAGTTGATACATATAGAGCTTCCGGAGCCGGAGGGCAACATGTAAACAAGACAGATTCTGCAATCAGGATAACACATCTTCCCACCAACATTGTTGCCCAGTGTCAGAGCGAAAGATCTCAGCATCAGAACAGGGACAGGGCAATGAAACTGCTGAAGGCAAAACTCTATGACAGGGAAATTAAGAAGAAGTTAAAGGAAAAGAATAAACTGGAAAATGAAAAAGGTGAAATTGCCTGGGGAAGCCAGATCAGGTCTTATGTTCTTCATCCGTACCAGAATGTGAAAGACCACAGGACTGGACTTGAGACCGGCAACTCTCAAAAAGTGCTCGATGGTGATATCTTTCCCTTTATTAAAGAATCTTTGAAGACGACAACAAACAAGCGTTAACCATTTCTGTATGAAGAGACCCCTGCTGCCTCTCTTTTTAACTTCAATTTTTCTGCTTTTTCTGACAGACCGTTTTTGCAGTGCAGATCCTCTTATAATTCCGGTTTCCCTCCTTTTTCTCCTGATATTTCTTCTACTGTTTACCCTGAAATTCGGAAAACTTTCAAAGATATTTTTTATAGCAGCAATATCCGGAGGGCTATGCCTAAACTTTGTCAATTATAAATCAGGATACTTCCGTTCTATATCATCATATAAATTTCCACAAAAAGAGTATATAACTCTTTCAGGCACGGTTGCTGATTTTCCGGTTATTGGTATCAGAGATTCATTCTTTACCATAAAAACAGATGAAATAATCGATATAAATAAAAATATGAGTGGTTTGAATTTGAATATCGGAATATCTGTAAAAGGAAAAGTTGAAAACTTGTCACCGGGGGATCGCATATCACTTGACTGTATCGTAGCAAAACGGGATCTAAGGCAAAATTTTTATAAAAATCATCTAAAAGAATATTTATTTATCAGGAATATCCATTTCAACGGTTTTACAAAATCACCATTATTGATAAGAAATATCAAGAATGGCGGATTTTTTTTCAGATTTCTCAATTTTACACGGGAAAGAATCAGGAAGGTAATAGATATTAATTTTCTGAAAGAGAATGGGAGATTGTTTCCCACAGGGCAGCTCCTGGAAGCTCTCCTGACGGGAGACAGGAGACGTCTTGACAATAATTTGAAGGAGGAGCTGATTAATGCAGGAGTCTTTCATCTTTTTGCAATTTCCGGTGCTCATATAGGAATTATTGCCTTTTTTTTGATTTTTATATTGAAAAAAATGAGAATTCGCAAAAGAAGTTCATATGTGATTGTGATATTTATTCTTCTCTTCTTTTTGGCAATGACCGGTTTTAAAATTTCTGCTCAAAGAGCTGTGATAATGGCGATATTTATTCTTTCAGGGAAGTATTTCGGACTAAAATCCGATCCTGTAAACATAATTTCCACATCTGGAATTTTTATCCTTCTCTTGAACCCTGCCCAATTCAAAGACCCCGGGTTTATTCTTACTTTTTTTATCTCATTCGGCATACTCTCCGGGCGGGAAATTTTTTTTAAAAATCCTAAAATATTACATGGTTATTTTCGGGAATTCTTATCAACAAATATTTCTGCATCAGTAGTCTCTCTTCCGCTATCTCTGTTTTTTTTTAAAAGATACTCTTTTGCCGGGTTTTTTTCTTCTCTATTACTTATTCCTCTTGCCGGGTTGATAATGTCAATATCCCTCATTCTTATACCCGTCTCCATTATCTCAACTCAGTTTGCATCAATACTCATTACTCTTATTAAACCATTCGCGGCTCTCTTTTTTCTTTTTGTCAGGCTATTCGGGACTATTCCGGGTGCAGTTATTTACCGTCCCTCTCCTGCCGTTATAGTGCCCATATTATTTTATATTCTTGTTTTGATTCCACTTGGATTTGGATTAAAACAGGGTGTTAAGAGGGCGTTTGCCGTTGCTTCAATACTATTTTTCCTCGTTCTTGTTGTAAAACCTAAAAGATACACTCCGAAAGGATTGGAAACATATTTTCTTGATGTCGGGCAGGGTGACAGTGAAATTGTTGTTTTTCCCGGCGGTGGCTCGCTTCTTATAGATGGTGGAGGAAGTTATTATGAAGACTTTGAGGTTGGCCGGCAGATAGTGCTTCCTTTTATTATTCAGAAAAAAATTGATATTAGGTGGATTGCTGTGAGTCATTTTCACCCCGACCATGCAAGAGGAGTTCTGGAAATTGCGAACATTCTGAGTCCGGATGAACTATGGATTTCATCTTTTCCAAAAGAAAACATCATTAGGTCTGAATTATTTAAAATTTTAAAAAAAAGTGTTCGAATTGTACAGGTCGACAGCTCATTTAAGCTAAAAAAAGGTGATTTTGAAATAAGATGTCTCTACCCTGAAAAAATAAAAAAGACATTTTATGAAACGAATAACAACTCACAGGTTCTGAAAATATCAGGAAAATATAACTCCCTTCTATTTACCGGGGATATAGAAAAGGAGGCCGAGAAGGATCTGGTGAAAAATTTCAGCAAAGATTTAATGAGTACAGTGATCAAAGTTCCGCATCACGGTTCCAATACTTCTTCAACTAAAGATTTTGTCAGGATGGTATCTCCTGAAATAGCAGTGATTTCGGTTTCTCAATTTAACAGGTTCGGATTTCCGCATGAAATTGTAGTTAAAAGATATATTAATTCAGGTGCAAGGATATTGTCTACAGCTTTTTTCGGGGGATTAATGATAAGAATTTTGAATGGAAAAATCGAACTGGAAAAATCAAAATTTCCAGGAAGAAACTTTTCATCAAAAATTTTGTTACAAAAAACTAATTTTTTAATTTTGCAGTAAAATTAATAGCTGACAGGCAGAGCTGTTCTTGATTTTTGCCTGAAATTTTTATAATATTACATATTAAATGAATAGAAAAAAAGTTCTGATTATAGACGATGAAGATTTTATCATAGAACTCGTCAAGGATGTCCTGAGTCTCGAAGAGATTGAGTGTTTTTCTGCAAAAAATTTTTCCGACGGATTAGGAGTATTAAAACAAGAAAGTTTTAACCTGATTCTTGCCGATAAGAATATAGAAAATTCAAGCCTGGTTAAATTCACCGAAGCAAAGAAAATTGAGGGAATAAAGACTCCGGTAATTTTAATAACCGGTGAGCGTGGATTGACTACAGATGAAGTTAAAAGGCTGGGAGCTGACGATGTTATTTATAAACCGTTCAAAATGGAAGCCTTCCTTTCGACTGTTCAGAATTTGATGGAGTAAATATGAAAAAGATCTTTTTTGTTTTTCTTAGTATTATATTTCTTTCCCTTTCGGTCCTGTCTGTCGAAATCATGAAATACGGTGATTTAAAACCCGGAATGGAAGGCATTGGTAAAACTATTTTCCGGGGAACAGGTATTGAATCATTCAAATTTAAAATACTCGGGTTTTTAAAAAATTTTTCACCGGGAAAAAATCTGATAATTGCAGAACTTTTTTCACCTGAGTTGAAAGATATAGGTGTAATCGCCGGGATGAGCGGAAGCCCTCTTTTTATTGAAGGCAAAGTTATAGGCGCGGTATCTTATGGATTCAGCTTCTCGAAGAAGCCGATAGCAGGTATTACCCCGATTGAAGATATTGTTAAGGTATCTAAATTTGATACACCCAGGTTTTCTGTCGATATATCATCTATTAAGGTTGAATTTAATAAGAAGAGTTTTTCTGCAATTAAAGATTTCATTAAATCTGAATTTCGGAAAAGAATGAACTATTCATCCCATGATTCTGTTCTCCCCTTAAGGATATATTCGGGAAGCAGAGGAATTAACAGTTCTACGAATCTTGATCTTCTTAGTCCCCTTTTTGCCCCGAATACAAGCCTTACCCTGTCTACGAAAAAATTGCCTGAAAAAAAAAGATCAGGAAGGGAAATTAAGATTGCGGATGCGGTAGCAATTCCACTGATAAAAGGAGATTTTGAATATTCTGCCTCGGGAACTGTCAGCTTTGTGAAAGGGAAAAAAATATATCTTTTCGGCCATCCCTATTTTAACCTCGGGAGTGTCAATTTTCCGCTTCACAGAGCTAAAGTTGTGTCGGTTGTTCCCTCTTACCAGGACTCATTCAGGCTTGCAGCAACAGAAGAACTGATTGGAAAGGTTACACAGGACAGATTTTCAGCAGTTTCGGGAGAACTCGGCAAAGGTCCAAAAATGATCCCTTTGAATATTACATTCAGAAATAGGAACAAGACATTTCGGGTTGAATTGGCGGAGCATCCGCTACTGACTCCGGCACTTGCACAAATATCCGTATCGAATATTTTCCAGACTGAGATCCAGCAGTATGGCTTCAACACAATTCGGATTAAAGGAAAGATATTTATAGAAAATGAAAAAAATATAATTATTGAAGATATGTTTTCCGGAGGGAACTCATATGGCGAATTTTCCGATCTTATAATGGCTATAAACTTTTATCTGCTTAATAATAAGGAGAAAAGGATAAATATTCAAAAAATGGATTTTGAGTTTGACTCCATGGAAACTCTTAAAACCGGATTGATCTCAAATGTTCTGATCGGGAAAAGAACCTATAAGCCCGGAGAATTAATAAATCTTAAGATATTCATAAAAACAGACAGGGGAAAGTTAACAAAAGAGGAGATCAGAATTAAAGCACCTGATCTAAAACCCGGTAAAAGTTTTAAGATCCTGATCGGTGATAAATCTGAGATAGGGAGTTTTGAGAGGAAAAATATCAAATCATCATACTTTCCGATTAAAGTTGAATCTTTAATAAGGGCAATAAACAATCTCCGTAAAAACAACAGGATCTATATAAAAGTTATAACTAAAGATGAAGGAATGTTTTTGAAGGGATTTGAATATTCAAATCTCCCATCAGGTTTTAAAGATCTTTATGGAGCAGATTCAAGCTCTTCCATGAAGTATTCAACTGTAAAAGAATATCAAATGAGCGTTCCCGTGGTTATAAAGGGGAAAAAAGTTTTCAGTCTTAAAATCAAAGAGAGGTAAAATGAAAAGAATTATATTTGTTTTAATAATAAGTGTATTTTGTTTTCAATATATTTTTTCCACAGGAGCAAAAAAGATTAAAGTGGAAAATTTTAGAGCGTTTTCTTCCGGGAAGTTATCCGGGACTGCAATATCAAGCAGAAATAAGCTTATCCTTGGAATAAAAACATCGAAAATTGTTGTTCCCGAAGAGGAGTATATTCTTTCCGCTGCTGTCACCCGCAGCAACACTTTATATGTTGGTACCGGTCATAACGGTTCTGTCTATAAAATTTTAAATGGAAAAGCAATGAAAATTTTTTCATCCAGAGTTCCTGATATCAATGCAATATTTGCATCCCGGGACGGAAGTGTATATTTCGGCTCTTCTCCCCGTGGTAAGGTTTACAGAATTGACAAAAGCGGAAAAGTTAAAGAATTTTTTGATCCTGAAGAAAAATATATCTGGGACATCGATGAAGACATTGCCGGAAACATTTTGTGTTCGGTAGGCGGTAATGGTGCTGTTTACAGAATAAATAAGCTGGGAAATTCAAAAAAAATACTTAAAAGCAGCGATACTCACATTCTTTCTCTATATGTCTCCCGCAACGGAGATATCTATGCGGGAAGTTCTCCACAGGGTATCATTTATGAAATAAGGAATGGCAAGTCAAAAATTATGAATGATACTCCGTTTAGTGAGATAAGGGATATTTGCGGGGATGATTCCGGCAATATTTATTATATCTCTTCCGAGAGCCGTGAAAGAAAAATTTCTCTGCCTGGAAATTTAAATAACAGTATGTTTACCAGATCAAAAAAGAGGTTTGAATCCTCCCGTTCTGTAGGATATATTTATAAACTCGGAAAAAACGGGTTTTCAGAACTTTTCTGGTTAACAAACTATCTTAAGGCCGGTTCAATCTACTCTATAATCTATGACAACAAAAACCGGCAAATTCTTGCAGGAACATCTACCGGAGATTTGTATGGAGTCTCGGGTATCTCCAGTTATTCTCTATTGTATTCAGGTGAATCAGAAAAATTATTCCGTTTGATCAGGGGCCAAAATGAATTTTTTATGATCTTCAACAATACTCCCTCGATCTTTAAAAGCCCTTTTGGCAGTGGAAACAGCGGGTACTATATATCGGATGTAATTGATATGAAATATTTTTCAAAAACCGGGAAACTATATTGGGATACCGGAAATGGTAAGAGTGATGGAATATCCTTTTTTGTCAGAGCAGGAAACACAAAGGTTCCGGGAAACGGCTGGATTGACTGGTCGGCACCAATTGAAGGTTCTTCCGGTCAGCTTTTGGGAATTGAAGGCTACAAATTTGCTCAACTAAAGATTGCACTAAGAATAACTGATAAGAATAGAAATCCTTCTGTGACAAGATTCAAATTCTATTATAAACAGATAAATTTAAAACCTGTTATTGTTATGGTTAACACAGGGATTTCGGCAAAAAAGATAAATAAAAAAAATGAAAAAAAAAGAATGGACCAACTCAGAGGAAAATTGACAGTGTCATGGCTCTCAGTCGATCCAAACGGGGACAAACTTGAATATTCGGTTTCCATAAAAAAAGAAGGGGGCAAATGGTTGAGAGTTGGAAGAAATCTGAAAGAAAAAAAGTTTGATTTGCAAAAAAATCTCTATGAAGACGGAGTGTACAGGGCAAAGGTAGTTGTTGATGACCGCCTCTCAAATTCACCACAGGATGCCAAAATATCTGAAATGATATCCGAAAGTTTTATATTGGATTCAACTGCTCCGCAAATGAAAAATTATAAAAAAATTAATAACTTTATTTCTTTTGATGTCATAGATGAGAATTCGGTAGTTGCGGATGTTATGTATTCAACCAACGGAAAAATATGGCTGCCTCTCTTTCCTTCTGATGGGATTTCAGATTCTCTGAGTGAAACATTCAAAATGAATCTCTCAATGCTAAAAGGAGTTAAGGGAATGCTATTATTCAAATTAGCAGATGAGAGTGGAAATTTCAGAATATACCAAAAAACATTTTAGGAGAATTAATGAAAATACATGAATTTCAGGCAAAATCCCTCTTCAGAGATTATTCAGTACCTGTACCCGAGGGTTATATGGCAGATGATGCGGTATCGGCACAACAGTATGCCGGTAAACTTGGTTTTCCCTGCGTGATAAAAGCACAGGTCCATGCCGGTGGAAGGGGCAAGGCCGGTGGTGTCAAATTAGCAAAAACTAAAGAGGAAGCAGAAAAATATATTAATCAAATCCTCGGAATGAAACTTGTAACCAAACAGACCGGAGAACAGGGAAAACTTGTTAAAAAGATATTGGTTGAACAGGGGCTGAGGATCAAAGATGAGATCTATCTTGCAATAATAATTGATCGGGAGAAGGAGATGCCTGTTCTTATTGCATCAACCGAAGGCGGTATGGAAATTGAAGAGGTTGCTGAAAAGAGTCCGGAACTGATCCATAAAGTCTATATCCATCCTGTGACAGGGATTTCATCATTCCATGTAAGAGAACTCTCTTTCAAACTCGGCCTTAATAAGGTTCAGCAAAAGAATTTTTCAAAATTAGTTATAAATCTATTCAGACTTTTTAATGAAAAAGATTGCTCTCTTCTTGAAATTAACCCTCTGATAATTACAGAAGATGATGAAGTGATTGCCCTAGACGGCAAGATCAATTTTGATGATAACGGGCTGTACAGGAATCAGGATATAGCTGCGATGAGGGATATAGATGAAGAGGATCCCCTTGAAGTGAAAGCATCTGAATTTGATCTAAATTATATTAAACTGGATGGAAATATAGGTTGTATGGTAAACGGAGCCGGGCTCGCTATGGCTACAATGGATATAATAAAATTCTATGGTGGAGAGCCTGCAAATTTTCTTGATGTCGGAGGCGGAACTTCCGAAGAGAGAGTAAAGGAAGCCTTCAATATACTACTTTCCGATGAAAGCGTAGAAGGAGTCTTTGTAAATATTTTCGGTGGTATTGTCAGAACCGATCTGGTTGCGAATGGAATAGTAAATGCTCTGAAAAATGTGGAGTTAAACATCCCGGTTGTGATAAGACTTGTCGGGACAAACGAGGAGGATGGAAGAGAAATAATAGAGAACTCGGGTCTGAATTTTATTGCGATCACAAATCTACCGGATGCAGCAAAAAAAGCAGTTGAATTGGTAAAGGAGAATTAACATGGCTATTCTGGTGAACAGTAGTTCTAAAATCATAGTACAAGGTTTTACCGGCAAAGAAGGTTCATTTCATTCCCAACAGATGATTGAGTATGGGACTGATATTGTAGCGGGAGTCACGCCCGGAAAAGGAGGCACCTCTCACCTTGGCAAACCTGTTTTCAATACTGTTTCTGAAGCAATTGACAAAACCGGAGCTGATGTAACGGTAATTTTTGTTCCACCTCCATATGCAGCTGATGCAATACTGGAATCAGCTTATTCTGAAATACCGCTTATCATTTGTATTACAGAGGGAATTCCCGCTTCGGATATGATTAAGGTGAAAAATTATTTAAAAACTACACCTTCAAGACTGATTGGGCCGAATTGTCCGGGTGCTATTTCCCCGGGAGAAGCAAAGGTCGGGATTATGCCGGCAAGAGTTCATAAGAAGGGAAGAATTGGTGTTGTATCAAGATCAGGAACTCTTACCTATGAAGCGGTAAATCAGCTAACGCTCCTTGGTCTTGGACAGTCGACAGCAGTAGGAATCGGCGGTGACCCGATAATAGGGTCCAATTTTATTGACATTCTTGAATTATTTAAAAATGATGAAGAGACTGAAGCTGTTGTTATGATTGGGGAGATTGGAGGAACAATGGAGGAGGATGCTGCTTCATACATAAAAAAATATTATGAAAAGCCGGTTGTATCATTTATTTCAGGTCAGACTGCTCCTCCGGGAAGAAGAATGGGACATGCCGGTGCTATAATTTCCGGTGGCAAGGGTACTGCTGCAGAAAAAATGAAAGTTTTAAGTGAAAACGGAGTTCATGTGGTTGAAAATCCATCAGATATAGGAATAACAGTGAAAAAGTGCTTATCATAGGAGTTTGATATCAACAATTCTGCCGATGATAAAACTGTTGCCGGAATAAGAATTCCTGCTGAAGGAGAAGAATATTTATCCGGACCGGGAAGATACTTCCTGACTGTTATCAGTGGAAACGGCAGGGATTTTGGCAAGGTATTCAGGTTCACTGATTCAATCTCAATTGGCCGTGATGTATCAAATGATATAGTAATTCATGATGATCAGGTAAGTAAAATTCACTGCAGGGTCTTCCCTGAACATTTGGACGGGCATATATTTATTAAAATATCTGACATGGAATCAACAAATGGAGTTTTTATAAACGGCAGGAGAGTCCGGGAAACTATATTAAAATCCGGCTCAAAGATTGAATTAGGCGATACGATTTTCAGGTTTATTCACAATGATGAGATTGAGGAAGAGTTTCAATCGAAAATATTTGATTATGCCACGCTTGATCATATGACCGGACTTTATAACAAAAGATTTGTAATAGAAGAGTTAAAAACCCAATGCCGGATATCAGGTAGGAATAACAGGATCTTTAGTATTGTGCTTATTGATATTGATGATCTTAAAGGACTTAATGAGAAATTCGGTCACATGGGAGCTGATAAATACATACAGGAATTTGCAAATATAATAAAAGAGGGGCTGAGAGAACAGGATATTGCAGGAAGATTCGGAGGTGATGAATTTCTGCTGATCCTTCCTGAAACGACGGTAGATGGAGCACTTAAGCTGCTTTTCAGGCTGAAAAAGAGTATAGAATGCCTGACAGTAAACTATAAAAGCGATGAAATATCATCAACATTCAGTGCGGGAATTTCACAGTTTATACTCCATGCAAGGGAAGCTGAAACACTTGTGGAAATAGCGGACAAAGCTTTGTTTAAGGCAAAAGAGCTGGGAAAAAATAACATTGTTAATGCCGAAATAGAATACGATTAAATTTCAAAAGAAAGGAATAATTGCAAAAAAAAAATTTATTTCTATAATGTAAATATATCTGACGGAGGCAAAAATGAAAAATAGCGGTAAACTGACATTCACCGGCATCATTATGATATTTTTGGTCGGTTACGGAGCTTTTGCTGCTATAAAGCTTATATCTGCAAATCTGACTGAGAAAGAGGTAAGTAAAAAAGTAAAGGATACACTCGGTACTGAACGGGGGTATGGTTTCAATGAATCTGTCGGAAGGGATGCGATAATAAAAATATTATCAAATACAAAAAGCATCGTTTTCACCCGTGACAATGAAGAAAATGTTGATGTAAGGATCGATAAAGACAAAAAACTTATAATCTATTATTATGAGTATGAGATTGTTACAGACCTGATTTTTGCCAAGAAGAAAAAGAAGGTCTTTAAAGAGGAACAACTAAGAAGCTATAATTAGATAATATGGAGAACAGCGACCGGGTATATCTGAAACTGTTCAGCGGATTTCTTTCAGCCGTAATTTTTGTTTTTATTTTAAAAGAACTTAAAGAGATATTTATTCCTTTTTTTATTGCTCTGCTTCTCTATTTTTTATTTAATGGAGTGGTTAACAGGCTTCTGTACTACAGGATACCAAAAACAGTTGTTCTCACATTCCTTCTTATGTTTATTTTTATTCTGCTCTATTTTTCCGGCCTTCTTATATATTCCGGGATCTCGTCATTTGTGGAAAAATTTCCTGTATATAACTCAAGGATTACCTCAATTGCAAAGGACATCTCCGGCAGTCTCAATCTACCGGTAAAAGAACTTCAGGACCAGTTGAATAATTATGACTGGTCCAGTATGTTAGGGCATATCACCGGGGTTGTCTCTTCTGCATTCGGTTCATTCGCAGGTTTTATAGGGAATTTGCTGTTTATAATCATTTTTCTGATTTTTATGCTTGGGGGAAGGAACTCTCTGATTTTAAGAGTTGAGAATGCGTTTAGTGATAAGAGGGCATCAGAGCTGATATCTATTGTGAAGTCGATAGAAAATCAGGTTCAGCACTACCTTGTCCTTAAAACTTTCGTGAGCATTCTCACGGCACTTATAAGCGGCGTGATAATTTATTTTGCAGGAATTGATTTTCTGCTATTCTCTGTTCTTCTGATTTTTATCCTCAATTTTATTCCAAATATCGGGTCAATTATTGCTACAACCTTTCCGATACTGACCGGGCTTTTAAAATTCGGTTTTACTATGAAAATGCTTGTTGTAGCTGCAGGATTGATGCTGACACAAATGATTATAGGAAATGTCATTGAACCGAAGTATGCAGGGAAAAATCTTGATATTTCACCTATGGTTATATTGATATCCCTGATATTCTGGGGCTATGTATGGGGCATTACCGGAATGATGCTCGCAGTTCCTCTCACATCTGCAATAAAGATTATATTCGGGCATGTCGATTTTTTGAAACCCTTATCGAAATTGATGAGTGCAGGGTAGGAGCTGTTTGACTATTTTTTCCCAAAAACTATAATTAGATCATATGAAGAGGGCCATTCTTTTTTTTTGTATCTTCTCGCTTTCATCCATCCTGCTCCCGCTGTACCGTGTAGAAATGTTTACACTTAAAAATGGTATGACGGTCATCCTCTCTCCCGATAAAGGGAAAAAATCCGTATGCGTCCTGACCTACCACAAAAATGGTGTAAAAGATGATCCTGCAGACATTCGGGGTGCATCATATCTCTATCAGAATTTGATGTTTCTTGGGACAAAAAATCTTGCGCCATATGAGAGGGTTCTTTTTGTCAAGAAGAACGGTGGAAGAAGCAGCGGGAGGGTCTATTACGACAACTCTGTCTTTTACCAGGTTGTTCCAAAAAGGGATCTCAATTATGCATTGTGGATTGAGAGTGAAAGGCTGAAGTTTTTAAATTTGAATACAAATGAGATTAATCTGCAAAAAAAAAGAATATATGGGAGGATATACAACCTCATTAACAGAAGTATAGATTTCAGGGCAAGGGAAATGGTGAAGAAGAACCTTTACAAAGGGACGTTATATGAAACTCCTCTATATGGGGCGATTGAAAATATTTACAGGTTTTCAGTAAGCAGGATAAAGAATATTTACAGAACTTTTACTCAGCCCAGAAATATTATAATTGTGATTGCAGGTGATTTTAATCAGGAAGATTTAAGATCAAGGGTAGAAAAATATTTTAGTAATATAACTGGAAACGGACCGCTGGCAAAAGAGATAAAGTCGCCGGATTATAAGGGGAATTATGTTTACAAGAATTGGATGAGGGAGGTGATTCCCAGCCATTTTCTTCTTTTCGGGATACATGCTCCATCAAAAATGAGTCATGATTATGTCTATTTTGAATTTCTGCGGTATTATCTTGCCGACCCTAGAATTTCTAAGTTGAAGAGGATCTTTTTAGGGACGTTGAAAATGGATGTTGAACTAACTTCAAGTTTTTCCAATAATATCGGATTGAACTCCCTTATCCTGAAATTGAAATCATCGAAGAGATCGCAGATAGAGAAAGCCCGGTTCTATATCAGGAAATTATTCGATGTACTGGTCACTGACAGGATCAATCCGTCTGATTTGAAAATTGTCAAATCTCTGCTGGAGTTGGATTTTCTGAAAAAAATATCCAGGCCTGAAGAGAGAAGCCGTATTCTTGCTGAAAATTTTCATATATCGGGGAACCTGGATTATGGAAATAGCTATTTGAAACGTATAAGGAATATTACAGCCTTTGATGTCCTCAGGATAGCAAAAAAATATTTCAATAGAAAAAAAATGGTTGTATTGAATGTGATTTCAAAATAGGGTATGGATGAAAAATAAAAAAAGGATCTGTCTGATACTAATAGCTGCCGGATTTATTTTTGTTTTACACCCCTGTTTGTTCAGTGTGGATTTGAAAACTTCCAAGGGCATAAAGCTTTCTGTTTTCCCTGACAATGATGCACTCTATTTTCACGCAGAAATCCTTATCAGGTTTTCACCTGAAACAAACGCAGTTATATCTTACCTGACATATCTCAATATCTTTAATGAAAAGGTATCGGGTTCAAAATCCAGGGTCCTCAATTCTCTCCTGAAACTGGGAAATGATGCGGAAATTGTATATGGCGGTGACCATATTATAGTGAAAGTGAATTTTTTACAAAACAGACTCACTCAGTTTATTCAGTTGTTAAAAAAAATTACTGATTTTGGAAATTTTTCATTGAAAAATTTTTTGTACAGCCTGAAGAATTTCAGGCAACTCTTCTTTTTAGACAAAAATTGGGAAAAAATTGTTGCGACACGGATTGCGAAGAAGAGTGCCTTTAATAAAGTTGATATTACATCTGAATATATACTAAGTGATAAAGCTCTAAAAAAAATAAATTTGTCACAGGTAAGGTCCTTTTATAAAAGAAATTTTGTTCTTAAAAATATCTCTGTTGCAGTCAAAGGTAAAGTGAATCCATATATTTTTCTCGGACTTGTCGAAAAAACTTTCAGAAACTACCGGAAACAGTCTTCATCGGAAGAGCATCCCGTCAGGAGAAAACTGAGAAATGAGAGGAAAACCATAATTATCAACACGGGAGCAATTAAGAACGGATTTGATATCTTCTGGTTTATCCCTGTGCCTCCCAAAAATACACTGAGATTCAATCTGATAATGATCTCAAATAATATACTGTTTGGATATCCCCTGGGATCAATTTCAAAAATGGTATCAAATGCAGGTGTAAAAAATTTTAGGATTTCATCATCTGTTTGTGAATTCATGGATATATCATTCATCTGCAACAGGGTGAGATTAGCAAAATCAGCCGATGTCAGAAAATTTCTCTTTATTGCCAATAATTCTTTTAGAAAGCTGTTGCCCGGAAGGATAAGCAAGAAGGAGTTTCTCTCATCCTATAATGGAATCGTTTTGGGGAAACAGGTTCAGTCTGATAATATTGATTATGAGCCGGAGAATAAGATTAGAGATGAACTTATCAGGCAAAATTATTTTAAATTTGATATTGGTTTATCTTCATTTAGGAATAAAAATATATCTTTTATCAATTTTAAAAATTATATTGGTGACAGAACGAGGCACAGGGAATTTCAAAAAATCATGAAAAGGGGCTCTGTAATTATATTTGGTAATGCAGCCAGGATTGTTTCCGGCGGCGGGATAGATGATTCTTATATAATAGAGATAAGATAATATCCGTATTCTATAAGGGTTTGCATCACAATATGCATATTCCTCTTTTTTTTGCATATGATCTGATATTTTCAGGCCAGAATCCGACCTGAACTTCACCAATATGCCTTTTTCTTAGAAAGAACATAGCAAGCCTGGATTGTCCAATCCCTCCACCTATTGTTTGCGGCAGCTCCTCTTTCAGAAGCTCCACGTGAAAAGGAAGGCTTGACCGTTTTTCGGTTCCGGTTAGCCTGAGCTGCCTTGCCAGAGTGTCACTGTCAACTCTTATTCCCATTGATGAAATTTCAAAAGATCTCTTTATAACCGGATTGTGGAAGAGAATGTCTCCGTTTAACCCGCGATATCCGTTTCCTGTTGGAGTTGACCAGTCATCATAGTCGGGGGCTCTACCGTCATGCGGCTTTCCGTTATCCAGATTGCCTCCTATTCCAATTATAAAAACAGCTCCATATTCACGGCAGATTTGATCTTCTCTTTCCCTTGGAGATAATTTTGGATATTTCCTGTAGAGATCCTCGGAATGAATGAATTGAATTTCAGCGGGGAGTATTGGGAAAATTGAAAATTCTTTTGAGATCATCATCTCCATTAACTTAATTGAGCGGTAAATCTTTCGTACAATTTCTTTAAGCTTTACAAGTGTCCTTTCAGTCCTGAGTATTCTTAATTCCCAGTCCCACTGATCAACATAGATTGAGTGCATCCCGGTTGAGAGATCACTCTCTGATGGCCTGATAGCATTCATATCCGTATATATTCCTTCATTCTCTCTTAATCCGTATCTTTTTATTGCCATTCTTTTCCATTTAGCAAGTGAATGCACAATCTCCAGTGTGTGAGCAGGTGAAGAGTTTGAGGGTTCAAATGAAACTGGGTGTTCAATTCCATTCAGATTGTCCTGGATTCCGGTTCCTCTCTCCACAAAAATAGGAGCAGATACTCTGTGAAGGTTGAGACCTTCTCTTAAAATTTCCTGGAAATTTTTTTTAATAAAGTATATTGCAGATTCTGTTTTCAAAAGGTCTAAGTTATCACTGCTTTTAAATTCATTTCCCATATTTTCTCCTTGTGTGATTTTGAGTGAGATTATATGGATTTAATAATATTATAGCAATAAAAAATAAAAATTTTTGCTAATATTTCATTAATAATGATATTATATTGATATTAAGAAAATTTAAGCAGGGAGAAATATGTATGAATTATCAGATTGACAATCTTGACCTTGAGATTATTAAGAGATTACAGGAAAATGCAAGATACCCTTTTCAGGAACTTGCAAGAGAGCTTTACGTTTCGGGAGGAACAGTCAGGGGCCGGTATAATAATCTGAGAAAGCTGGGATTTATCAGAGGAACAACTGCAATTCTTAACAGGGAAAAGCTTGGTTTTGATATTTGTGCTTTTGTCGGCATCAATCTGCATATTGCAAAAGATTATCTGACAGTGATAGAAAAACTGAAAAAAATACCCGAAGTTCTTGAAGCACACTATACGACTGGAAAATATAATATATTCCTGAAAATAGTTTCCAAAAGCACCAGAGAATTATACGGATTCCTTATTGAGAGGCTTCAGGGTATACCTGAGATTCAATCAACTGAAACACTGATATCTCTTGAAATTCCAATCTCTAAATCGCTTCCCATTGAATAACAGCAGGAAGAGTCAATTAGTGTATAATTAAATTGAGCCGGCTGAAAAATGATAAATAATAAATTGAAGAACAGGGTGTATGTTGCACTTCTTCGGGGAATAAATGTCGGAGGGAAGAATAAGATTGATATGAAGTTGTTACAGAAAACATTTGAAGATGCGGGAATGTTTTCAGTTACAACTTATATTAACTCCGGAAATATAGTATTCATTAATAATAATGACAATGAAGCAGATATATCAGGAATTCTGGAGGATGCAATTAATAAAGATTTTAATTTATCCATAAAAGTACTGATCCGTTCAATGGAAAAATTCAAAAGAGTAATTAAGTACCTTCCGAAAGATTGGAAAAATGACAATGAGACCAGAAGCGATGTTCTTTTTCTTTGGAAAGAGATAGATAATAAATCTTTGATAGATAAACTTACAATAAGTCCGGGGATAGATATCGTCAGATATATACCCGGGGCAATACTCTGGAAAGCAGACAGGAAAAGCATTTCCAGGAGCGGAAAGATGAAACTGGCAGGCTCCAAATTATATCGGAAAATGACAATAAGAAATGTGAACACTGTCAGGAAAATATTTTCTATTATGACTGAAACTGAAAAAGTTAACAGTGAGGAAAGAGTTGACTAAATATAAATAGGGAGGAACTCTTTTATATTGTATGCGTATATTTGTGTTAAAGAAAAGGTTATAAAATATGGAAAAGCCGAAAACTTATTGTGAGTATGTAAAAAAGCTTGAACGATCTGATCTTCACAGGATTTACCATGACACACAGTATGGTTTTCCTATTGAATCCGATAATGAACTCTTCGGAAGACTTATCCTTGAGATAAATCAGGCCGGACTTTCGTGGACAACGATTCTAAAGAAACAGGAAAATTTTAGAGCGGCTTTTCAAGGTTTTGACATCAGGAGAATTGCAGTTTATTCTGACAAAGATATTGAGCGGCTTCTTTCCGACCCGGGAATAATCAGGAACAGACTTAAAATCAATTCTGTTATTTTTAATGCAGAGAGAGTTGCAGAGATACAAAATGAATTTGGTTCTTTTAAATCATGGCTTGATTCAAATCATTCTCTTGGGCTTGCAGAATGGGTGAAACTTTTTAAGAAGACATTCAAGTTTACCGGCTGGGAAATCACAAAGGAGTTTTTGCTAAGTACCGGTTATATCAAAGGAGCTCATGAAGAGAGCTGCCCGATCTTTAATAAAATAGCCAGAAAAAATTTCTTTAGAATTAAAAAGAACTGAAAGGAGGAAATATGTTTCGAAAAATAGAAGATTTTATTACTGACTGGAAAGAGGAAGAACAATTTACCATAAAAATTTTTTCAAATATTGGTAATAAAAATTCAATGCATAAAACTGCTGATAATATTAGAACTCTCGGCCGCCTTGCATGGCATATTACTCAGACTTTGACAGAAATGCCTAAAAATGCAGGGATTGTTGAAGAAGACCCTCTCGAAAATAAGCCTGTCCCGGAAAATTTTGATCAGATTATCAGTTTATATAAAGAGCATAGCACTAACTTGATAAACATGTTAAAAAAGAAATGGTCTGACTCAGATTTAACTAAGATAATTGAAATTTACGGACAAAAATGGGAGAAGAGAAAGATTCTTTCCGTCCTTATCAGGCATCAGATACACCATCGGGGACAAATGACAGTTTTAATGAGAATCCAAAACCTCAAAGTTCCCGGAATTTACGGACCGTCAAAAGAAGAGTGGGTAAAATATGGAATGGAACCACAGGAATAAAAAATCACTGTATTGGATTTTTACATTGCGGTATCTTGGAAAAGGACATGCTAGAGGAAAAATAGTAATAACTGTAAAAGACCATTAAAACTAACTCTGCAATAAC
>CAZNLS010000045.1:0-19855 GCA_964573895.1 uncultured Clostridia bacterium
GAAAAAAATGAAGAGAAAATTTAATGTTATTCAGATGGTGAACTCCCATAATTCGGATATTCTCCTTTCCGGTGGTCTAAGTATTTCGGAGACATATATTTATACGGTTGAGAGTTTCAAAGATTACTGGAATCATTTAAATAAGAACGGTTTTCTTTCTATAGTACATATTTTCGGAGAACGGATGTTCTCAACTGCGCTTCAGGCTTTAAAAGAGATGGGGATAGAAAATCCCGGGAAAAAACTTTTTGTTATACAGCCATGGCAAGGTTTTAACTTTTTCTTTATGAAAAAAGGTGAAATAAATAGTAATGAAATTGAAATACTTGAAAAATTTGCAGGAAGCAGAAAAATAGTATATTCCCCTGACAGAGCTCTGGAGAACGTATATTATGATCTTGCAGGCAAAAAATTTAAAGAGACGATTCGAATCTCTTCCGTAAATATTTCACCCGTTTATGATAACTCTCCCTATTTTAATCAGACCAACAGGATCGGTCAGTTCAAATTCGATAATAATTTACTGATGGGCTACATGGGAAGGAATGCAATTAAGACAAATCTAAAATATTCAAACAGTGTTTACCTGTCAATTCTGATAATTTCGCTCCTTTTTTCGCTTATTTTTATATACATCCCTTTAAAAGTCAGAAAAGTAAAAAGTGCCGGCTCAGGTATCATTCTTTATTTCTTTTTTATTGGAATAGCTTATATTACGATTGAAATAATTCTAATAAAAATATTTGAACTCTATCTTGGTAATCCGGCTTATTCAATATCGGTAATTATTTTTGCACTCCTGATCTCCTCAGGCTTTGGCAGTCTTTTCTCTGAAAAAATTAACCGATTGGCAGGTAAACACGCAATCTTGAAAATTTCACTTTTCATTGCCCTAATTCTGATTATTTATTCATTCTTTCTGTTTAAAATTTCATATGCTTTAATCCATTTCAGTTTTCCTTTAAGGCTTTTGATCTCAACTATTCTTATCTCAGTACCCGGAATTCCAATGGGAATAATGTTTCCGACCGGTATGAGAAAGCTGGGGAAAGATGACAAGACAATGATCGGATGGGCATGGGGGGCGAATGCATTTGCTACGGTAATCGGTTCAGTTTCAACAGTAATAATTGCGATCAACTGGAATTTCACGGTAACACTGATCATTGCAGCCGCAGCTTATATTATCTCCGGTCTGATATTTAACAAAAAGATTGGAAGTAATTCAATTTGAATAAGTCTTCCAACCCTTCACGTTTAGAACTTAACCTTTTCAAAGCATCATTAATCAGTTTTATTGTCTCTCTTTCAATATTGACATTTGAAATTATTATTACAAGATTGTTCTCAGCTGTATATTTCAGTTCATTTACCTTTTTTATTGTCTCGGTGGCACTACTGGGAATTGGTATGAGCGGCTTACAATTTGCAATATCAAAAGTAAAACGCATTTCAATTTATTCACTTCTGCTGCTTTTTTCAATCTCAATTCCCCTGGCAATATTTCTGACTATCAAAATTAAAATTGATTTCCTCAATATTTTCAATCCTGCAACAAATTTAATTAATCTTGTTTTAAATTTTTTTATACTTATTATCCCTTTCTTTCTGGGAGGAGGAGTCCTTGTCAGGCTGTTTTCCCAATTTTCGGATAATATTTCTAAACTCTATTTTTTTGATCTGACAGGTGCCGGATTCGGAGCTTTACTCACACTGCTTCTTTTCCCAATTCTTGGAGTTGTAAATTTCTCGATTTTTCTTTCCATATCAATTTTAATTATAGTGCAGGTTACAGATTCAAATATGAAGAAAAAAATTTTTTCAGCGTTAATAGTTGCATTTTTTATAATTCTTTCATTTTCACAGAATTCTCTTTTCAGGATAATTCCCAAAATAGAGAAGAGAGACTATATAAAAGATCTTCTTAAAAATAGAATTGAATTTTCAACTTGGAGTTCTTTGAACAAAATTGATATAGCTCCATTCGTATTCAGTAAAAACAGAAAAGTAATCTGGCTTAATTGCGGAACACAACAATCATGGCTGGTTAAGACCCAAAAAAGCGAGATAGGAAAGAAAAAAATAAAATGGACACAGGCTTCAATACCATATCAACTGACTGAAAAAGATTCGGCATTTATTATCGGGTCTGCAGGCGGGTTTGAAGTCCTCTGTTCAGTCTCAAACGGATTTAAAAGAGTCGTTGCCGTGGAGATGGACAGCGAATTGTGTAAACTTGTAAAAGGAAAATATTCGGGATATATCGGTGATTTATTTCACAGAAAAGGCGTCTACCTTATCAATGGTGAAGGCCGCAGCATGCTTAACAGGATTGACAAAAAGTTTAATGTCATTCAAATGGTGAACTCTCATCCGAGAGACACTCTCCTGTCGGGAGGCTTAAGCATTTCCGAGACATATATTTATACCAGAGAAGCTTTTAAAGACTACTGGAATCACCTAAAGCAAAACGGATTTCTGTCAATCGTTCATATATATGGTGAAAGAATATTTTCCACGGCACTAGAAGCTCTAAGAGATATGAATGTGAAAAATCCTCAAAAAAAATTTTTTATAATCCAGGATGAGAAGGGATTTAATTTTTTCTTTATGAAAAAAGGAAATATTTTACAAAAAGATATTAATATTCTTGCTGAATTTGCCGGAAATAAAACGATATCATTTTCTCCGGACAGAAAGAAAAAAAATATTTATTACGAAATGGCATACGGAGATTTTAAGGATACCGTCAAAAGATCTTCAGTAAATATATCCCCGGTGAGAGATATTTCTCCCTATTTAAATCAACCGAACAAAATCGGCCAGTTTACGTTTACAAACAATAGAATTTCCGGTATTGCGAAGAAGAAGATTTACTCGGTATTGAAATTCACCAATTATACATATATTTCTATATTTTTAATTTCTTTACTTTTTTCTCTATTTTTTATTTATTTGCCTCTCCGCAGAAAAAAAGTAAGAGCCGATGGAAAGATAATAACCTATTTCTTTCTGATAGGTTGCGGATATATTTGTATTGAGATAGTATTAATAAAAATATTTCAGCTTGCTATCGGGAATCCGCCGCATTCCATGACGTTTATTTTATTTACTTTGTTAATCTCCACCGGAACCGGGAGTTTATTTTCAAAAAGAATTTTAAAATTTTTCCGGAATAATATTTTTTACCTTTCACTATTTACATCACTCTTACTAATATTTTTTTCGTTTTCAATCTTTCCACTGATCTACGTAATGTTTAAAATTAATTTCGCCATAAGGGTTACAATTTCATTTCTTCTTATTATCCTTATTGGAGTACCGCTGGGAGTTTTCTTCCCCTTCGGAATAATGAAGCTGAGTAAAATCGATAAAAATCTTATCGGATGGGCATGGGGCTCAAACGGATTCGCAACCGTTTTAGGTTCCGTGGCAGCAGTAATTATTTCAATCAATTTTAACTTTCCTTTTCTGCTTTGCATTTCAGCAATTGTTTATACTGTTGCCGGGTTGATTCTTCAGTATCGGGACTAATTAATTTCATGAGGTTTTGTTATTAATAGTTCTATAATTAAGCAGACTGTATATACAGAAATAATAAAATTATTGATATTACCGGAATGGAAATTGGATATGAATAATGTAACTCTTTTATCACCAAATTAACAATGAATAAATTTGAATTTCATGCAGTTTTAATTTAGAATTGAAGAGAATGGAAAAAACCGCAGTAATTATTGATGATAATAAAACAATCAGAAAAACATTAGAAAAATTTCTGCTGAAACTTGATTTTGAAGTGCTTTCTGTTGA
Source organism: uncultured Clostridia bacterium (assembly GCA_964573895.1). GTDB lineage: Bacteria > Acidobacteriota > Aminicenantia > UBA2199 > UBA2199 > CAZNLS01. The sequence continues at coordinate 3,814 of CAZNLS010000045.1, forward strand.
AGACGGTAAAAAGGCCCTTAAACTTATAAGGGAGTCAAAACCGTGGCTTGTGTTTTCAGACATGCTTCTTCCGGGAATACATGGAATTGAAGTATGTCATCAGATTAAAAATGACCCTGTTTTAGCAGAAACGAAGGTTATTCTTATGTCCAGTTTGTATCAGAGGAGTGACACTGTCAGAGGAGATTTGAAGTGCAACCATGATGCATTTTTAGAAAAACCTTTCAGTTTTTCAGATATTCAAAAAATAATTAACTCAATAACTAAAGAAGAGAAAGACCCGGAAATGTGATTTCAGTTCAGTTTATCCTCTCAACTTTGCAACTGTAGTATTCCACAAGATTATCATATTCACTCTGAAGTTCATCAAAGATCACTTTTATCTTATCAATATCTCTGGACTTACCGGCCTTTTCAAGTTGATAAGAAAACTCTCTTATATTTCCCAGACTGAGCAGTGCAGAAGCACCTTTGACAGTATGACCAATAACATATATCTTATCAAAATTTCTTTCCCCGATCTCTTTTTGTAATTCATCCATATAATTTCTGTACTCGGAGATAAAATCATTCAGCAGTTCATAGAGGAATGATTCATCTCCTCCCAATCTCTCTACAGCTTCATCTATATTAATTAAGCTGTCCTGATACATTCCTTGTTCTTTTCTCATGGAAACCTCCTGTTAAATTTTGTTCAGATAAAATATCAATATATATCCAGCAGTTCCTTCCTTTATTCTTTGCTTTGTAAAGCGCAGTATCGATTCCCTGTAAAATTAATTCAATATTTACATGTTCTGTTTTTTCATAAACGGTTAACCCCAGACTGATTGTAACGGGAATATCAATTTTCCCGAGAATGAAAGAAGAACTTTCGATATTTCTTTTTAGCCTTTCGGCAATTTTTTCTATTCGTTCTTTTGCACAATCCGGCAAAACAGCCAGGAATTCCTCCCCTCCGGTTCTTCCAAGCTTATCATATGTTCTGAGACTGTCATTTAAAATTGAAGTCACCTGTTTTAAAACTTTGTCACCCGCAGGATGTCCGTAAGTATCATTGATTAATTTAAAATGATCAATGTCAATACTTATAAACCCCAAAGGCTCTCCGGTTCTTGACGACCTGTTATATTCATTCTGAACAACTTCGAGTATTGTTCTTCTATTTAGCAGTCCGGTTAATCCGTCATGTGATGCAATCTCTCTCAATTTTTTTTGTGACCTTTTCAATCTATTTTGGAGTTTTATTATACGAGCTCCGGTTGTTATCCGGGCCTTCAGTTCAAAAACATTAAACGGCTTGGATATATAATCATCCGTGCCTGCCTCAAATCCCCGCAAGATACTGTCTCTGTCACTTCTCGAAGTCAATATGATCACATAAATGTATTCTTCACGAGACGCGGATCTTATTTCTTTTGAGAGCTGTATACCGTTTGTGTCGGGCAGTTCCCAGTCAAGAATCGCAATATTTATATTTTTCTTTTCTAATATTCCCCTGCCTTCCTGTCCGTTTTTTGCAGAATAGACCCTGTAGCCCCATTTTTTCGCGCATCTTTCAATGACACTTCGGGTGATATTATCATCATCAACTACAAGAAGATTTATCATTTTTTTTCCCTCACCCCGCTATTCTTCCTTCTACTCCAATTCTATCCGAAATCAGCTCTGACAATCTCGCAATACTTATTGGTTTTGATATATAATCATCCATCCCGGATTTAAGACAAACATCTTTTGCTCCCTTCATTGCATGTGCGGTCATCGCTACAATATGAACACCATTTTCTCTCCCGTTTTCACGTTCAAATTTTCTTATTTCCGATGTAGCTTCATACCCGTCCATTTCAGGCATCTGGACATCCATAAAAACAAGATCATAATTACCGTTTTTAAACAATTCAACAGCTTCTTTTCCATTATTTGCAATATCTGATTTAAAACCAAGTTTTTCTAAAAATCTTGCAGCAACTTTCTGATTAACAAGATTATCTTCAGCGAGGAGTATCCTGTAATCTTTTCTGTTGTGCCTGATTGAATGGCTTGTGAGGAGTGGGCCTGACATTTTTTTGTCACCTTTATGTACAGAACCAAGTGCCATTGTAACAGCATCCAGCATATCTGCCATTGAAGTCGGTTTGATAAGATAAGCACTTATGTTCAGTTCCCTGCATTTCTTTATATCCCTCTTTCTGTCAGCAGATGTCAGCATCATTATCAGCGACTTATCGAGGTTAAACTCCTTCTCCATATATTCTATCAGAGTAAATCCATCCATTCCGGGCATTTGCGAATCAACAATTACAATGCTATATTCCTCAATACCCGTCTTCGAATTTTCAATCAGCTTAATTGCTTTCTTTCCGCTATCTACAGTTTCAGGAATCATCTTCCAATAACTGAACATGTCATACAAAATTTTTAAATTGGTTTTATTGTCATCAATGATCAGAACCTTTTTCCCTTTTAGTTCTTTTTTGTTAATAGGAACTATCTCAACTACACTACCTCCTTTTCCAAACTCAGCATTAAAACTGAAGACACTTCCTTTTCCCTCGGTACTTTTGACATTCACATTTCCATTCATAAGAGAGATAAGATGTCTGGATATCGATAGTCCAAGTCCTGTGCCCCCGAATTTCCTGGTTGTCGATCCGTCAGCCTGGGAAAATGGTTCAAATATCTTATCAAGTTTTTCTTCAGGGATCCCGATTCCGGTATCACTTATCATAAAATTGAGGACCTCTTTGCTTTTCTCTTTTCCCTCCTCGCTTACTTTTAATACAATTTCTCCCTCTTTTGTGAATTTAATCGCATTGTTCAGAAAATTAATGATAACCTGGCGGAGACGCCCCGGGTCTCCTACCAGATTATCAGGGATCTCAGGAGGAATCATGTAGAGAATCTCCAATCCCTTCTTGTGTGCTTTCGGGGCTAAAAGGGAAAATATCTCTTTCATGAGTTTTCTTAAACTAAAATTTATATATTCAAGCTCTATCATATTTGACTCAGCTTTTGATAGGTCGAGGATCTGATTGATAATTCCAAGAAGAGAATTTGAAGCATCAACAATAGTCTGAATATACTCTTTTTGCTCTTTATTAAGAGATGTGGAAAGGGCAAGTTCCGCCATTCCCATAATTCCGTTCATCGGTGTTCTGATCTCATGACTCATATTTGCAAGAAATTCACTCTTTGCCCTGCTTGCTTCAAGGGCATTTTTTTTCGCCTGAACAAGTTCTGTCACTTCTACAAGATTAAATATAACTCCCGAATATTTTTTTTCACTATAAACCGGCTGAACTCTAAGGATCATCTCCCTGCCGGCAAGCATTCTTTGTATTTCCAGCGGTTTAGAATCCGGATCATCTTTAAAGTTTTTTATAAAATCATTAATCCTCGAAAGTAATACCGGTTTATGAAAGTCAGAGAGGGTATTCCCTATGACTTCATTTCTTGACATTTCAACCAGATCGAGGAAATATTCATTTGCTTCCAGGATTTCACCATTATCATCTGCAAAGACTATTCCTTCATGCATCCCGCTAATCATACCGGAAAATTTGTCCCGCTCTCTTTTTAATTTTCCCCTGGATTTAATGCGTTCGCTTATATCCCTATAAACCCCGCAGATAGCTTCGGGATTACCATTTACAATTATCGGAACACCCAGAATTGATACCGGTATGGCTTTGCCCTTTTTTGTATCTCTTATCGTTTCCAGCTCAAAAGTTTCACCAGACTGTACTTTGCGCGTCAAATCATGAGCACTCCTGTCATTCCTGTCACCTGATGTATGAGTAAAAATTTCATCAATATTTTTTCCGATCAATTCTTCAGAATCGTATCCGAACAGTTTCTTGAATTCAAAATTGGAACAAATTATTTCACCTTCAATATCCGCCATAACTATTGCTTCCGGAACATTCATGAAGAAAGATTCAAGCATTCCCACTTTTTTATCAATTGAACATTGTAACATTTTAATTCCTCCTGACATTTGAATGCAATTCTGTTTCCGGAATATTATATTATTGTGCATATGTGCTATATATAAGTATTAAAACTATTTGTTATTAAAAATGAAGTTTAAAAAGGGTGAGACAAAAGTTTACATTATATACTTTTTTTACTAAAAGAATTTTTTGAAATTTGTTCGATCTTTATTGAATCATCCTCAATATGTACAGAATACCTGGAGCCGTTAAAATCAAAATTATTATCTTCTGAATATTTATTTTTATAAAACTTGAATTTATTTTTGACTTCAAAATTTGTTTGACTGGTTTTGACTAAAAAAACTTTCTTCCCTTTGGCAATTATATATGGAGCACTTCCTGATTCCCATATGAGCCTTGTGCCGCTGAGCTGGTTCATTGCTTCCAGAAGCCTGTGCAGATATTCCATTCATACATCTCTCATTTGTTTATTAAACACTTTCAATATCATTTTTAATCTTTAAAATTTCATCAAATTCTCTAAAGAAAATATCCGTTAATTCCGGATCAAAACTCTCCCCGCTCTCTCCCTCAATAATACCGCAGGCAACATCAATTGAAAATGCTTCTTTGTACTGTCTCTTGCTTGTTAAGGCATCAAAAACATCCGCAATCGAAGCAATTCTTCCTTCGATAGGAATAGTCTCGCCCTTTAGACCATAAGGATAACCGAAACCATTCCACCTTTCGTGATGTGAAATTGCAATAATCTCACCTGTATTGAGTATTTCCGATCTTGAATTTTTTAAAATGGATGCTCCTATTGTAGTATGAGTTTTCATAATCTCAAACTCTTCTGCCGTCAGTTTTCCGCTTTTATTCAATATTGAATCGGGGATCCCGATTTTACCAATATCATGTATCGGAGCAGCATGCCGGATGAGTTCACACATCTCATTTGAAAGACCTGCTTTTCTTCCTATCAATTCACAATACCTGCTCATTCTCAGTAGATGCTTGGCGGTATATCCATCTTTTAGTTCTGCTGCAAGGACAAGCCTGTCTACTGTATCAAGATATGCTTCTCTCAGTTTTTTATGAGAACTTTTTAATTCGGTAATTGATCTTTTGATGTCTTCGGCATAATTAATTAATTGCCTGTTGGTAGTTTCAATTTCCCTTCTTCTCTCTTTTTCAACTCTGAAAACATTTGCAAGATCATTCGCATATTTTTTTAACTGTTCTTCGTAATACATTATATTCTGCTCATTTACAGTTTCAGCATCAACCGGATCCTGCTTATGCATGAACCAAAACAGATCCTGCATTTTTCTGTCTTATCGCTCTTCTACGGCCATTAGGATTCTTCCGGTTTATATCATTTTTACCTTTTTTTCTTATTTTACTTCCATTTAAAAGCTTCATAATATTGTTCATAAATTCTACGGGACTGAACGGTTTAAAAAAATAGGCATCGACACCCGCATTAAAGCCTGCTTCCACATCAGCTCTCTGGCAATTTGCGGATAACATCACAATTTTACTTTTTTTCAGCCCCGGTTCATTTTTAATTATTCTGGTTGCTTCCAGTCCGTCAATATTTCCCGGCATTTTCATATCCATTATTACCAGATCCGGTTTCATCTTTTTTGCTTCCTTAACACCTTCATCCCCTGTTTCTGCAAATGAGATATTTTTGAAACCTGATAATTTAAAAACCAGTAAAAGTAATTCCCTGATCTCTTTTCCATCTTCTACAATCAGAATATTTTTCATTTTTCCTCCTCAAATACTTCCTTGAATTACATATGCAAGTGATTTTCCAAGCGATGAGTATTAGGTTTTTTGCTTATATAAGCCTGTATTAATAAGAATTTTTGATATGAAGAATCTGAAAGAGTGAGACAAAAGTTTACAATATAGACAATTGATAACCTGAAAAATATCAGGTTTCCAATTCCGATTCGACTCTTTGAATTAATTCGAGGGGGCTGAAAGGTTTAACAAAATATCCATCAACTCCGGCTTCTTTGCCCTTTACAAGATCCGCTTTTTGACCTTTTGCTGTAAGTATCAGGATTGTAGACCCTCTGGTATCCTCGGAACTTTTTAATAATTTTGCAGCCTGAAGTCCATCAATTTTCCCCGGCATCATTATATCCATTATTATCAGGTCGGGTTTTTCCTCCTGAGCAATTCTTACTCCCTGCTCGCCGTTAGAAGCTTTAAATATTTTATAATCGGATATCCTGAGAGTTACTTCAACAAGGTCTCTGATCTCCTGCTTGTCATCAACTATTAATATCTTTTTCATTCACCCCTCCTTCAATCTTCTTTCCGGAATTATTAAGTACCGGCAATGAAAAATTTACGGTTGTTCCTTTTTTCGGCACTGAGATCACCTCAATATTACCATTATGCTCTTCTATGATATGTTTTACAATATTCATTCCGAGACCGCTTCCCTCAATTGCTGTATTAGATGAATCAACACGATAAAATTTATCAAAGATTTTATCTAACTCCTTTTTTGTCATGCCGATCCCCTGATCTGATATAGTACAGTGCAGAGATTTATTTTTTATCGCTGTGGTCACCTTAATATCGCCTCCCCGGGGTGAATATTTCAACGAATTACTGATTAAATTTATCAGGACCTGAGTAATCAAAGAGGGATCAAATTGAGCCTTATTATTTCCGGAATAAAGATTGAATATGAAATTATGTTTTTTATAGAAAGGTTTGTATTGTTCAATAGATTCCCGAATCAATTTATTAATGTCAGATTTTTCTTTTTTAATCTTCAAGCCTTTTCCTGACTCAATTCTTGAAATATCAAGCAGATTTGAAATAATCTCTCCGAGCCGTACCGCCTGCGTATTTATATAACCGAGGAATTTTATTTTTTCAGCTTCACTAAGATCACTCCTCATACTAAGAAGTTCCGAATATCCTCTGATGGTTGTCAGAGGTGTCCTCAATTCGTGGGCAGATGTTGAAATAAACTCTGACTTCATCCTGTCAATCTCCTTTTCATGCGTCATATCCCTGAAGATAAGAACCTGTCCGTTTACAATCCCAAATTTATCCCAAATCACGGCAACCCGAACTTCGATAGTTTTCATTTCATTAGAATCATCCATTTTTATATCAAATTCAAAACGGTGATCACTCGGAGAATCGGAAAGAACTTTTTTAAATTTCATCCTGAGATTTTTCGCCTTTATAACACTGTTTATCTTCCCTCCCAAGACGGCATCAGAAATAACGTTAAACAGGAATTCTGCAAATCTGTTTATCATAATTATCTCTTTCCTGAGATCAATGACAATTATTCCGTCAGCGAGAGATTTTAGGATAGCATCAACCCTGTTTCTTGAATCTTCAACTTGTTTCAGCATTCTTTTCAGTTTTTTATTTGTCTCCTCAACTTCTCTTTTCGATTCATTCACATCTTCAACAAGATATAGAAGAGATTTTTCACTTTTTCTTAAATTTTCCGTTATTTTTTCCAATTTTGAAGTTCTTTCATTAACAAGACTTTCCAGATTATTTCTATATTTTGTTAACTCTTCCTCAATTTCTTTTTTTTCGGTAATATCTTCTTTAAGTCCCACATAATGAGTGATCCTGCCCCCGGGATCTTTTATAGGTCCGATAGAAGCACTTTCCCAGTAGAGTTCACCCCCTTTCTTTTTATTTCTGAATTCGCCGTTCCATATTTTTCCTGAAGTTATAGTCTTCCAGAGAATATTATAGGTCTCCAATGAAGTTTCTCCTGATTGCAAAATTCGCGGATTTTTATCCAAAACTTCCGGCTCTTTGTATCCGGTCAAATCAAGGAATTTTTTATTTATATATTCAATATTCCCGAATGCATCTGTTATCACAATTGACATTGGATTGTTTTCCACTGCAGCTGACAGCTTTCTGGCATTTTCTTCTGCAATAATTCTTTTTGTGATATCAATAATGCTTCCCTGTATTGCAGGTTTCCCTTCAAAATTAACAAGGCTTCCGAGTACTTCAAGATAAATTACAGAACCGTTTTTCCTTATTCCCCTGAATTCATACCTGCTTGATTTTTTTTCTCCTTTTATCCTTGCATTAACTTCACTATCTACTATTTCCCAATCTTCACTATAAACTAAATCACTTACATGCCTTCCGGTCAATTCTTCATCATCTCCATAACCGAAGATTTTTTTGAACTGTGAATTACAAAATTTTAGAATATGATCTTGAGTTATATATATCCCGACAAGTGATCTTTCAATCAGAGTACGGTACTTTTCTTCGCTATCCCTCAAGGCTTTTTCCAAAAATTTTCTTCTAAATATCCCATCGAGAAGTTTTAGCAGTCTGGGGATATCAACAGGTTTAAATTCAAATGCTAATATTTTTTTTGATGATACTGCAGTTGCGGCATCTTCCATCTTCCCGTGGCCTGTAATGATTATGTATTCAAGCTCTGGTGAAATAACGGACAATTTATCGATAAGATCAAGTCCGAAAATATCAGGGAGTTTTAAGTCAACAATTGCAATAGAAAATTTTTTTTTGGAGAGTAATTTTATTGCCTGATTTCCATTATTTGCAATTGATATATCATAGCCGTTATCTTCAAGGATATCACCAATATTCATTGCAAGATCCTTTTTATCATCAATAAGGAGAATAGTGTGACTTTCTCTTCTCTTCATTCTCATATTCCCTTTTTTAAGACCTGATTATTCCTGTTTTCATTAACCAGTGGAATAAAGACTGAAAAAACGGTCCCTTTTCCCATTTCCGAATTTACTTCAATTTTACCATTGTGATTTTCAATTATCAATTTTGTGATTGATAATCCGAAACCTATTCCTCTGGCCTTTGTGGTAAAGAGAGGTTCAAATATTTTATCAAGATCTTCTTTGGAAATCCCTCTTCCGTTATCCTTAATTAATATCTCCGCATATTTACCATCACTTTTTTTCGCCTCAATTTCAATCTTTCCTTTTTCCCCGAGTTCATCGGATGCGTTCTGCAAAATATTCCTCAAAACCATTTTCATTTGTTCGCGATCGGCAATAATAGCCAAATCATCACTCAATTTATTTTTATTAACATTAACTCCTTTTTTTATTTTCACATCCTTCAATACTTCTTCAATTAAAGGTAATAACATGACAATTCCAAACACAGGTTTTTTCATCCGGGTTATATTGATCAAACTTTCAATTATTTTTACAGATGCATCGATATTTGCTTTAATTCTTTCCAAATGAACAGTAACTTTTTCATCTTTTCCACCTAAACGGGTTTTAAGGTAGAAAACCGAGCTGTCTATTACTCCGAGTGGATTCCTGAGTTCATGTGAAATGTTTCCGGAAATTTGTCCTACAGTTGCAAGCCTCTCCTTAAGTATCAGCTCTTTCTCAGCATTTTTCAGTTCACTTGTAACACGATTCAGATCTTCTATCATTAGTATCATTGCCTTTTTACTTCTGTTAAGTTTACGAATTTTTTCATTAAGTTCATTTGTTCTTTCATGCACCTTCTTCTCAAGCTCAATTTTCAGATTATTTATTTTTAGATTCGAATTTTCGATCTCTCTTGTCCTGATCCTTACTTTTTTTTCTATTCTTTTAACCTGATCCTGAAGCATATCTGCCATTTTATTTAAATTCTCGGAAACTTCATAGAATTCGTCTGTCCCAAAGACCGGCACTCTTTCAGAATAATTTCCAGCGGCAAATTCAGAAGCAAATTTGTTCAATGAATTAAGTCTCTTAAGATAGAGTTTTGAAAAATAGAAGGGGAGAAAAAGTGTAATGATCAAAAACACAAGAAATGTAATAAAGAGAAAAAAATATAGTCTGTTAACAGAAATATTAACAGTGCTGATACTCTTTTCTGAAATTTCTATAATCATCTCCTGAATTTCAGATAACAAGTCATCAAGATGTGTCGTAATATTCCTAATTCTATTATATAACTTTTTTTTTTGTATGCCTGATTCTAATCGGTTTAAAGCAATGTTATAAAATTCTCCTGTAATATGCCTGAATTTCGAATATTCTTTAATCAGGTTCTCAATATCATTTTTTAAACCGGGAAAAACATTTGCTTTGTACAGAAGTGTACAATCCCTGTAGAATCTCTCTTCAAGGTGAATATTTTTTGCAATAATATTCTTTATGAACGGAATATCATTGGAATTCATTATCTCATTAAAATGGTGAAAAATATTAACAAGGGCCTGATCAAGGCGCGACGAGAGCCTGAAGACGGTATTGGGAGTAATAACAGCCTTTTTTACCTGGCTTTCAGTGTCAATCACAGATTTCACCAGAAACAATTGAAAAATAATGAAAATTAGCAGAAGACTGAATATCCCAATGCGAAGCCGGCTCCTTATCGGTAAATTCATTTTATAGCATTCTTTGCCCTTGTAATAGATAGGGAAAGTAAATACATTCTGTTGCCGTTTTGTTCATTTTATTATATATAATATTCATAAATCATATGTTAATATTAAAAAATATTATTATCAATCTTTTACAGACCAGCATGAATGATCCGCTTTTTGCTGTTTCGGGGAAAAATTTTTTCAATTTAAAAAAATAATGTGAGCAGAGAAAAGGAATTTAACAGGACACAGCTGATTAAATTTGCAGAAGATCTACGCAAAATCTATGAATCAGAAAAAGAGAAAAGAAAAAGTCTCGAAGAGTCAAAAGCACAGCTTGAAAAATATGCTGATGATCTCAGAAATACCATCAACGAATTAAAGATCTCGAACAAAAAACTTGAGAACCAGGTCGAAATTGAGGAACGGGGAAAAATGATCCAGAGGCAGCTCATCCATGCAAATAAAATGACTTCCCTGGGAACAATGGCATCTGGAATTGCCCATGAAATTAATAATCCCGTTAATTTTATTTTATCTAATTCACAACTTCTTGTTGAAATATGGGATGACCTGATACCTTTATTAAAGAAGACCTCATCCCTTAATCCGGATTTAAACGTTTCAATGTTATCCATTGAAGAGGTGATAAAAACCGTTCCCAAAATGCTGAATGGAAATATCGAAGGTTTAAGAAGAATTGTTAAAATCATAAACAGCATCGGGAAGATTGGAAAGGGCGGTGAGATTAGTACCGGCGGCAGCATGGATGTGGGAAGAGCACTTCACTTTTCAACAACTCTCTTAAAGAAAAACATCGAGGCAAAAACTGATAGTTTACAGTTAAATATCCCAAAAAAGATTCCGGAATTAAGAGGAGATCAGGGAGCACTTGAACAGGTTTTTATTAATATTATTCAGAACGCAATCCAATCTCTCCCCGGAAAAGACGCATGTGTAATAATTGATGTTGAAATTTTAAAGAAAAGTCTCCGGATAACAGTCAAAGATGAAGGAACAGGAATAAGCGGGGAAAATCTTTCAAAAATTTTTGACCCTTTTTTCACAACAAGGACCACATCCGGGGGCACCGGATTAGGATTATATATATCTTACTCAATTATAAAAAAACTAAATGGAGATCTGAAGATCAGTTCAGTCCCCGGAAAAGGAACTAAGGTTGAAATTATTTTTCCCCTGTCATAGAATAAAAAAAAATGGGTGCTGAAAAAAGGAGAGAAGAAAATCCTGTACTTCTGGTAGATGACGAGCAGCAGATTCTTCTCAGCTACACAATGGTTCTTAAAAGTGCAGGGATAAAGAATATTGCCGCACTGGAAGATTCCCGCCTGGTTTTGGATTTTCTAAAAAAAACTCCGGTTTCATTGATTGTACTTGATCTGACTATGCCTTTTATTTCAGGCAGGGAACTTCTTAAAGAAATCGGAGAGCAGTTCCCGGGAATTCCTGTGATAATTGTTACTGCAACAAATGATATAGAAACTGCCATTGAATGTATGCAGCTTGGAGCAGAGGATTATCTTGTAAAACCGGTTGAAAAAAATAAGTTGTCTGCAAGTATAAGCCGTGTTCTTGAAATAACAAGATTAAGAGATGAAGTCTCATCCTTAAAAAATTACCTTATTTCAGATGATCTTAAAAACCCAAAGGCATTTGAAAAAATTATTACAATGAATAAGAGAATGCTGGGTATATTTAAATATATTGAAGCAATTGCATATTCACCGTTTCCTGTCCTTATAACCGGTGAAACCGGAACAGGGAAAGAACTTATAGCAGAATCAATACATAATTCCAATAATGATTCAAGATCTTTTGTAAAAGTCAATGTTGCAGGACTTGATGATACAATGTTTTCCGATACTCTTTTTGGTCATAAGAAAGGTGCATTTACAGGAGCAGATTCAAACAGGGAAGGATTAATAATGACTGCAGAAAACGGTACAATGCTTCTTGATGAGATAAGTGACTTGAGCATTCCTTCACAGGTCAAATTGCTAAGATTAATTCAGGAGAGAGAATATTACCAGTTGGGTGCTGACCTGCCGAGGAAGACAAATGCAAGAATTATTGTCACTGCAAACAAGACTTTGGATGACCTGATTGCTGATGGAAAGTTCAGAAAAGATCTCTATTTCAGGCTGAGTGCACATCAGATAAAAATTCCACCATTAAGAGAACGAAAAGAAGATCTCATCCCATTAACTGAAAACTTTATTCATGAGGCTGCAACATCAATGAAAAAAAAGGTTCCGACATTCCCTCCGGAACTGATCACCCTTTTTTCGACCTATTCTTTTCCGGGAAATATTAGGGAGATCCAGGCTATTATTTATGATGCAATTTCAAGACATGAATCAGGAATATTATCACTTGAAAATTTTAAAAACAAAATTGAATCCGGTAGATTAAATAAGGCACTTCTTGAAGACAAAGTTGAAGAAGATCAACCGATACCCAATTTTTTTTCAGGATTCCCCACATTGAAAGAAGCAGAGGAATTCCTGATAAAAAAAGCATTGGAAAAATCTAATGGTAATCAGGGAATTGCAGCATCAATGCTGGGAATGACACGACAGGCGCTGAATAAACGGCTTATTCGAAGCAGAAAATAATATTTAAAAATAAATTCAGTTTTTATTCCCGGAAAACAGATGCCTGAACTCCTCAAGACCTGAGAGCAGTTCAGCCATTTTACTGATTTTTCCGGAGCTTTTGATATTGGATTTAATTATCTGAGGCATAACCCTTCTTAATTCATCAAGAGGCACGTCATTCACAAGAATTTTCCCTGACGGGGATTTTCTTTGAAGTACATCCAGAAGCTGGATTACATCATTCCATATTTCGAGGAGGAATTGTGAATTGGAAATTATACAATTCGAATGGTTTGTCAGCTCGTTTGAAATTTTAGGTACTGTAAAAACCGCATTGTCTCTATCAACTTTTAATGGTGCAAACATTTTTTCCTCCTTTTATTTGTTGGAACCGGATAATGAATAGGCTTCAGTCTCTTTCCATGAACTTGTATCCGGTGAATTTGAATCCGAATTGATTGTAAATCCATTTAATATATCCAAATAATTAATATTCAGCCAATTAATCCGGAAGAACTTTTTCGAATCTATTTCTTTGGAGTATATTTTTGAAAATAACTTTGGTGATAATGACATCTCCTGGATATACTGAATGGCATGTATAGACTCATGATAATAAACTTCATCCGGCTTGTTTTTTACAACAGTCGGATAAATACCCATTGTCCACCCTCTTGTAGTATAACCGGTTGAAATATCCGGGGCAGAATCTGCTGAAAAGTTGATCATCCCGTTTTTAAAACTAAAATGTTGGGCCCTGTTCAACGACCATGCAAAAGTGTAGATGTCCATTGGTGAAATATCGAGGTGAACAGATGTTCTCTCTTTTCCTGCAAGGGGAGTTTTGAATCTTAATCTGACCGGTCCGACCGTATATCCTATATATGCTAACGGATTATCACCTCTTGTAATATTTTCAGTCACAGAGGCGGAAATATTTGCAAGAATTACACCTTCGGTAACATTACCGTTTCCAATCATTTTTTTTGACTGATAAAAACCGTATCCCGATATACTACCCCATAAAATCATTTTAGCGGCACTTTTAAACGATTTGACTTTACCCTGTACAATACCCTTCACAAGTGTTCCTACACTATGACCTAAAATGTTGTAAAATTTAATTGCATTTTTTGAATCAGCTCTTAACTTAATCGGAGAAAATCCCAAAAAAGAGATAAGCAGTGTAAATATAATAATATAATTTAATGCCTTCGATCTCATCTTTCCTCCTCCTTGTTTATTCCAACTATTTTTCATGAAACTGTAAGTGCACAGGAGGTGCCAATTATTGAGAAAACTGTATATTTCCTATATATATACTTTTTTTTACTAAATATTAATATCCGAATTGCAAATTGGATGAGACATTTTTTGATATTCAGCAAAAAATGTAAACTTATGTGTATCTCTATTTGAAAACCGGATATAGTTTTCAATAGAATTTCCAGGAAAATAAAGTTTACTGTTAAATTGAAAATATTTTATTTTGATGTAAAATAGAGTTCATGAAAAACACAATTAAACTTTTTTTAATTCTAATAGTGACTGTTCAGTCAATAATATTTCCTTCAGAAAAATTTGATAACTGTTTTACATTAATTGCCGGAAGAAATTCTACAACATACGGCGGGGTTTTAATTGCACATAATGAAGATGACAGGGGTGAAAATTTTTTTATAAATGTCCATAGACTTCATAATAAAACTTATACAATTCCAAAAATATATACTCTTAAAAATGGAGGCATGTGGAAAAGCAGCAAGAGAAACGGATATCTCTGGCTTGAAATGAGAGGAACGGAGTTTGCAGATTCATATATAAATGAACATGGAGTTGTAATCGTTTCCAACGCATGTAAATCGAGGGAGAACAGAGGTGAAATATCTTCCGGAGGTATAGGTCCTTATCTCAGACGTATAATTGCAGAGCAATCACAAACTGCCCGTGAAGCAGTCAGACTGGCAGGAATATTAATAGGAAAATTTGGATATACAGGGTCAGGAAGAAGCTATGCTATAGCTGATTCCAAAGAGGGCTGGTTTCTTCAAATTGTAAAAGGAAAGCACTGGGTTGCAAAACGTGTACCAGATGATGAAGTATCCATTATACCCAACTATTACACTATCGGAGAGATTAATCTTAAGGACAGAAAGAATTACATGGGATCGAAAGATATTATCAGCTATGCTGTCAGCAGGGGATGGTATAATCCTGAAAAAGATGGGAAATTCAATTTCAGAAAAGTATATTCAGATAAGAAAACACTTTCAGCTGATTACAATATTTACAGGCATTGGAGAGGCATAAAGCTGCTTTCAAAACTTAAATTGAGACCTGCAGACAAACTTCCATTTTCATTTAAACCCTCTAAATTACTAAATTTTGAACGTATATCAGTTTTATTGAGGGATCACTACGAAGGGACTGAATATGATCTGACCGGTCGATATAAAAAGGGGTCACCCAACTTTACAAAAATGAGAACGATCTGTACAGATTCAACCCAATATTCCCTTATCGCAACATTAAGAAATGAATTACCTAAGGAAATAGCACCGAGAATTTGGATCGCTTTTCGAAGACCCGACTCAAATTCATATTCAATATGGTATCCTTCAATTAATTCCACACCGGGTGGTTACACAAGGGGAAACTCTGAGAATGCAATAAAATTACACTTTAACAGAGATAAATCATACTACAAGTTCGATTCTCTACACCCATATTGGAATTATGTCAGACTTTCAAACAAAGTTGATAATAAATACAGATCTCACATTAGGACAGTAAAAAAAATGTGGAAAAATTTTGAAAATTTCCTTGTAAGGGATGTTAAAAAATTTGAAAAGGAGTTTTTATACATTTACAAAAAAAACAGACAATTGGCATTAAATATATTAACCGGTTACGTTCACCGAATGGAGTACCGGAGATGGTTGAAAACAATAGACCTGCTTAAGTCGTTAAGATGATCATCTTTTTTTTGACTCTCTGATAAGTCTTTCAAGCCTGTTTTTTTCGGATTGAGGAAGTTTTTCTGCAAACCTATTTTTAATTAAAGTGAAATATCTGAATGCTTTTGAATTATTTCC
>CAZNLS010000046.1:0-7669 GCA_964573895.1 uncultured Clostridia bacterium
TTAATTTTAAAGGCCGATATCAATTAACTAATTAAAGGAATGAACAGGCAGGGGCCCCCCGTTTAGCGGGGGGCCTGATCTGTTAAGGTGGGAGATATGTATTTATATTAAGGGGGGAGAGATGGAAAGGCTAAATTTAAGCAACATTTTCACTCTTCCTTTTATCAGAAGACTTAGTAATGCTGTCTTTCTTTTTTTCTGTTTTTTTAGTTTCTGAATTATTAATTGAACTGCTTTTATGCTGTTCGTGTCTGTCCTGCTTCTTTTTATAGTCGGTATCATACCAGCCGTTTCCCTTGAATTGGAATGAAGAGACTGAAATAATTTTTTCAACCTCACCACCACATTCAAGACATTTTGTTAACGGCTTGGAATTTATTTTTTGTAACACTTCTATTATCCTGTTACATTGTTTGCATCGATATTCATAGATTGGCATCTGAATTTTTCCTGTAAAATAAAATTATCACACAAAAATTGAGTTGTCAATAAAAAAATTAATTTATAATTTCAAATGAATTCAAATTTGGAATTTGTTTGATTTTACTCTTTTTTACAGAAGTCACAACTGAGGACGGAGGCCCCTTATTGAGAAACATTTCAAATTTCTTAAGCAGGTCGGTATCACCTTCTGCAACAACTTCAACATCACCATTTGGAAGATTCCTTACATACCCTTTTACACCAATCGATTTTGCTTCGATTTTAGTATAATACCTGAATGCAACTCCCTGTACCCGGCCGCTGATCCTGTATTTATAAAACTCCAATTTAACTCTTATTTTTCCGAATATTCAAAACCCTTTGAAAATGCATCAAGATTCAGCTCAAGAAATCTCTCAGGGATTCTCTCTTTTATTATTTTATCCCAGATTTTCCTGTCAATATCCATTTTTGAAGCAAGCACTCCCAGCAATACAACATTGGTCGCTTTTGTATTTCCAAGTTCCGAAGCAATTTCGGAAGCAGGAATTATAATTAAATTTTTTGTAAATGTTTTTAAAGTAGTATTGATGTTTTCCGGATAATCTTCTGCACCTGATGCAACAGGAAGCGGTTCCCATTTAAAATCATTAACCATCAGGACTCCGTCTTTTTTCAGATAGTTAATATTTCTAAGTGCTTCGAGTTTTTCAAAGGATAAAATATAGTCCGTGTTTTTTATTGAGGGCAGTGGAGAGAACACCTTTTCGCCAAAGTTGATTGTGGAAATAACATTACCTCCTCTCTGGCTCATACCATGGACTTCGCTCTTTTTTACCTCAAAACCGGCATCAAGTAAAACATCAGAAAGCAGATCGCTTGCTGTTAATACTCCCTGTCCTCCAACTCCTGCAATTACTATTGATCTCATTTTTTCCCTCCGTCCAGGTAGTCTGAAAGATTTGCATCTCTGATATGAGATGACTCTTCATCTTCATAACTTATCGCTCCGTGCGGACAAACCTGAATACATACACTGCATCCGGTGCAAAGGTCGGAAACTATAAATGCTTTGCCGTCTTTCGAGGTTATTGCAGGACATCCGAGCCGGAGGCACATGTTGCATTTTGTGCACTTTTCAGGGTCAACAATACTGTTTGACCATTTTGCTTTTTTAAAAAGAAGTGCACAAGGCCTCCTCACGACGATTACGGAAGGTTTTTCTCTGGCTATCTCTTCGCGGAGCAATTTTCTTATTGCTTTTACATCGTATCCGTCCACTTCATATGTATGTTCAATTCCAAGTCCGTTCTTTACCAGGTTTGATATACTTATAACAGGAGATTTCTCTCCCATAAGAGTTGTTCCGGTTCCCGGGTTATTTTGATGCCCGGTCATCGCGGTTATCGAATTATCCAGTATGATAACTGTAGTCTTTCCCTTATTGTAAATTATATCCAGAAGTCCGGTAATGCCTGAATGGAAGAATGTAGAGTCACCGATGACGGCAGCCTGCTTAATCTTTTTACCGCCTTTTTCGAGAGCTTTCTCAATTCCAAGCATTGCTGTTATTGATGCTCCCATGTCAATTGTGGTATCCATTGCAGACAGGGGAGGAAGGCCTCCGAGTGTATAGCATCCGATGTCACCGGTTACAGTGACTTTTTGAATATTAAGATTGAAAAATGTTGCGGTATGCGGACACCCGGGACAAAGTGCAGGAGGTCTTGATGGAATTGATTTTACATCAAAAAGGTCTTTTTCATCTTTTTTCCCCAATGCTCTGAGTAAGACATCGGTGCTCATCTCTCCGGTGAGCGGAAATGTGTCTTTTCCGATGATTTTCTTATCCGGAACAAGAATCCTTACGAAATTTTCCATAATCGGGTCGTTCTCTTCAACAACATATATTGTGTCAACTTTCTCAGCAAACTCCAATAATAATTTTTTTGGGAAAGGGTAGGGCATGGAGACTTTAAGAAACCACGCATCTTTAAAAACTTCCCTTGCATACTGGTAAGATATCCCGGAAGCTACCACACCGATTTTTGATTTCCCGGGCTCTATTGAATTGTATTTAAATTCACTGCTGAATTCCTCTATTTTTTTAAGTCTCTCTTCGATCTTCACATGCTTTATCCTGGCAATAGCGGGAAGTATCATTCTCTTCATGAAATCCTTCTCATAATGTACTTCAGGTGGAGTTTCGCGATCTTCAAAGGAGACTGAGGATCTGGAGTGAGAAATCCGGGTTGTGGATCTAAGAAGAACCGGTGTCCCGAATTTTTCACTGATCTTTATTCCCTCCCTGACTAAATCTTTAGCCTCCTGGGAATCAGACGGTTCGAGTACGGGCATCTTCGCAGCTATTGCATAGTGTCTGTTATCCTGTTCATTTTGCGACGAGTGCATCCCGGGATCATCTGCTGATACAATAATCAGGCCTCCATCCATATCGAGGTAACTTGATGAGAAGAAAGGGTCTGCTGCAACATTTAGACCGACATGCTTCATTGCAACCATTGACCTTGCCCCGGTGAAAGCTGCCCCTATCGCCTCCTCAAGCGAGGTCTTCTCATTTGTTCCCCAGTGGCAATATATATCTTCTTTATAACCTGAAATGTTTTCAAGTATTTCAGTACTTGGAGTGCCGGGGTAAGCAGAAGCGAAGGTAACGCCTGCTTCATATGCTCCTCTTGCTATTGCTTCATTTCCGGAAAGCAGTTTCTTTTTCATTTTCCCTCCATAAGATTAGAATTCTATTTTATTTAACCTGTTTGTCAAGTTTTTTTTATAACAATTCGGATGTTATCTTTGAAAAAAAATCAGAAACATTTTTTTCAAAATTTTTTATATCAAAATTGACGCTTTTTTCAATTGCATTTTTACTCATTTTTTTTCTTAAAACGGGATCCGAAATAATTTTCAAACTTATTTTTATCAGGGCTGAGCTTGATTTTACTCTAAATCCGTTAACTCCCTGATCGACTATCTCCTTTTGGCCGCCTCCATCAAAAACAACCGGAACAATCCCGTTCTGCATTGCTTCTGCAATTGTCATCCCGAAATGTTCAACTTTTGCGGGATCATTTTGGCCGAGTCCGCAAAGATGCCAGAAGATTGAGGCATTTGCATATAATTTTCTTATTTCCTTGTCGCTGATGTTTACTCTGAGTTCTATCGGAATATTTTCTACTGATAAGATCAATTCACTCAGTTTTTCGATGTAGGGGTTATTATCTCCTGAACCTCCTGCGAGAACAAGTTTCCACCCCTCCGTTTCAACAGAATTTTTCTTCACCATTTTAATGAAACTTCTGACCAGTTCCAGTTGTTTTTTTGTCCCGCCCTCCTCAAATCTGGCAACAGAAAGAATAATCTTATCTTTTTTATTAAACTCTGTTTTTTGAGACATATTTACAGGGGGATAGATGTGTTTGTGTGGAGTATATTTCCACCGTTTCTCTATCCACTCCTTTGTGTAGTTACTATTGAAAACAGTATAAGTGTATATGTCGGAATAGAAATAACTTACCGGTCTTCTTTCGGGAAAATGGCATACCATTATTGATACAGGGGAGAGAGGATAGACCATTTCAAGCATGCTGTTGTTAATAAAAATATCGTACATCCCGCTCTCTCTGCTTATAAGGTGAAAAGGATTATCTGTTTTTTTATCAACTCTGTGCGGTTCGATGTGGAAGGTTCCTGCATTGTCAAAATAGGGGAGAGGAATTATCTTTATCCTGAATCCGGTTGAATCAATACCGTACCAGTTAAAGAAATCTTCGTGTGAAACTTTCCTGTTGGAAATAATTGTTATATCAAAATCTTTTTCAAGGGCTTTTACCATTACCAGCCCATATTTTTGCGCTCCGCCTATAAAATGAAATGCGTGATCATATATTGCAAGTGACGGTTTTCTTTTCCCTGTTGCCAGTTCCAGCCTGTAAATGAAATTGAGTGCGGAAGCCGGACCGTATTTTCCCTCAATTTCAAATACTTTTTTTTTAAGAAATTTGTAATCCGGGGCACCTGAAGCTGCATTTAGTAACTTTTTTGACTTGCCAACTTCTCTAATAATAAATTTATCCTTCTCTTTTATTCTCAAAGACATTTCGGGAAAGAGTTCATCCAATTTCTGTTGTTCCATTCAGATCCTATTCCTCTTTTGCCGTTTTGATATCATTTGAATTATCTGTTAATTCGGAAATCGTCTCTCTCATTTTAGACATTTCTTCCTCTCCCTTTCGCTGCCTGATTATAAGAGTGTTATTGAAAAACATAAAATCTCTGATAATTAAAAACAGATTTTTAAACAAGAGTCTGAAAGAAAAAGGGAGAAGTAATATAACTTTAATGAGTTTCGAATTGATTTTTTTTTCTGCAAAATAGACTCTGGGATCGAGTCGTCTCTTGATGGAGGCGGCTCTTTTTGACATCTCAAAATCGAGTTCGGAAAGAGTCAGTTCGTTGAGATCAACATGAATATCCCGGTCAATTTTTCCACCGGCAATTTTATTAATATTTTTTTCTTTGAACAATTTATTTTGAAGTCTTGTTTTTTCTTCTGATAAATCGGGAGAGAAACTATCCATTATTGAATTTTATCATCTTTAACTTTTCGCTTCAATTCAAAAAAAGTATGATATCTAGTTCCGTGTAATCTCCGGAATACAGAAGAATATCTCTTTTGAATAGGAGCAGCTCTTACAATTAATTGCTGCCAACATTTTTTCACATTTGATTCCTTTCTCCTGCTTTTTTTTGAGTTCCAGTGACGAACTGCATTCCGGGCATGTTTCGGGAATAGCAAGTTTTATCTCTATTCCATTTGGATATTTTTCTGTCCTGACATCTTCCGTTAATATTTTAAAATGGGCGATCTCCTTTGTTTTCAGGTCTGAAAAAAGAGTATTAAAAAAATTCAAAGTAAATTTTGAATTCGAACTTGCGATCTCTTTACCTTTTGAAGTCCTCATGTTCGGTTCAAGGTGGAAATTGTAGGTTATCTCTTTGCTTGCAGTATCTATAAGCCAGTTGATGAGGGATTTTCTTCTTAGAACTCCCTTTGAAAAATAGACCGGGATGCCAACCGGACCCGATTTGGACAAAAAATCTGCATCGTGAATAATATCTGCTATTAAATTTCTTACAGATCCTTCAAAATAGAGTGATTTTAAAGAATTTACAACTTTTTCAATTAAAGTTTTATCAATATCAAATTTCTCCATGATCTCTTTTGCAACTTTGATGCTGTCTTCTTCTTCCGGAATATCATTTGAATGGTAATTTCCCTTAACAAATTTTCCCGAGTCGTGGAAAAAAGCTGAAAGGATAACGGGTACCGGATCTATTTGTTCCTTTTTTGAAATTATTCCTGCCACAGAAGAGACCATAAGAGTGTGTTCCCATAAATAAGATTCTCCTCCGTCCCCGTCAAATTCCTTCTCTGCATTTTCAATCTTTTCCCTGATCTTTTCTACAAGTCCGGGGTATCTTTTATTTATCATGTTGATCGAGGTATTCATGCGCTTAATCATAACATTTTTTTATCAGAGTGTAATTATTCCTGTAGGACCAAGATGACAGATATCCTTTTAAAATAAAAATTTATTTGCGGTAATACGATCCCGGGAAACTGCGCAGCCTGTGCTGCCAGAGGACAGAGTTAATCCAATAAACCCTTTCTTTTCAGCATTGGTTCTATTTTAGGTTCTGCACCCCTGAATTTTTTATAGAGACGCATCTGCTCCTCGGTTCCACCCATCTCAAGTATATTTTTCCTGAAAGAATTCGAGATTTTTTTATTAAAAATCCCGTTTTCTTTGAAATAGGAAAATGCGTCGGCATCGAGTACTTCTGCCCAGACGTAACTGTAATAACCGGCAGCATATCCTCCTATTATATGATTGAAATAGGTTGTTCTGTATCTGACAACTATCTCGGGTATCAATCCTATTTTCTTAAGGGATTCCTTTTCAAATTTGTTTACATCGATATTTTTTACATCAGTTAAAGTATGCCAGTCCATATCGAGAAATGCTGCAGCAAGATATTCGACAGTTGCAAATCCCTGGTTGAAATTCGAGCTTTGTTTAATTTTCTTTATAAGTTCCAAGGGGATGACTTTTCCTGTCTTATAATGGTGTGCATATATTTTTAAAACTTCCGGTTCCAATGCCCAGTTTTCATTGATCTGAGAAGGCAATTCAACGAAATCTCTTGCAACTTCAGTACCGGATAAGGTCCTGTATGTGGTGTTTGCAAGAAGTCCATGGAGAGCATGACCGAATTCATGGAACATTGTTAAAACTTCGTCAAAACTGAGAAGAGCCGGTTTTGTTGAAGTTGGTCTCGAGAAGTTTCCGACGTTACAAATAATTGGAATAACTCTTTTTCCCCCAATCTTCCTTTCCTTTCTGTAGGCGTTCATCCAGGCTCCGCCTCTCTTGCCCGGCCTGGGGAAATAGTCGGTATAGAGGATACCAAGGTCCCTGCCATCCGAATTTTTAACCTGGTAAACCTTAACTTCCGGATTGTAAACGGGAATATTTTTCCTTTCTATAAACTTTAATCCGTACAATCTTGAAGCGGTATAAAAAACGCCTTTTCTAACATTTTCCAGTTCAAAATAGGGGCGTAATTGTGATTCATCAAGATCATATTTTTCTTTTCTTAACTTTTCACTATAGTACCACCAGTCCCAGGGTTTGAGTTTGAATTTACCGCCTTGTGAATCGATCATTTTTTGAAGATCTGCAGCCTCTTTCTTTGCAACTTTTAGTGCCGGTTTCCATACTTTATTAAGTAGTTCAAATACTTTTTCAGGAGTTTTTGCCATGGTGTCGGAAAGAATATAATCTGCGGGAGTTTCATATCCGAGAAGTTTCGCTTTTTTAATACGAAGTGAAATGATCTCTTTTATAGTTTTTTTATTGTCCAGTTTGTCATTGTGATCGCCTTTCATGATATATGCTTTAAACATCTTTTCCCTCAGGTTGCGCTTCTTCGAATACTGGAGAAAGGGAATAAGACTAGGTTTATGAATGGTGAAAACCCAGCTGTTTTTAAGACCCTCTTTCTTTGCAGCCAGTGTTGCTGCTTCAATAACCGCAGCAGGAAGGCCGTCCAGGTCATCTTTTTTCTTCAGCACCAGTTTAAACCGGTTATTTTCCGCAAGGACATTATCTCCAAATTTGAGTCCGAGCAGACCCAGCTTTTTATTGATTTCCCTGAGAACTGA
>CAZNLS010000046.1:7769-19556 GCA_964573895.1 uncultured Clostridia bacterium
CTCCAAATTTGAGTCCGAGCAGACCCAGCTTTTTATTGATTTCCCTGAGAACTGACTTGTTTTTTTCATCCAGGTTGGCACCATTCCTGGCAAACTGCTTATAGAAGTGTTTAAGAAGCATCTGCTGTTCACGATTAAGTTTAAGAGAAGATTTGGAGTCATAGAGTTTTTTTATTCTGGCAAAAAGATTTTTATTTAAAAGGATGTCATCGGCATGTTTAGACAGGAGAGGGGAGACATCCTTTGCAATTTTCTGCATCTCTTTATTTGTTTCTGCAGACAACAGGTTAAAAAACACATTTTCTGTTTTTGTCAGTAATTCACCGGATTCATCAAGTGCTTCAATCGTATTCTTAAAAGTCGGATTTTTTGGGTTATTGGCAATTTTTTCGATCTCTTTTTTCTGCTCGGCAATTCCTTTTTTAAAAGCCGGCAGATAGTGGCTGATCTTTATTTTGCTGAAATCAGGTGTTCCGAATGGTGTTAAATATTTTGAATAAAATGGATTTGTCATGTTATTTTTTACTCCGTCATTTGTAAATATTATTAAAGTTGAAATCAAAAAGAAAATTGTTACGAATAAAATTGTTTTTTGTTTCATTTTTCTTCTCCTGAATTGTTAATATTTTGATAATATAACAAAGTTTTCCTGAATGCAATATTTCTCAATCTTATTTTAAGACTCAAAAAAAGCCAGATACTCAGAAGCAACTTTTTCCCACGAGAATTTGTCTCTGACAGAAATGAAATTTTTCATGATAGCCGATCTTTTTTCAGGTTTTTCAATCAGGATCTCCCTGATTTTTCGGGCTAGCAGTTCAGGATCTGTATTATCAATGAATATCGCTATGTCAGAGAATATTTCAGATAATGATGTTTTATCTAAAAGCAGAGGTGTGCAGCCGCACATTAATGCCTCAAGGGGAGGAAAACCGAATCCTTCATACTCTGAAAGGTATACGAACAGATCCAGGGAAGAGTAGAATAGATTAAGATTATTCTCAGGTAATCTTCTGAAATGAGTTATACCATCATTTTTTAGAAGTGGAAAAATTCGTCTGTCATGAATCTCTCCGGCAATAATAAGTTTGATATCATAGTTTTCTCTCAGGATTGAAATAGCTTTGATAAGTGAAGGAATGTTTCTTCTTTTAAACATCGTTCCGAGGAAACCTACAATAAGGCTGTTATCACTGATCCCCAGGCTTTTTTTGAATGCGGCAGAGTTTTTCTCAGATTCTTTTTTAAAACTGCTTTCTATCCCTGAAGGGATTGCGGCTATTTTGTCCGGATTTACTCTATAATATTTTAATGTTTCCTTTTTTGAATATTCGGAGACGGTAAAGATCTTTTCACATTTTTTCAGGCTTATTCCGGTTTTTATGTTTCTTGAGAATCTCTCCTTTATGGAAAAATCTTTCGGTACACCCTTCCATGAGACATCATGAATGGTCATCACAGACCTTCCGTTGTATAAAAGAGGAATTGAGTGATTGGGAGAGAAGAAAATATCCGGTCTCTCTTTTTTCAGATAACCTGAAAGAGAGGAATTCTGCCATTTGGAATGAGAGCCGGAAAACGGGATTGATTTGATTTTTAAATTATCTTTAACAAATTCATCCTCAGGATCTCTTTTTATTAATTCATAGCTGTTTTTATCATCGATTTTAAGAAGTGCCGAGAGAAGATTTTTTAAATATCTCCCCACACCGGTGAAATTTCCGTCCAGTTCAAATCCGTCTATTGCAATTCTCATCCTGCAATTTCCCCGTAAAATGAAAGCGTCTCCCGGGCACACTTTTCCCAGCTGAATTTCTTAGACAGTTTGACTCCCATCTGACACTTTTTTTTATAGAGACTGCTGTTACTATCCAATTTTAAAATCGCCTCACATAGTTCTTCCGGAGATTCCTTCGAAAAGTATAGGGGATAATCGGAGTAGAGTTCATGGAAAACGGGAATATCGGAGGTTATTGATGGTTTTTGGCATTCAGCTGCTTCGAGAACAGGTATTCCGAATCCTTCGTAAAGAGATGGAAATATAAATGCAAAGCAGTTTTCATAAAGGTATTTCAGCTCTTCCCTCTTCAGATATCCTGTTATGATAATACTATTTTCCAGCTTTAGAACAGAAATGAGTCTCAGGAGATGTGATGAACTTGAATTCAAAGCACCTGCCAGAATCAGCTTCAAATCCTTTATCTTATTTCTGAGAAGAGAAAATGCTTTAATGAGTGTTGAAATATTCTTTCTCGGTTCAAGAGTTCCCGTGAAAAGCAGAAATTTTTCCGGAATTACAAATTTTGGTTTGATACTATTTACACTCTTTAAATCGGAACCGTGATATATAACCTTTATCTTATTCCCAATCTCACTACCAAAATGTTTCAGAATTCTCTCCTTTGTAAATTGGGAAACTGAAATTATCCCGTCACTTTTTTGTAGTGAACGCCGGATACCTTTTGAAAAATAGAGCTGAGCCTCTCTTGTAGTTAATGAAGGATTGTCAATAAATGCGAGGTCGTGAACAGTTATAATTGTTTTTCTTCCTCCCGGAATGATCAGGGGATTTGGTGAATGTACCAGATCCGGTTTTTCTTTGAAAAAAAGTCCCAATGAGGGGAATGATAGGTTAAACCAGAGGAAGTTCAGAATTTTAACAGGAATTTTTAAATCTTTTATTTTAATATCATTAAAGTGAGGCAATTTATCTCTTTTTAAACGCTCTTTAAATGATGACGAAAATAGTAGATACCGATTTTTCTTGTCGATTTCAGCGAGTGAAAACAGAAGATTTTTCAGATATATCCCAACGCCCGTTTCTCTGCTTAGGAATGAACGAATGTCTACAGCTATCTTCATTTCTGAATGATAGCAGATGAAGGGGGGATTTAAAAGATGGAAGTATTGAATTTCAATTACTAAACGTTATAAAATATATTCATAAGTCAAACCGGAGGAGTAGATATGGAATCTGGGAAAAGTGATACGGAAAGGCGTAAATATCGAAGAATTAAAAAGAGGTCAATTCTCAAAGTCAATGACAAGATTGCCCTGCTTGAAGATATTTCAGAGCAGGGAATGCTTATATCAGTACTGGAAATACCAAGATCACCGGAAATAAAAATATCTGCGAAATTAATGAAGAGAAGTTTTATACTCACGGGATATATAAAGTGGAGATCTATGCTGGATGATTTTTCCGGTCTCTATTCAATCGGTGTGGAACTTGACGATCCCACCGGGGAATTCCGGAAAATGGTAAAAAAGTTTATAAATGAAAAGCAGGTTAACA
Source organism: uncultured Clostridia bacterium (assembly GCA_964573895.1). GTDB lineage: Bacteria > Acidobacteriota > Aminicenantia > UBA2199 > UBA2199 > CAZNLS01. Next base: position 11,065 of record CAZNLS010000046.1, read on the forward strand.
ATGGCTTATGATCAGGCTTTTTTTTGCCTGATAACAAGTAATAATGAGCTCATAAGAAAAATACCACCTGATGCCAGAGCCTCAATGATCTTTTGCTCAACGGCAAAACCAACTAAAAAGAGAAAGGAGTAGACTGCAACTGTTCCGGAAAAAATATTCAATAGTTTTGCCGGAAAATCTCCTTTATATAAACCGATATTTTTTTTATCTCTTATCTCATCCGGAATTCTCTTAATAAATCCTTTCCATCCCGGTCCGTATGGCCTGATCAACAGATAAAAATCCTGAAGTTTTTTATGATCTGCAGGTTTTGAAAGAAGTGATACGGCAACCCATACAATTGTCGTCAATGTAATTCCGGTTAAAAGTTTCTGCCAGTTTGTAAATTCCCCAAGACCTGTTAATTTATGAAAGAACTCAAAATAGATTGCAACACCTAAAGATACAAACATTGCAAATATTTCGCTTAATGCATTGATCCTCCACCAGAACCAACGGAGTAGAAAAATCAGACCGGTCCCGGCCCCGATCTGAAGAATTATATTAAAAGCCTGGAGGGCATTTTGCAGGAAAAGAGCGACTGTACCCATTGTCATCATTAAAATAACAGTTGAGATCCGACCGACCCTGACCTGGAGTTTTTCCGATGCATTTTTGTGTATGAATCTTTTATAAAGATCGTTAACCAGATATGATGATCCCCAGTTGAGGTGAGTTGAAATAGTTGACATATAGGCAGCGAGGAGAGAAGTAAGGACAAGTCCCAGAATGCCCGGGGGAAGAAATGTGATCATTGCAGGATATGCAATATCATTTTTCAGTATTGAGGGGGCAATATGGGGGAATGCCCTTGAAAGAGATGCAAGATCGGGAAAAATAACAAGAGAAGCGAGAGCTGTCAGGATCCACGGCCAGGGCCTGACAGCATAATGGGTTATATTAAAAAGCAGTGTGGCATTCAGAGCATGTTTTTCATTTTTTGCAGCAAACATCCGCTGGGCAATATATCCGCCTCCGCCCGGTTCGGATCCCGGGTACCAGACCGACCACCACTGGACTGCAAGTGGAATTATGAAAACTGCCAGCAAGTTAGCGGTATCACTGAAATCCGGCAGAAGACTCAGCTTTGATATGACATTCTCGTTAGTTAAAACCTTATTGAATCCCCCGGCCTTTTCGACAGAATAGAACATGAGGTAGAATGATCCGAACATTGCAAGGAAGAATTGGAAAAAATCTGTGAGCAGAACGCCTCTCAGGCCTCCTAAAGAACTATACAGTAATATTATGATTCCGGAAAACAGAATTGTTTCAACCGGCGTAAGCCCTAACAGGATATTGCCGATTTTTATTGCAGCCAGTGTTACTGTTGCCATAATTATCACATTGAAAATGAATCCCAGGTAAAAAGCCCTGAAGCCTCTTAAAAATGCCGCACTTTTTCCCGAGTACCTTAATTCATAAAACTCCATGTCAGTAAGGACTCCCGATCTCTTCCAGAGGCGTGCATATATATATACCGTTACCATTCCTGTCAGAAGAAATGCAAACCAGAGCCAGTTTCCCGAGACACCTTTTGTCCTGACAATATCAGTCACAAGATTTGGAGTGTCTGTTGAAAATGTTGTTGCAACCATTGAGATCCCGAGAAGCCACCAGGGCATATTTCTTCCTCCTGCAAAGTATTCACCTGGGTTCTTTCCGGATCTTTTCATGACAATAAGACCTATCAACAGGGAAAGCAGAAGAAATGAAATAATTATAGACCAGTCCAGAAAGGTAAGGATCATTTGTTCACCTCTATTGGAACTCTTTTTCCGACCAGAGTTTTTCGGATTTTTTTAAAAAGAGAATGATCAGCGAAATGTTTATCAGATAAAATAGTAATATCCAGAGGAAAATTTCGTAAATCGGAACGGGCCTTCTTGTAAGTTTTGAAAAATAGTAAATGAACAGCGGCCTGATCATGTATAAAACTGTAATGACAACATATGCAAGGCTCCAAAGCATAAGTGCAATTCCATTACTCGAAATTATAAGGTGCTGTGGTGTTGTAAACCTGCTGCTTCTGACCCTTAATCCGAACCAGATAGCAAGTACCGTTAAAAATGTGACTACCGGAAAAAGATATAATATTCCGCTTATTCTTGTGGTACTATCCAATCCAAGCGTGACTTCACCAGTAAAGAAGAGTGCCAGAGACAGAATCATCATCGGGATCAAATTAAAAAGAAATTTCAATTTGAGTACTTTTGTTCTATTGAAAGGAGAAGCCATTATATGGACAATTCCCGGATTCTCCATCGGAATTGATGTGAATGTAAATCTGGAATTCAGCCCGGCAACGATAAATGCCGCCATGCCTATATTGAGATATGCGATTATATTTTTCACGGCAGGAGAGGGGGCGGGGATTGCTTTCATATTAATAATAAACACTACGGTAATTGCGGCAATAACCAGGAGTTGCGACCACTGCTCTGGTGTCCTTATGAATGTAATCACCTCCTTTTTATACAACATCCGCATATCGTTTCGAATTACATTTTTTGAAAGGCCCGAATCCGTTGAGATTCTGGAACCTCTGCTTACCTTATCAAAAATGTTGAAATAAAATTTCTTCCCGAACAGGATGAGGAATATTGAGAGAAAAGATAGCGAACCAAGCAGCAGCATGAAATTTTTTATAAAATATTTGAATTCGGAAGAAGCTAAAGCTTTTAGCGATTCGGAGAGCCACCGGAAAGGGAAAAAGTTGAAAACAGGAGTGGAGAATCCTTTTATGAACTCCATAACATTATCCAGTATCTGGGGATTTCCGAATTTTTCAGGCTGCAGCATTCTGAATAGGATCACTGCTGCCGAGATGAGCAAAATTGAAATAACCGAAAGAACCGGCTGAAGCCTTCTGACGGAAATAAACAACGGGATTATAAATCCTATTATTATCCCGCATAAAACACCTATAATTAAAAAGAGCAGCAATACTGATAATGCTGCGGCAATTTTTGGAAGGGATGGGGAAAAATAGTAGAGATATCCGAATAAGACAGGAATTGTAAAAAAAAGGACCATGAGGGAACTGTTAAATGATACCTCGAAACTCTTCCAGACAAATATTTTGATTTGAGATAATGGTGAAGTAAACAGCAGTTTCAGGTCGCGGGACAAAAAAAATATGTTTAATGTGGAGATCATTGAAGAGAGGATCAGCATCATGAACATCGTAAGGAAGAACATTGTCAGCAGCTGCCCGGTAAGAAACAGCCTGAGTTGAGGAGTGAAATCCTTTTGAGAATATATATAGCCAAAAACTTTAAATGATACAAAACCAAGCAGAAGGAGCATGGAAATCCCAAATAAAAAAACAAAAAGGTATTTTTTCCCGGAACTTTCCGCAATACTATTCTTAATCCCTTTTAATCTATATGCTGCCAGATTTTTCATATGCCATTATCCTGTTAAAGTAAAAATCCTCAAGGTTTTTCTCACCGGATATTTTTTCGAGTTTCTCAGGATTCCCCTCGATATCGATTGCACCGTCTATAATTATACCTATCCTGCTGCTGACTTCCTGCGCCAGTGGGAGGATATGCGTTGCAAAGATTATCGTAGTACCATTTTTTGCCTGCTCTTTTAGAAGTAGTTTGAATTTCCTTCCCACAACAGGGTCTATTGATACAAGTGGTTCATCCAGGAGCAGTATTGACGGATTGACAAGCAATGCCTGCGAGATAAGAAGCTTCTGGCGTGTTCCCGACGAATAAGTTTCGACAAGCTCTTTTCTGTAAAGTTCAAATTCAAAATATTTAAAAAAGAAATCTACCTTCTCTTTTAAACCGTTTGTTTTGATTTTATAGAGACCGGCAAAAAAGTTCATATGTTCTTCACCTGTAAGTTTGGGGTATACAAACGGCTCGTCCGGTACATATGCTATCTTTTTTTTCAATTCCGATTTTTCTCTGTTATATTCATCTCCGGAGATCATGATCTTACCGGAGTCGAAGGATAACAGGCCGGCAAGTATTTTTATTGTTGTTGTTTTCCCGGCTCCGTTAGGACCGAGAAGACCGAAAATTTCTCCTTTCTTAATATGGAGATTCAGCCCGTTGAGGGCAGGTGTTCCGTTAAAATTTTTTTTCAGGTTAGTAATTTCAATCATCTATTCCTCCAGCTCCCTGTCGGCATCAATTAATCCTTTCCTTAAGAAAGAAAGAGCTGTTTTCACTCTTTTTTTTGTCTCCTCATTTATCTCAGTCTTCATTAGTTCCCGGAGGATCTGAGAAGACATTCTAAAATACCTCAACAGGTCTCCCGGGTCAATATCAGCAGTGTTTACACTTGTATAGAAATTTTCACCTTTTATCCATAGGTTAGCAGCATATGTGAGATCAAAATTCAGTGAAACACTTTCTCCCGGGATCCCGTGTATTTTTTCGAGTGCTTCTATTTTGTTAATAACGGGATTTGTAAGTTTTTTTAAATATTTGGATCTTTTGTGGTCAGGAGTCTGTAATTTCCTTCCCGATGGTTCAAAAACAAGTGCCAGGGTGAAGTAGACCAGATCAGCGGGTGAGAAACGGTCCAAAAGACCATGTTTTTTTATTTCAGCCATCGGCAGTTCATACCCATGAAGTTCCGAAGCAAATCTCCCCGATTCGGTTATTTTACAATTACTGATAAAGTTCAGTTTTTTTAACACTTTCAACTTCGCCTGCAGTTTTTTTAAATATATTGATCCTCTCTTTCCCCGTGACTGGAAATATTTGAATGTTCTTAAAAATACATCGGATATCCTCTCTTCATACAAATCATATAAGTTCAAAATTCCGGAGTATGAGAGATCAAACCGGCTGGATATTGGTTCGGGACTGCCTGTCAGAAGCTTATTTAGCGAGAATCCGCTTACTGACCTGTCAATGAAACTATAAACATATCCTGCATCGTCAAGACCCCGCCTGCCTGCCCGTCCTGCCATCTGAAAAAAATCCCTTACCGGCATTATTCTGAAAGAGCGTCCCTGCTTTTTTCTTAGTTCGTCAAAAATAACTGTCCTTGCCGGCATATTGATCCCGAGGGCAAATGTTTCAGTAGCAAAAACCAGTTTTACCAGTCCTTCGGAAAAAAGTTTTTCTACGATCTCTTTTAACTGAGGGATCATTCCCGCATTGTGGAAAGCAGTCCCTGATCTCAGCAGTGATTTAAGATCGTGAAGATCGGGATTGTTTTTCAGCTCATATTTTGAAATATAATATTTTAGTATATCATCAACTCTTTTCGACTCTGATGTTGAAAGAAAATTTTGGTTTTGAAAAAGGTGTGCCAGTCTGTCTGTCCTCTTCCTGTTCAGGGTAAAATATATCAACGGCAATTTCTGCTCAGAATTCAGTCTCCCGATAATTTCTGTAACCTCCGAATCATCGGGGAATTTTTTTCTGACTCTTCGAAGATAAGGCTCTTTTGGAGACAGGTGCCCCTTTTTTAATGACTTTGTTACTGAATTTATGCTGTTAAAAATTTTTCCGTTCAGGATAAAATGGTATTCCAGCGGAACCGGTCTTATTGTTTCTTTAACAACTTTTACTTCCCGTTTAAGTATTGCAGACACCCATTGAGCAAGTGAATCAATATTTGGGAGGGTGGCAGATAATCCAAGAAAATTTATTCCGGGAGGAAGGAACATCAGGCTCTCCTCCCAGACAGTTCCACGATCTTTGTTATCGATGAAATGGATTTCATCAAATATGATCCATGAATATTTTTCACTAAGATCATCACCCCTGAAAAGACGGTTGCGAAAGATCTCGGTTGTCATGATAAGAAGCGGGGCATCGGGGTTTATCGAGACATCACCGGTTACAATTCCGGTTTTCTTAGGGAAAATTGAGTTAAAATCCCTGAATTTCTGATTTGAGAGTGCTTTTATCGGAGATGTGAATATAACACCTCGATTATTTTTAAAACTCTCTTTCATTATATGCTCGGCAATCAATGTTTTCCCTGCACCGGTTGGAGCAGAGACGATCACACTTTTCCCCTGTCTGGTAAAGTCAATTGCTTCTATCTGAAATCTGTCGAGTTTCATTAGTTAATTAATTCAGCAAATACCGGCAACTAATTTCCTGCCGGGTGATAGTAGAGATATCTTTTTATCTTTTTTGTAGCTGTTTTAGCAAAGGGTTCACTTTGGAAATGGCATCTTTTTATATATGAAAATTTAGGAAGCCGTTGATTAGTCTCGGATTTTATCTTTTCAAGGATGCTTTCTATTATTTTTTCGCCTTCGGCACCGGATTTTCCGGACAGCTGATCATCAAGAATATCATGATCCAGGCATATCAGGGCTTCAACATCTCCTTTGTTTTCGATGACAAGAGATTCCTCGACGATCAGGTTTTCATTCAGCTTTTCCTCTATTACTTCGGGATAGATATTTTCCCCGCTGGGTCCAAGGATCATATTTTTGGAACGTCCTTTTATATAAAGGTAGTTATCTTTGTCGAGAAATCCTCTGTCTCCTGTTATAAACCAGTTGTCTTCGGTAAATGCTTCAGACGTGATTTTCTCATTCTTAAAGTAACCCCTCATAACATTCGGTCCTTTTACACATATTTCTCCGGAACCTGTTTCGGGATCAGGATCCAAAATTTTCACTTCTACATTTTTTATCGGATATCCGCATGAACCCGGCCTTGTTTCACCTATTCTTTCTCCGGTAACAAGAGGGGATGTTTCAGTGAGCCCGTATCCTACAAGGTATGGGAAACCGGATTTTATAAGAAATGCTTCAACTTCTTCGTTTAAGGGTGCACCACCGATAGCAATTAGTCGAAGGGAACCTCCAAAGAAATCCTTAATTGCTTTTGCTGCTTTTCTGTAAAGTATATTTCCTATATAAGGAGTTCTCGTCATTCCTTTTATTAAAATGTTTTTTTCGAATGCAATTTTCACACGTTTTTTATAGATCTTTTCGATAATAAGAGGAACCATGGGAATTACGGTAGGTTTAGCTATTGCAGCCGCTTTTTTTATAATCGTAGGATTCGGAGTCTTTCCGATATAGTATAGTGAAGCCCCGCAAGAGAGGGGATAAAGGAATCCAACCGTACATTCCAGTGAATGTGAAAGCGGGAGGAGGGATAAAAAGCGGTCGTCAGTATTAATTTTTATAAGAGCTCTCATGGAATTGACATTTGATACTATATTTCCATGGGTCAGCATCACTCCTTTTGATAATCCTGTTGTCCCTGAAGTATAAATAATTGCCGCCAGGTCATCAGGAAGAACTTCACCGGAAGCAAGTCCGGTCTTCTCACCGATATCATGAATTAATGCACTGATTTTTTTATATGCATCTTTAATAAACTCTGAAAATGTGATTGTGTCAAATCCGGTTCCTTCAACTGAAAAATCATCGAGAAGGATTACCTTTGTAATCATCCTGCATCTCTCATAATTGAGCTTGTCAAACTGTTTTTTTGTCGTAAAAAGGATCTTGCTTTCAGAGTGGTTCAGAATTGTTTCTACATCTGAAGCCGGAAAGTCCGGGAGGATGGGAACAACAACTGCGCCCATTGATACTATACTAAGATATGCTATCCCCCAGTTCGGGGAGTTTTCGCCCAGGATTGCAACCCTGTCTCCCTTTCTTATATCATTTTCTCTTAATAATCTTCCCAGCTCTCTGATCTTTGCTCCCATCTCGCTGAAGGTGACTGGAGACCCGTCATAAAATGAGAGTGCAGGGATACCCGGGAATTCATTCATGCTGTTTTCGATAAGGGCTTTGATTGTTTCCGGCTGTACCGGAGGCAGGGCAATAATATCTTTTTCATTCATAGGATGTTCTCCATGGTTTTACAAAAAACTATTTATAGTCTTCTCTTACAGGATAAAAAGTGTCAATGATCGTGCACTTCTCGACAGCCTTTCCACCGTGAGGGACATTAGGAGGAATTACTATAACATCTCCGGGACCTATGATCCTTACATCTCCATCAAGATTGAATTCAAACTGACCCTCCGTAACATTTGAAACCTGTTCATGAGGATGAGAGTGAACCGGAAGAGCGGCATCTTTTTCTACTTCCCAATAGGCTGTTGTCATGTTTTCAGAGTGAACAAATCTTGCTCTGTAACCCTTTACAATCTCTTTACTTTCAATATTCTCTAATTTTAGAAATGGCATTTGAACCTCACTTTCAATATCCGTTAATATTAAACAAGTCACAAAAGTTTGTCAAAACAGCCTTGGTATTATTTGATAATCCCTGTCTTTTTACTCAAGCGGACGCCCATCCGGATTAAGGTAAGGATAATAAACAGAAAATAGGTAGGTGAAAGTAATGGAATAGAAATTTTAAGAGTGGTAAAATAACCGAAAACAGGTCAGAGAGTTTGTATATATACTTAAAAACTTTTTTTTTAGTAAATGAAGGTTAATTTATATAAATTATTAACTCAGGAGGGGTAATCATGAAAAGAATTCTTTT
>CAZNLS010000047.1:0-19313 GCA_964573895.1 uncultured Clostridia bacterium
TATAATCCTTACATGATTTTAGCAATTTTCGGATATCCCAAGACAGGGAAAACAACACTTTTTAATCTCCTCACAGGTAATAAGGAAGAAATTTCAAAGTTCTCATCTTCTGTCAATGAGCTCCATAAGGCAGTTGTCGATGTTCCCGACAACCGATTAAAAGAACTTGCAGACTATTTTGAGACTCCTCCGGTTTATGCAAAAATAGAATTCCTGGATACAGGATCAATATCATATGGTGATGCAAAGAGTTCAACCTTTATAGATCTGATAAGGCGGGCAGACGGGTTAATCCACATGGTCCGAGGCTTTGATGATCCTGAAATAATACACCCGAATGAGACCATTGAACCGCGGAGAGATATCGAAAATATGAACGATGAACTGATAACAATTGATTTTCTTACCGTGGAAAAACGACTGGAAAGATTAGAATCGGATATTAAAAAAATTAAGAGTAAAGAGCTGTCAGATGAATATGATCTTCTAATAAAACTGAAATCTTATCTTGAATCAGGTAAACCCCTGAGAGAAATATCTCTGGATGAAAAAGAGAAAGTTATTATCAGAGGTTTTAAATTTCTTTCTGAAAAGCCGCTGATGAATATTATTAATTGCGATGAAAAAGGCTATTCAAAATATAAGAAATTTGAATCTGAGATAAAGAATTTCAGTTCAACATTTACATTTGCCGGAAAAATCGAATCAGAACTACTGGAACTTGATGAAGATGACAGAAAAGTCTTCCAGGAAGAGTATGGACTAAGCGACTATGATTACATGAGAGAAACTTTTATAAAGAAGAGTTATGACCTTATGAATCTGATTTCGTTCTTCACTGTAGGAAAAGATGAGACAAAAGCCTGGACAATTAATCGGGGTGACGATGCTCTTACAGCAGCAGGCAAAATTCATTCTGATATTCAACAGGGTTTTATTCGCGGTGAAACGATTAACTGGAAGGTATTTCTGGAAGAAGGAGGATTTACAAAGGCAAAGGAGACCGGTCATTTAAGACTTGAGGGGAAAGAATATATCGTATCAGACGGAGACATTATCCATTTCAGGTTTAACAAATAGTATATATTTATTTCCTATTTAATCACTTTTTCCATAAGAATCCTGAATTCAAACTCAAAATTTGGAGTGAGTATCCCTTTTCCTATACTTTCCCTGATTTTTTTTATTTTCCAATATTTTCCATCTTCGATCTCGTTTTTATTAATTGCAGGCAAAATATTTGACCAAAGAACAAACATATATACAAGTTCAGACTCAATTTCAGTATCCCATCGGTACATTCCGACAGGGGCAGCCCTGAAATTTTTAATTCCGAGTTCCTCTTCCGACTCTCTTAACAATGCCTCATCAATTTTTTCACCTGAAGAAACATGCCCCCCTACCGCTGTATCCCACATTCCGGGCTGGATTTTTTTTGTATCAGCTCTCTTTTGGAGAAAAATACGGTTCTTCCCGTCTATTATATGCATATGAACAACCGGATGAAGCATACCCGGCCCAGAATGGCACAACTTTCTGGGAGCCTTGCCGGTCACGGAACCGCTTTCATCAACTATGTCAAACCATTCATCATCCTGGTATTCTCTCAATATCTTTTTTTTATTTATCCTGTTCCTGATGAACTCTAATAAGATATAGACTCCGAAGATGATGTAAAACAGACCTCCGCTTATGAAAGCCCAGGAAGCTTTTGACATAAAAAAAGCTGAGTAAACAATCAAAATAGTGTGGATGAAGAACAAAAAAAACATCGTTTTTAATCCCTGTTTCATCTTCTTTAGCTGAAAGTCGGTCAAACTTACTCCTTTCATGTATCGTTTAGTCATTAGAAGTATCAGATTCACATGAGAATAAGCTGAAAACCCAAGAATTACGGTGAAAATCAATTCAATCAGAGCAGGTTTAAGTTTAAAAAAAATCGGATCACTGAAAATTATTGAAATCCCGCCCAAAATCATTATAAGTCCGGTATCAAGAAGTATAAACTTGTCAATGAATTTTTCACGAAAATATGATATTCCCAACTCGAAAATCCCGAATAAAACTGCAACGATCAATCCGGTTTCAGTCCCCCAAATCATATCCGCCAGTAAAAAAATAAAAAGAGGCAAAAACCCGGGTGCCAGAGTTTTAAAGATCTGAAGTTTATCCATTCTTATCCGATTCTTTACAAATATGAAATATGAATTATACTAAAGCTTGGGTCTAATAGAAAGAGAGGCATTCCGTTTAAATGAAGAAAAGAAGAGTAATATTCAGGTTATTTAGTTTTAACAGGCTGACAATTCCGCTTCTTCTCAATATTTGGGAGAAAGAGGAAATCGACAAAGAGATGGAGATCGTCATTGCGGAAGATGTTTCACAGGTCAGGCGCGGAGATATCGTCATATATTCATTTATGACTCCTCACCTCCCCGTTATCCACAAAGAGATTCTTGATCTTCAGGATTTAAATATTGTATTTGCCGGCGGAGGCCCGCACGTAACCGGGGACACCTTACTCTCAAGAAAAATCGGACTGGATATACTTCTTCCCGGGCAGGCAGAGAAATCATTTAAAAAATTCGGTATGGATATAATCAATGGAAAAATAAGAAGTAAATCTTTCCGTATTTATCAGGAAGAGCAGGATAATAATATAGATGAATATCTCCCTGTCACAAAATATATGAATTTGATATCCCCTCTCGAGATAATGAGGGGTTGTAAATGGAACTGCCGTTATTGTCAAACCGGGAATATATCATTGTTAGAGAGAGATGATATATCAATTAACAAGTACTTGCTGGAATTAAAAAAAAGGAATTTTAAAAGAGTCGGATTTATTGCTCCTTCGTCACTCGAATTCGGTTTACGAGATGTTTCCTCAAAGAATAAAGGTCACAACCGACTTGATAATCTTCTCAGCAGGGTAGATAAAATGAATTTTAAATTCATTGAGTACGGCTTGTTCCCTTCTGAGATCCGGCCGGAAACTTTCAATGAAAAAACGGCCGCCTTACTGAAAAAATATGTTTCAAACAGGATAATTACCTTTGGTGTACAATCCGGTTCGGAAAAAAGGTTGAAAAATATAAGACGTGCACATAATAAAAGTGATGTTGAAATCGCAGTTGCCACAGCTAACTCATTTGGATTTAGAGTAAATCTGGATTTTATTCTCTGCTATCCTGATGAAACAAATAAAGAGAGAGCTGAGACTTTCGATTTTATCTCAAGTTTGATTGCAAAATACCAGGTTCGGATCCAGTTTCATCACTTCTTTCCTTTATCAGGCTCTGAATTCCAATTTCGGCTTCCTTCCTCACTCCCGGATGAGGAGAAGAACAGACTGTTTTACTTAAAAAGAAATGGTTTATCAAACGCAACCTGGAATGAAAAAGAAAGCGATTTTAATAATTTTGAATTATGGATGAAAACATATTTTCCTGAATTTTACAAGAATTATGATTGATAAATATATTACTTGCCCCTACCCTTATTTAAACAGGAATATTTATAGAGAGTTGATATAACAGCAGAAGGTATTCAGAATTTATAAGATGGAGAAATCCCTTTTTTTGGATTTTCAATTGAAAATCAAAGATCTGGAGTAGTAATATGAGAAAATGGAGTGATACCAGGATGTCATATGTTGACTTATTATGATATTGATGAGAGAATTCTTATTGATTCTACAGAGAAGATCTAATGTTTATAAATCACTCATCTAAAGAAGTAACTGCGAAGATAGTCTATTATGGTACGGGCCTTAGCGGAAAAACAACTAACCTTCAATACATTTTTTCAATTACTAATCCTAAATCGAGAGGTGAGTTGGTAAGTGTTGAAACTGATATAGAAAGGACTCTCTTCTTCGATCTCCTTCCTATCAATGTCGGACTTATTAAAGGCTATTTTACCAAATTCCAGTTGTATACTGTTCCCGGACAGATATTTTACAATTCTACAAGAAAAATGGTTCTAAAAGGAGCAGATGGAATTGTGTTCGTAGCTGACTCACAATCCCCGATGGAAAATGCAAATATCGAAAGCCTGAATAATCTCAGGATAAATCTTTCGGAAGACAACAGGGATCTGGATGATATCCCTCTGGTATTCCAATACAACAAACAGGACCTTAAAAATATCAGTCCTTCGGAAAAACTGAATGAACTTTTAAATGAAAAAAAACTCCCCTATTATGAATCCGTTGCCAGAGAAGGATCTGGTGTTGTTGAAACACTCCGGGAAATTTCGACTCTCACTTTAAAAAAAATAAAAGCGGAAATTGAAAATATGAGCAAGAATACGGGAAAGAAACCTGTAATCAGTTTCGATCTTAATCAGAAAAAAGAAATGTTGGATAAAAAAGATCTTGCAATTAAAAGGATTTCGGTTAGTGATAACAGAGAATCACTCTCAATAGAAGAAAATAATTTAAAAAAAGAGACTGAAGATTTCAACTTTTCAGAAACCGAGATAAATATAGATGAAATAATTGAATCGGAAAATGTTGTATCAAAGCCCGAGCAGGGAGATAATACAGAAAAATTTGAAAAAGCTGATTTTAAACTCCTTAATAAACTTACAAACGATGATTCAAGAATTACTATTTTGAAAAAAATCAATATAAAAGATTCATGTTCCATCGAATTCAAAGATAAAGATTCTAAATTAATAAAAGACTTTAAGATTAATATTAAACCCGGTGTAAAGAAAATAAACCTGATAATTGATGTCGAAGATTAGAAACCTGACTGCTTTGCTGCTGATTCCGTTTTTATTTGCAGGATGTACCCTTTTTAAAAAGAAAAGTGTTTCACTTACAAAGAATCAGATTTTTTCAGATAAAACCTCAGAAATATATTTGAATCAGGGTAAAAGGCTGTTAAAATCAGGGAAAATTGAAGATTCAAATATTTATTTTGACAAAGCCCTGGATCATTTATTTGCAATTCATTCTGCTTCCTCCTCATCTCAACAAGAACTGAACAATTTAATTAAGAAAATATCAAGACTTCAACTTCAGGCACTCGAGAAAGAAAAAAGTTCGGTTGCAGGTTCCGGAAATGCTCTTATAGACGAGGTTGTCTCAACTCCGCTTTTCAAACCGTCGCATAAACAGATAAAAAAAATAAAAAGAATTGCATCCGATCTTTCACCGGAATTTACAATTCCGATCACAGTAAACAGTAAAGTAGTTTCATTTATCACTGCTTTCAGAACAATAAAAAAACAAAGTATTCAAAACGCTCTAAACAGATCTGTTGAGTATACTGAAGATTTTAAAAAGATATTCAGGGAAGTCGGTGTGCCTCTCGATCTTGTATATCTTCCTATTATTGAGAGTGGATACAGACACGGCGCATATTCAAGGGCCAGAGCTCTTGGTGTCTGGCAATTTATGAGATCCACGGCAAGACTCTTCGGGCTTAGAGTGGACTGGGTCGTAGATGAACGGAGAAATCCGTACAAAGCTGCATATGCCGCTGCAAAATATCTCAAATATCTATATGATCTTTTTGGCGACTGGTATCTTGCTCTTGCAAGTTATAACGGCGGACCTGGTAAGATAAGGAGAGCAATAAGACGAACCGGAAGAAAGGATTTTTTTTCACTGTCTAAAACAAGATATCTGAGAAGGGAAACACGAAATTATGTGCCTGCATTTATAGCTTCGTTAATGATTGCAAAATCACCTGAAAAATATGGTTTTGTAATTGAAAGAACTGAACCGGTTTTCTCAAATTCAAAGATAGTTAAAATCAAATCTCCGGTAAAAATTTCATCGGTTTCAAAAATTCTAAATATAAAGCTTTCAGAAATAAAAAAGCTTAATCCCGAACTTATCAGGGATTTTACACCGTTTAATAAAAAGGAGTACTTAATTAGAATCCCCCTATATGCTGATGAGTCACTCCTTTCAAATCTGAAAAAACTGCCACCCAAGGCAAAATATTTTGTCGGATGGTACAGGGTTAAGCGGGGTGACAGTCTTTACTCAATTGCCCGTAAATTCGGAACAAGTGTAAAGAAAATAAAAAATGTGAATAAATTAAGATCAAATCTCATCAGGCCGGGGAAAAAACTCCTTATTCCAAGAGGATTCCGTTGATCTCCAGGATTCGTTCATCGGTTTTAAACGGTCTGGAAGTAATCGAAGCTGAAGTCGAAGTCGGCTTCTCCAGAGGAATCCCGGGGATTACTATTGTAGGTCTGCCTGATAATGCTGTTAAAGAGAGCAGAGAGAGAATCAGATTCGCGATAAGAAATTCCGGTTTTGATTATCCGGTAGGTATAAAAATTGTCGTAAATCTCTCCCCTGCAGATATTAAAAAAGAGGGATCGGCCCTTGACCTCCCTATTGCGATTGGCATTCTTCTAAATAAAAACAATATAAATTCCAGGGAAATAGAGGATTATCTTTTTTTTGGTGAATTAAATCTGGAAGGAGAATTAAAACCTGTCAAAGGAGTTCTCAATTTTGCAATCTATGCAAAACAGAAGGGTATAAAAGGTATTGTTGTCCCGGCAGAAAATGCAAAAGAAGCATCTTATGTTAAAGGCATTGAAGTTTTCGGCCTAAAGAACCTTAAAGAAGCCGGAAGTTTTTTGAATTGTAAAAAAGATCTGACAAAATTTAATGTTGTACCCTCCAAACCCATTAAGGTAAATCATCCCGTTGATTTCATGGAGGTAAAAGGGCAGTATATTGCAAAGAGAACAATGGAAATAGCGGCAGCAGGCTTTCATAATCTCCTCATGGTCGGTCCTCCCGGTTCAGGGAAATCCATGATGGCAAAAGCTTTACCTTCAATTCTTCCCGGCATGACCGAAGAAGAAATTCTGGAAACATCACTTATTTACAGCAGTGCCGGGCTTCTTAACAGTGGAAAAGGTCTTATAACTACAAGACCGATAAGAAGCCCGCATCACACAATATCAGATGTGGGAATGAGCGGAGGAGGGCGTTACCCGATTCCGGGAGAGATTTCTCTCGCTCATAACGGTGTGCTTTTTCTTGATGAGCTTCCGCATTTTAAAAAGAGTGCGATTGAAGTTCTAAGACAGCCGCTTGAAGATGGTAAAATCTCTATTTCAAGATCATTATCAACTTATACATTTCCGTCCAAGTTTATGCTTATTGCTGCTATGAACCCTTGTGAAGACACGATAGGACTAAAAAAATCAGATTATTTTGAATGTACACCGGCTCAAAAGATAAGATATTATTCAAAAATTTCAAGACCATTGCTGGACAGGATTGATCTCCAGATCTCTATTGATAAAGTCCCTATTGATGAGATTACATCGAGAATTTCTTCCGAGCCTTCAGAAATAATCAGAGAAAGAGTCAAAAAAGCCCGTGATATTCAACTTGAAAGATTTAAAAAAATTAAAAAGAAAATATTTGCTAATGGTCAGATGGGGAACAGGGAAATTAAAAAATTCTGTATTCTGGATGGAGATGCGGAAAATCTGCTTAAAATGGCAATTAAAAAACTTGATCTGAGTACCAGAAGTTATTTTAAAATATTAAAAGTAGCTAGAACAATTTCCGACCTGAAGATGAAACAGGACGTGACAGGTACGGAGATTCAGGAAGCCCTCCAATATAGATCAGAAAACCTTTTTTCAATTTATTAATATTATAACTTATTATATTTTTTTTTTAATAATGCTAAAATTTAGTGGATGGAAAGTGATAAAAAATCTAAAACAAAACAATTTGGGGGAAAAAAAGTTTCTCCCGATAAAGAGGATAAAACAATACGGGTCGATAATCAGGATAAGACTGTTCTTCTTGACAAAGGTTCAAATACTGTAGAAAAAAAGCTTGAAAAAACAGCTGAAATTTTTGATTCAGAAAGTGTTTTTAATTCAGATATCGAGGAGAATCCGGATGTTATGGATATGGACAGTACTGGATTTCCAAATCTCCTTGATTACAGGAGACCTTCCATAAGTTCCAGCAGAGATAAAGTAACATTTAACAGAAATTTTCTAAAAGATGCAGGCCCGCTGAGTTTCAAGGATTTCCTGATGGCTATAAGAGAAGAAATCCCTCCTCTAATCTCAGGTATCCCCGAATTTGATAATATCACCTCTTTTTCTCCGTCTTCAATTTCATCTTTTTGCGGAGAATCCGGAGAAGGGAAAACGATCACCTTGTTGAATTTCATGTTCAACATGTCTGATATCTACAGGGACCTCCATTTTATTTTTTATTCATATGGGACAAAGAAACTAAACATTGAAAAGATGCTCATCAATATTGCAGGATCAACTTCCTTTAGTATCAAAGATGATTTTATTAAAAAAATAATCGGGGATAATTCTTCTTTAAGCAATCTTGAAATATGGGAAAAGCTTTTTAAAAATCATTCCGAGGATGAGATGATCAGCCTCGCAAAAAAACGAAAAGATATGAACGGCCTGAATAGCTTTCTGCAGATGTCATCCAGAATTCATATAATTGACCGCTGTTATGATATTCAGGGGCTTCTAAAGTCCATAGAATTATTCGATACAAGCCATCTTAAAATAGGAGCTGTTTTTATCGATTCCCTCCACCTTATTCCCGGGGATATTTTTTACTACTCTTCATATGAATCATTAATAAAACATCTTTCGGATTATCTAAAAACAGATTCATTCAAACGTAATTTCCCATTTCTGATTTCATGTATTGATTCTAAATCAATAAAGAAAAATTTAATGGAGATATCATCAAATTTTATCTCTTTAAAAAAATCCGAAAAGGAGAAAGATTTTTTAATAATGAATTTTGAGAAATCCCTCTTTAAAAAGAATTATGAAATGAAGCTGGAATTAGATCCGAAGCTTTTTAAAATCACCTGACTCATTGTTCGATTATCAGGTCACTTTTTCTTCATAATCCTTTTTTTTAACTCGTTTTTACTGATTGAATATTTATCTTTAAAATATGTATAAACATCTTCCATCGATTTGATTTCAGGAGAATTCTCCGGAATAATTTTTCCTGATCCTTCAATGATTATTACTATCTCTCCTTTTAAAGTTTCATCTTTTATATCATTCATCGCTGTGGAAAGATTTCCTCTGATAATACTCTCATGCATTTTAGAAAGCTCCCTTATTAAGGCAAAATCCCTGTCTCCAAGCAACTCAAATGCATTTGTTAAAAATTTCCTGACCCTCCTCGGAGATTCATAGAATGCGAGCGGAACATCGATGAATTTATATTTTTTCAGGAAAGTTCTAAGTTTACCCTCAGATTTAGGTGCAAAACCAAGAAATAAAAACTTTGATGGATCAATTCCTGATAAAGTCAATGCAGGAATAAATGCAGTAGGTCCAGGCAGCGAAAATATCTTCACTCCTTTTCTGATTAGATTTTTAACCAGAATAAATCCCGGATCAGATATCAACGGAGTCCCCGAATCAGTAATAATTGCACCATCACTTTTTGAAAGAATCTCGGTTAAAAAAACAGCCTGCTTTGCTTCTTTAGGTTTATAGTAACTGTATAATTTCTTTTTAATACCGAAATGATTTAGAAGTTTTAATGAAACTCTTGTATCCTCTGTAATTATAAAATTTACACTTTTTAAAACCTCAATTGCCCTTAAAGTAATATCCTGCAGATTTCCGACCGGGACAGGAACAATATATAATGCCATAATTACAAGGTGAAAAAACAGATTTCAGGCATACTATTTATACCAATCTCTGGGGAATCTGAAGTCCATACCGATTGTTCTGGAATGAATCTTTGTTACAGGCGGAAAGGTGCGCTTAAAATGAGAATTGATCACCATATTAACTATTTTTTTTACTATTTCCACTCCATAGCCGGCTTTGACAAGATCGTCCGGAGATTTCCGTTCTTCAAATATATCATAGAGAATTTGATCGAGTTCACTATAGGTAACTCCTATTTCCCGTTCATCGGTTTGATCTTTCCATAGATCTGCTGAAGGTTTTTTTTCAAGAATCTCACGGGGAATTGAAAGAAAATCAGCCAGACCGAAAATTTCTGTTTTGTACAAGTCACCTATCGGCAAAAGTGCTGCAGCTGAGTCTCCGAATTGAGTGGAATATCCAATAAGCAGTTCACTCTTATTTGAAGTACCGACAACCAGTGCCTTAATTCTTGCGGAATAGTCATATAATACAGCCATTCTTTCTCTTGCACACTTGTTCCCAAGTAATATTCTGTCAGTTGCTGGCTGAGACTTGAAATAGGCGTCAATTGAAGGTGATATATCAATAATTTTGTAATCTACGTTTCTGCTTTCGCAAATTAATTTTCCATCAGAGATACTATCTGATGAAGAAGTTCTGTACGGCATCAGCAGCGCCAATATATTTTGCGGGCCAAGTGCTCTGGATGTCAGGTCAAGAACGACTGCCGAATCGATCCCTCCTGAGACACCGATTATCGCTTTTTCAAATCCGTTTTTTTCAAAAGTTTCTTTTATAAAAAGTTCTATTACTTTCGAAGTTATTTCATAATTAATCTGTTCCATGTACTATTCTCTCAAGTTCCTTTAAGATAAAACGAGGATGTTCATCCCGAAGATAATTGGATTTTAGTCTTGAAATTCGTATACTCTCCTTTCCACAGTCTATATCAATAGAATCTTCTTCATAATACTTCGCTATGTTTTTGATTCCTTTTCCGGCTTCTGAATAAAATGATCCTCCACCGAAACCGATGCCGTCTTCAAAACCTGTTCTATTAACAAATATATAGTTCTGGTGATAATTGATTGAATAAACTTCTCCAAGTCTCTCCCATAAAGCATGAGATTTAAAACCGTTTTTCCCCATATCCCTGTGGGGGCTGTTTGAGATCCCAATTATCATGTCAGTATTCTGGAGATAATAGAGATAAGCATTAACAGGGAAAAGTATCTCTCTGCAGATTAAAATTCCAACTCTCATATCTCCAATCATGAAACTCTCAAACCTGTTTCCATGTTTGAATATCATTCCTTCCTCAAACATTCCCTGTGTAGGGAGCTGCACTTTTCTGTGAATATGTCCTATATCTCCGTTCATAAATAAAAAAGCACAATTGTAAAAAATTCCAATAGGATCTTCAAAAGGAATTCCTGCTATTATAGAAATTTTTTTACTTTTTTCCTTAAATATTTTTAGAATTTTACTTTCCGGACGAATTGCAATATCATAGATTATATCCTTCAACTGATAACCTGAAATGCTTAATTCCGGAAAAACTATAAGCTCAATCTCATCGGATATCGCCTTTTCAATCTTCTCGAGATGATAATCCAGATTTCTA
Source organism: uncultured Clostridia bacterium (assembly GCA_964573895.1). Classification (GTDB taxonomy): domain Bacteria; phylum Acidobacteriota; class Aminicenantia; order UBA2199; family UBA2199; genus CAZNLS01. Next base: position 11,297 of record CAZNLS010000047.1, read on the forward strand.
TCAATTTGGCCAAGAGAAGGAGCAAATTGTATAAGGCGAATTTTCATATATTTTTTATATCATACAACTTTTAATCAATCAAATGCAGATATCCCTTTTAGGATTTTTTATAGTTCTCCCGGTATAAATCAGGCTCTATAAATATTTTTTTCAATTCAGGGAATTCTGATCTCATATCTTCTTCCAAACCATTGATCAGGTTACTTATTTCCACCGAATTGAGGTGGGCGTCAAACTCTATCTTTATTCCGATCAGAATATCATCCGGCCCCATCTGGAGAGATTTAATATTTACAATACGTTTGATGCTCTCTTCGCTTTTTAAAAGTTTAACCACACGGCTTATCATATCCGGATCAGCACTTTCACCGATCAGGAGGGATCTTGTTTCGCTCCCCAGAAAGAAAGCAACAAATCCAAGGATTAGACCAATTAAAATTGATGCAATCCCGTCAAAAATTAGAATTCCCGTTATATGTTGAATGAGTAATCCTGCAATTGCAATAACGAGACCCAAAATTGCAGCTGAATCTTCAAGAAAAATAACCATTAGTTCAGATTTTTTAGTGTCTTTCAGGTATTTATAGATCGAAATATTTTTTCGTTCCGAATTTATCCTATTCAACGCTTTGCGGAATGCAAGTGACTCAGCAAATATAGAAATTCCAAGAACAATAAAGGCATATTTAATATTATTCAAAGGTACAGGATTGGATAACTTATGAATTCCTTCATATATTGAAAATACTGAACCTGCTGTAAATAACATAATCGCAACAATAAAAGACCAAAAATATAGCTCACCTGAAAAGCCAAACGGATGCAATGGATCAGCCTTCTTCATTCCTTTTTTTATCCCAATCAGTAAAAAGACCTGGTTGAAACTGTCAGAAAATGAATGAATCGCTTCTGCAAGCATAGCTGTTGATCCGGTAAGAACCGCAACGATAACTTTACTGACAGCTATGAAAAGGTTGGCAGAGAGAGCAATCAAAATAACCTGAAGTGATGAACTGTAATCTGACATGAAAAAATTTTATATTTATTAAAATTTGTTGTCAATTCATCTTAGCCTCTTTTGACTCACAATATAGCCGATGTTATAATCATTTCGATGAAAGCTGTCATCAAAATACTTAAACTTCTTTTAATCGTATTTGCCGCAATAATTATTGTTAATAGTTTTTCCGCCGTCACATTTAAAAAATTTTCAAGCGGGAATCAGGCTGATCCTAGGTTTGCAAAAGGAATTTACCATGTCCACACCCTCTTTTCAGATGGTCTGGGTAGTGTTGAAGAGGTTGCATCAGAAGCAAAAAAAAGAAACCTTGATTTTGTAATACTTACCGATCACGGGGTTCCAAATATTAATTCTTTTAAGTCATCCGGATTAAAAAATGGAACTCTTATCATTGGAGGATCTGAATTTTCACTTGATTCCGGGCATATGTCCTCAGCAGGATTTTCATTAAAAAATTATAAATTCCCCTCTGAACCTCAGGCTGCAATCGATCAGGTGAAAAGGGACAATGGGATAACATTTACCGCTCACCCTTTTGACAGCAGGATTGGATGGCATGACTGGAATATAGAAGACTTTACAGGTATTGAAATAATAAATGTTTACAGCGCTTCAAAAAAAATGGGACTCTTCTCGATTTTATCTTTTCCATTTGAATATTTGTTAAACAGTGAATACTCTATTCTTGATTCATTGTATTATCCTGAAAAGAATATGCAAAAATGGGATGAATTTAGTAGAAATGGCCAATATATGGGTATTTTTGCCCTTGATGCACATTCAAAACTTCCAATTTCAAGAAAAATTTCTTTGAAATTTCCATCCTATAAATCTTTGTTCGGTATTTTGAATCTCTATGTTAAAACGGGAAAACTTCCAATCCATAATCCTCAAAAAGCTTATAAACTGATTATCTCAAAAATCAGGGAAGGACACTATTTCAATGTAATTGAAGCAATTTCAGACGCAAACGGGTTTGATATAGTTTTTATTCCCGACGACGGAAATAAAATATATGAAACCGGAGATTACTGCAAATCCAACAGAGGTTTTATAAAAATTAATCTTCCTTTTAAATTCAGAACAACAATAATTCTAAAAAGAGACGGCAAGATCATAAAAAGATTTATTAAAAATATAAAAAAGGAGTTAAAGATAATTGTAAGAAAATCCGGAGTATACAGAAGTGAGGTTTATCTCTCTGACAGCAGATTTAAAAAATTACCATGGATTGTAACAAATCCGTTTTATATTGGAGTTCATGGTGAAAAAAAAGAGAGTAAAAAACTTGTAAAATTGAACAGCACTCCAATTATTTTAAACCAAAAACTGGTTAAAGTAGAAAAAAATCAGTCATCATCCGGAAATATTTTATTTTACCCTAAAACAAAAACATATGTTTTGAATTACAAAATTAAAAAAGATAAAGACAATAGAAATTTTTGGGTCTCACTTTCATACAGAAAAAACTTCGACTTCTCTAAATATAAATCAATTTCTTTTTTTACAAGATCTGAAAAGGAGATGAGATACTGGCTTGAGTTAAGAACCGGAAATGAAACTAACGGATTATGGTTCAGGCATTCATTTATTTCGAAACCGCATTGGACATTTGTTTCCATACCGTTTAAAAATTTTTTCTGCATAAACAGAAAAAACTATAAAGCAGGTATTGATCTATCAAAAATAAGTTCACTGTTTTTCTCGATTAATAATTCTATCCTGTTTCTGGACGTCATATCCGGATCAATTCATTTAAACTCATTCAGCTTGCAAAAATGATATGGAAAAACAAAAAAACGGGATTGATCTTTCAATTATTATTGTCAACTATAACTCGTCATATTTCCTGTTAAACACCGTTGATTCAATTGTTAATAGTCATATAAAAGCCTCTTATGAAATAATAATTGCAGACAATAATTCATCGGATAATTCATTGGAGTTAGTAAGAGCAGCTCATGAAAATCTCAAAATTATTGATATGGGGGAAAATACCGGTTTTTCAAAAGCAAATAATGCTGGATTCAATCTCAGCCGGGGACGATATATATTGATATTAAACAGTGATACCATTATTCCCGAAAAAGCAGTTGACTCCCTATTGAAAATGGTAAAAGAGGAGTCAGACACCTCTTTGATTGCTCCCCTACTTCTCAACGCAGATGGATCGGTACAGTTATCGGTAGGAAAAGACCTGACTCTTATAAATGAGTTTCTGACTAAATTTTTCTTCAAAATGTTTTTCAGGCTATATTCCGGATTAAGAAAGAAAAATATTGAACTTGATGTTGACTGGGTCAGCGGGGCCTGTTTCATAGTCCCGAGGGAGATTTATACTAAAGTCGGAGGATTTGACGAGAAATTTTTTCTCTATTTTGAAGATGCTGATCTGTGCCTCAGAATCAGAAAAGCGGGTTATAAAGTACATTTAACTTCAAGAGTTTCAATTACTCATCTCATGGGTAAATCAACTTCTTCAGTTTTTAACAGTCTGCTTCCCGAGATTAAAAAAGGTCAGCTTTACTACTATAAAAAACACAATTCCAAATTCGATATCTTATTTCTAAGATTGTACCTGAAACTCAAATTTTCAATCAGATTCATTTTTGAAAAAATTGCAGGCGACAAAAAAAAAGCTTCAATCTCAAAAAAGATCCTTAAACTGACAGGACGATATAAATGAAACTGATTCTCGACGCAAGAAAAATCAATGATTTTGGAATTGGTGAATATATTAAAAATATATTTGTTAATATCGCTAAATCAGAAGAATTCCAATCAATTATTATTACCCGGAACAACAAGGGCTCGAATTTGTTTGAAAACAATCAGATAATCAATGCAAATTCATTAAATTATTCAATTTCCGAACATTTTGAAATTCCTTTCAAAGTTTCAAAATTTAAAGAGTATTCATACTTTTCTCCACACTATATTTTCCCATGGAGTAAAATTAATAATTCCATAGTGACTGTCCACGACCTGATTCACTTTAAGTTCCCTGAGTATTTTAAACCGAAAATAAAAACTGATATTGCCGAGCTTTTTATTAAAAAAATACGCCGCTCTTCTAAAATTATTTTTACCGTATCGGAAAACACGAAGAAAGATATGATTGAAATGTTTGATTTTACAGATGATCAGATTAAAGTAGTTTACAACGGATTAAATGATCTTTATTTCTACTATCCGAAAGGTAAAAGACCTGTAAAAGAAAAATATATCCTCTATACCGGAAATATTAAACCTCACAAGAATATTTTAGCACTGATAGAGGCGTTTAGAATAATCCATGGTAAATACAAAGAGGTCAAACTAGTTCTTGCCGGTGCAGGTGAAAAACTTCCCGAATACTTTTTAAGCGATGATATAGAGGATTTTCTTATTACCACCGGTTATTTGGACAGGAAACTCTTAATCGATTATATAGATCATGCGGAATTTTTCGTTTTCCCCTCTTTTTATGAAGGATTCGGATTCCCTCCACTTGAAGCTATGTCCAGAGGAAAGGCGGTTATTTCTTCACCGGAAGGCAGCCTTAAGGAGATTCTTGGAGATGCAGCATTATATTTTAACCCTCACTCTCCTGTTGAACTCACTGAAAAGATTGAACTCTTCCTGAATAATTCATCTCTCAGAAGTGATTATGAAGCAAAAGGGAGAGCCAGATCTGAAAAATTCAGAGTTCAAACTTCAGTAAATAAATATATAAAGATCATTAAACAATTAGCCCGGTAAAAAGGACTCAAACATTTTTTCGCCAATATTCAAGAGAATCGGCTAATGTATCATCAATTTTGTATTTAGGGAAAATTTTAAACTTCTTTCTCAACAGATTACAGTTTCCTAAAATTTCAGGTGAATCTGTAATTCGGAACTTATCCTCATCTGTAATCACTTCTATTTTTAAACTACTTAATTTCAACAATTTGTCCAGAATTTCCTCTATTGAAAATAGTTCGCCGGAACAAATGTTTACCAGGTCTCCGCTCTCACCTTTCTCAATAATTTTTTTTAAATATAATGCAACATCTCTGACATCAGAGAAATCACGCCTCGCAGAGAGGTTCCCTACACTGAGTACAGGATCAGATTTCCCTTTTTCAATTAACGCGATCTGACGTGAAAAATCTGAAACAACAAACGAACTGCTTTGTCCGGGCCCGATAAAGTTAAAAGCCCTTATTTTTAAAATGTCCATATTATAAAAATCAATATACAGATCAGCTAAAAGTTCCATTGTATATTTTGATAGTGCATAAGGATTTGAAAGATCTATTTCAGATCTTTCGCTTAATTTTTTGTCCCTCTCTGTTTTATAAACCTCAGCACTGCTCATCAAAAGTATTCTTGCATCAGGAACTATCATTCTTGCAGCTTCGAGTAGATTGGCACTCCCGTTAATGTTTACTCCAAACGTAAGCAGAGGATCTTTCCAGCTGAATCCTACATTTGAAACTGCAGCGAGGTGAAATATGGTATCCGGAGCAGTTTTTTCCATTACATCCTTAACTGAATTGAAATCTCTGATATCAGAAGAATAAACCTCAATTCCGTCATATCTAAAGTCATTAATTTCTGTTATCCCAGTGATGTGACAATTATCCGAAATAAGATCCGGTATAAGATACTTTGCAAGAAATCCGGAACATCCGGTGATGAGTATTCTCTTTTTTTTCATTTAGTTCCACCGAAAAAATCTCTGATCATTCCAAGATTACCCAGAGAAACACCAAAAGTGTAGTAAGGATTTATTTTTCCATCAAGAGTAGTATATACCTTAAATTCAGCATTAAATTTTATGCATTGGTAATTATATGACAGAATAACACTTCCATACCTGAATCTCTTCTCGGTTTTATCATAATCCAGGCTTGTTTCAAGCTTGACAGGGAATCCCGGTACATTCAGTTTAAAATCTCCTCTGAATGTCTCTCTGTTCAGAAAAAAACTTGAAGTTTTATAAGGGTTAATATACTTCCCGTATGATAAGCTTCCTGAAACAGTTCTGGTAGGATTTGAATAGGATATACTTAAATTTACTCTCTGAAAAATTTTCAAATAATGATTGTATACAACTGAAAGATCAAAAGATATTAATCGGGAAGGTCTGTACCTTATACTGTTGTTGAGTTCTGAGAACTCGGGGTAAATATTTTCACCATCTACTTCAATTGACCGGAATCTGTTTGCTTCAAAGGGATCGAAATAGAATTTTTGTCCAATTGTTAAAGTCAACACTTCCCGGGCTGCTTTATCACTTCCACGGCTCTTTTTCAGAATCCTTGAATTCAGGGAGAAATTAATGGAAGAGTAGGAAGGAAAATCAAAAATATCAATCGGTATTAGTCTTTTTCTCTGGTCATCTGATATTTTTGTTGAATATGAAATATTTATTTCCGGTTCGATCAGATGTTTTATTTTTGATCTGTGGGATGAATATATTTTGTAAAAAAGGGGGCCTTTGAAAGTCAGTTTTAAGCTGTTATAGTTAAGATGCAGAGGCTCATTTACTATCTCTTTGGTTTCCAGGTCACGACTTTTCAGATAATAGGAGTTCTTTGATCTCAGATTCAGAGTCGTTGAAAGCCAGGGTAATTTAAATAAATTCAGCGTATAGGAAGGAATAAGGCTGAATCTCTTCGAATTTATTCCCGATGCATAATCAATCTCTTCTTCATAACTGATCCCCTGTCTTTTTATATTCTCATATCCTGCTGAGAGTGAGAAATATCCGGGAATTGACCATAGTTTCTGCTGATTTAGATTTAATGTTACGCCGGGAAGTTTTGTAATCACATTTGAACTCTGTCTCTCAAGGTAGAAAGTCTCATTCCTGGATAAAATGACAGCTAATTTCAAATTTGATATTGAGGAATTTATATATAGATTTGAACTGAATCTGGACATGTAAAATCGTCCGAAATTTTTATCAAAAATATTCTGAAATTCAGGATTTGTCTGATAATTAATATCAGCTTTTATCTTTGTATTTAGGAATTTAATCTGCTGAATATGATTCGCTTTCAGGATTAGGTCTGATGAACCTGAAATCCGGTTTGTATCATCATTTCTATAAGAATCCCTGTATTTGAATCCGTATAAATTTATTTCTCCCCTGCTCTTTCTGAATAAATATCTGATGTCCGTTCCTAAACCTAGTCCGACTTTTTGAATATAATCGAATGAAAACGTAATATCAAAGTTTGATCTGATATTAAGAAAAAATCCGTTTTTTATCATAAAACCAAGATTTTCCGAACTGCCGATCACAGGAAAGAGAAAACCGGTAACTTTTGAATTCTTTACCGGATATCTTAAGTATGGGAAATAGAATACAGGTATTTTTTTTACTTTTAGCACCGCATTCTTCATCTCAATATATTTATTTTTTTTTATTTTTCCTTTGGAACAGGATATTTCCCATCGGGGAACAAGTTGAGCACAGGAAGTGAACTTCATTTTTTTGAATTTTTGAGTTACCGGGTCTGTCTGAGTGAGACTGTCTACTCTGAATTTTACCGAAGGTTCCATCATTCCCATCACATCAGACATCTCTCCTTTCTGTTCTTTTAGGTTGAAGACAAGATTATCCCCCGAAATGGAAACATTTGTCGATGTCATAACAACCCTTCCTTTTGCTTCAATTTCTGATTTTTTTTGATGATAGATTATATAGTCTGCAAAGATTCTGTATTTATCGGTAACGACTGATACATTTCCCCAATAAATGACTAAGTCTTTCTTTGCCTCGAAATTATCAGAATATATAACAGGGCTATCTGCGAACAAAGTCACAGTTGTGGCCAAAAATAATATAATTATAAAAATCTTACATTTTATCTTCATAAAGAATGAATTTATCACATTTTTCCTATACTAATCAATCTTTTTTATTAGAAATAGCTTCTTATATGAGATTATAAAAGTGTGCAAATGATATTTGACATGGCAGAATGATTTGATTAAAATTTCAATATGACTAAAATTTCA
>CAZNLS010000048.1:0-2434 GCA_964573895.1 uncultured Clostridia bacterium
AATGAATTTGGCGAATATGATTCTGTATATTTCCATTCGATTAATATTAAAACCTTATCACCGTTGTGTTTCCTACCAATCATAAAACTGTCAATCGAGGTAGAATTTGCTCCACGTTGGGTTGACAATTCTTTCCCCAAGGGTTTTATTCCTATTTTTTCAAATTCAATCAAACCTGAATCAACGAATACCGATTCACTTATTAAATCGCTGATATTTTGTAAAATTTTGTCGGCGCAATCTTTTCTTTGTCGAAGTGGATATAAGTGATTTAAGCAAGCTATCTGCGAAGAAAGCAAGTGTCCTGTCGGTTCTCCATTACCTGACCACCAAGCAATTCCATTTTTTATGAAATATTCTTTTGTGTCTTGTCGTATTCCTTCCCAAAGATTCAATTCAGGTTCCGACAATACAAATTCCCTTTCTTTACCGAAAAAAAGTCCGTTTCCCGGGTCTCTGAAAATCTTGTCACGAATCTCAATTGCTTTTTGTCGTTCTCTGTCAATATATTTCATTTTGTAGTGTCATTGTCGTTTTTAAACTTGGCGGTAACGTTTTGAATATGGTGCATTTGGCATTTCAACACTCCAATTTACTATTAAGTTTATTTATTGTTATCATCTTCAATATTAGCACTATCTGCCAAATGCACTATATTTTTTGTTGGGGTGCGTTATTTCTATCTTTAGAATGGCAAACCATCGCTTTTATCATTACTCCGTTGGACTGTATTTTATAAATCATACCAGCCAGATAATTGCAAGTAACATCTTTCATTTATATCTGTATTTTCTGGTTTCCACCACCTTGCTAATGATATTCTCATCAAAGTGCCAGCAGGAATTACATCTACTGGTTCTTCAATTCCTTTAAATTTGATACTTCTCAATCCAACAGTTGAAGGATACTGATACCTAATGCCTTTATACTCTTTTCGTTTTAAATCTTTATCACTTATCCAGAAACCTACACTATGACTTGGAACGCCACCATTTCTATCTATGTATCCACTTCCACTAGGTGTCCATTGAATTAATTGGTCAAATATTTGATCTGGATTTCCTCTCCAAATTGGGATATTTCTCTTTTCAATAAAGTCCTTAATTGTTATTGTGTTTTTCAAGCTCCTTTTTCTTGTTCTATTTTGTATTAAAATATCTTCAATATGAGGCGGTACATTATTTTTTCTTTCAGAAAACTCAATTTCCCAAGCTTGTTTTGGGGCTAAATCTGTATTCTCAGGTTGGTTTTTACCATTTTCATCTAATAGTCTAACATAACGACCTTTTAATGTAAGACCACCAACGCAAACTTGATTATTATTCATCTGGGTTTTTGACAATATCAATACAATTTCTTTCATAAATGTTCTATTTTATATCCTAACTTTTCAAGTTTATCGCTCACAATTGACCTATGACAAGCCGCAGGTTTTTCTTCAACACAGAATAAAACAACATTACTTGCAGCAACTTCGTCCAGCTTGTCCAAAAAAGCATCAAAATCAAAGTTACTTAATATTCTGTCTTTGTAGGCTATCGTAAAAACCTTTCCTAATTTATTTCTATTACGCTTTAAAACACCTTCATTTACATCAGCTTCTTTTTGTAATTCTCTAATTTCTTTTGATGGTGCAAGGTCAGTAATGTGAGCATATTTAATACCAAGTTCATTTAACCTTTTTTGCAATCTATTGCTATTTACAAAAGCATATTTTGAACCTCTGACACCTCTACGTTGACGTATATCACAAAAAGTATCGATATTATTATCAATTAATTTCTGGAAATACTCTTGTTCTGTTGAACCATAAACTCCTATTGTAAAAAATTTCATAAAGCGTCCTATTTATATTTTTTTCTTGAGACAAAAGATAATTCTTCTCCAAATAGATTAACAGTTCCGTTTGGTGCAACAATTAGCATTACATCTTTTTGGTTTTTAATAATTAATTCTTTTTGTTTGTTTTTTGTTCTTGTAATATGATTAAGGTTAATACCAATTTTAATTAATTCTTCTCCAATAAGTTTGGTTCTATGACATTCTTCGGGTTTACTCTCACTACACATTATGGCAACTTTAATCTTTTTTTGATTTGCAGTTATAAGTCTTTGTAAACCTCTCTTAAAAAAATCCTTCTCTTTAAGTTTATTGTAATCTACGTATCCATTTGTATAGCAAGAAGTATCATCAGGTAATCCGCCAAGAACATCTCCCATAAATGTGTAAGAAATACCATTTCTTAAAAGTGAAAACTTTAATTCATTTTGATTGAAATGTGGATTATATTTTGAATATGGTTTTGACCTGATATCAATCAAGTAGTTAATATTAAAATGCTTTAACTCCTCAATTAAAGTTTCAATACTTTTGTTGCCGTGTCCTATTGAGTATAATGTCGATTTATCCATATTACAAATATACATCATTTATA
>CAZNLS010000048.1:2534-19216 GCA_964573895.1 uncultured Clostridia bacterium
ATTGCCGGTTTGGGGATGGAATTTTTTACAGGCTTCCGCCGGTACACCCTCTAATTCCAGCATAAATCGGATCATTCCCTTAATTCTTAACTTCCCAAAGGTCTCATTTTATAAATGATGCCTACCGTTTGTTCTAAAATATTTATATTTTATTTTAATAATAATTTCAAGATATTTTTTTTAACACGCGAAAGCTTTTAAAAGTTTTTATTGATACTTGAGATAAAATTGAATCTATCCTGTCGAAAAGAAAATTGCCAGGTTTGGGTGAGATTTGGTAGTAAAAGGTATAAATGTTTTTAATCTTCTAATTTGCTAAAATTATTTTATCATGTTTAAAAAAGAGACCTATAAAAAAAGACAATTTGAATTATTAAAGAGGGTTAATTCAGGAATAATAGTGTTACCCGGAAACGAAGATAGCCCGATGAACTATACCGATAATCCTTATCGTTTCAGACAGGATAGCACTTTTTTATACTATTTTGGACTATCAAGGCCGGGTTTGATCGCATTATTGGATACAGGCAGCGGCAGGATATCGATTTATGGCGACGACTATACGGTTGAAGATTTTGTGTGGAGGGGAAAACAACCCGCAATTCATGAACTGGCCTCTTTATGCGGAGTTAAGCACACAGGCAGTATAACCAATCTTTACGATCGCTTAAAGCAGGCTGAAAAAAACAGTGAGACCATCCACTTTTTGCCCCAATATCGGCATGATAATATTCTGAAATTAATGGATATGACAGGGCTTTCCCCACAAGAGATCAGAACCGGGGCATCAGAAGAACTAATCCGGGCAGTTGTATCACAGCGAAATTACAAGACAGCGGAAGAGATTTTGGAAATTGAAAAAGGGGTTGATACAACTGTTGACATGCATATAGCAGCCATGAAAATGGTTAAACCGGGGATGAAGGAACTTGATGTTGTTGTGGAAATTGAAAAAATTGCCCGGGCAACAGGTGGTGATATTTCATTTCCAACCATTGCTACAATAAACGGGCAGACACTTCACAACCATTATCACGGGAACACCATTGAGGATGGACAGCTTTTTCTCCTCGATTGCGGAGCAGAGACATCTATGTGTTATGCCGGTGACCTTTCGAGCACATTCCCCACGGGACAAACATTCAGCAGTTTGCAGAAAGATATTTATACACTCGTGTTAAAATCACATTACGCCGCTGTAGATTCCCTCAAACCGCGAGTAGCATTTAAGGAAGTACATCGCAAAGCCTGCCTTACCATTGCAGAGGGACTAAAAAGCATGGGCTTAATGAGAGGAGATACGGAAAATGCCGTAGAAGCAGGAGCACATGCATTGTTTTTCCCCTGCGGGACAGGCCATATGATGGGGCTGGATATCCATGATATGGAAAACCTTGGAGAAGAATTTGTCGGTTATGAAGACGAAGCTAAGAGTACACAGTTCGGTCTTAAATCCCTCAGGCTGGGCAGAGCACTGGAACCGGGTTTTGTATTGACAATTGAGCCGGGAATCTACTTTATTCCGGAATTGATAAACCAGTGGAAATCAGAAAAAAAATTAACTGAGTATTTGAATTATAAAATAATTGATAAATTCATAGATTTTGGCGGGATAAGAAATGAAGAAAATTACCTCATTACTCCGGATGGAAAAAGAGTTCTTGGCAGCAAAAAAAAGCCAATGCTCATTGAGGAGGTTGAGGAATTAAGAAGATAAAAAAACGGTATTATGATATATGATAGAAGATAAGTTTAAAAATATAAGTAATTCAAATGAGTTAAATCTATCCGAGCAATTTTTCGGAAATATTAAGTTATTGTCTTCTGCAGAAATTAAAAGATTGATATCCATGAAAGAAGCTATAAAAGCAATGGAGCATGCCTTTGCAAGCTATTCCAATGGAGAGAGCCAGGTGCCGCAGCACTATTTGTCAAATATCCAAGACACATCTATGGATCTCTTTTTTAAACCTGCTTTTAATAAAACATTAGGCAGAATTGCCATAAAAATCCTTACACAAAAAAAAATCCCGGCAAGTCCTGGAAATCCAACTATATTAGGTATTGTTTTGTTGTTAGACATTCATAGCGGAGCAATACTTTCAATGATAGATGGCACATACTTAACCGCCTTACGTACTGGTGCCGCAAGTGGAATAGCAACTAAACTTCTGGCGCGAAAAAATGCAGAAACTGTAGCAATTTTCGGTTGTGGAGCACAGGGGAAAACACAGCTTGAAGCAATTTGTAAAGTCCGGCCTGTTAAACGCGCACTACTATATGACATAAATAGTGAGGCTGCCGCCAAGCTTAAAGTAACCATGGAGAAAGAATTGGATATTTCTATCCAAATTGAGACCGATCAGAAAAAATTAAAAGAGGCAGACATCATTTGTACTGCAACAAATTCTAAAAAACCTCTGTTCAGCAGCAAAAAAATCTCCCCGGGAGTTCATATAAATGCCATAGGATCATACAGACCCGATATGCAGGAGATTGATCCTTCAATAATAAAGTCAGCCGTTTTATTTACAGATTCGAGGGAATCTGTATTAAAAGAATCCGGAGACCTGATTAAGCCTGTCAACAACCATATTATTTCTGAAGATAATATTAAAGGTGAAATCGGAGATCTTATCAATAAGAAAGTTTCCGGACGGCAGAACAGTGATGAAATTACCATTTTTAAGAGTGTGGGTTTAGGGGTTCAGGACCTGTTTGCTGCCAATGCAATCTATAATAAATACATAAATGATTAAACATGTTCTCTTACAGTTTAGCTAAATTATTTTTTGGTTAGTTGCTATGAAAAAAAAAAGTTTCCCAAGTATTTTCAATGATGTGATCGGTCCTGTTATGAGAGGCCCTTCCAGCTCTCATACTGCTTCTGCCCATAGAATAGGAATGTTTATAAGGCAATTATGGGGATCCGGTTACGCAAAGGTTATTGTAAAATTTGACAAATCCGGGGCATTAGCCACAACCTATCTGGGACAGGGTTCTGCTATGGGACTTGCAGGCGGATTGCTGGGTATTGACATAACAGACTCTGAAATCATAAATTATGAAGAACATCTTTATAAAAGTGACATTACAATAGAATATATTATTACCGACATTGAAAACAAACATCCGAATGCATATCAGATAAGCATACAATCCCCAAAAAGAGAGGACATTAATATTTTGGCAATCTCTACCGGGGGAGGTATGTTTGAAATCATTAAAGTGAATGGCTGCAAAGTATCAATAAAAGGTGATTGTTTTGAAAGCCTTATGTTTTTTCATGATTTGCCTGAAAAAAAAATATCCGAATTAGAGCAATTGCTTAAGACAAATATTTCTGACTCTGCATACTTTGAGATAATTAAGTGTGAAAAGGGAAAAGTGCTGGTAAATGTTAAGTCTGAAGAATCGATAAAATATTCCCTGGCCGGTAAAACCGGTATCGGAAAATTTATGGCCCTTAATTGGGAAGTAAGTCCTGTTTTGCCTGTTATTGCCAATTTCAACAGGAATCTCCCGTTTACATCAGAAGATGAAATGCTGGAATTGGCAGAGAAGGAAAACCTCTCATTGTCCGATTTAGCAGTAAGATACGAAAGTGCAAGATCAGGTTTAGAATCAGCTTCTATTCTAAAAAAAATGGGAGAAATCGTGAAAATAATCCAAAACTCTATTGAGGAGGGCTTAAAGGGAACATTTTATGAAGACCGGATATTGGGAACCCAGGCAAAATTAATAACGGAAGCAGAAGAGAATGGATTAATAGAAAAATCGATAAATAATTATATCATTGCCTTTACCAGCGCTCTGATGGAAGTAAAAAGTTCAATGGGGATTATAGTTGCAACCCCTACTGCCGGGTCTTGCGGCGTTTTGGGAGGAGCTTTATTCGGATCAATGGGAGACCGGGAATTTGATCATGAGCTCCTTACCAGGGGATTTTTAGCTGCAGGAATAACAGGCCTGTTTATCGCAGATAAATATACTTTCTCAGCAGAAGAGGGCGGTTGCCAGGTGGAAACAGGCTCAGGAGCGGCAATGGCTGCTGCCGGTCTTGTAGAAATGAATGGAGGTACCGCAAAACAAGCACTTGCAGCGGCATCTATGGCTTTGCAAAATATGATGGGTTTGGTTTGTGACCCGGTAGCTGTCAGGGTTGAAGTACCATGTCTGGGGAAAAATATTATGGCTGCAACATTTGCCCTGAATGCTTCTATTATGGCAATTGCAGGTTATGATCCTGTGATACCCTATGCTGAAGTTATAGATGCGATGAAATCAGTTGGAGAATCTCTCCCTTCTTCCCTTTGCTGTACCGGGCTTGGGGGACTTGCCCAAACTCCAACCGGAAAATACTTATATAAAAAATTTAATCCGGGTTAATATAAAAAGTTTATATTGATACTTGAGATAAAATTGAAAGAGGGCAGGTTAAATGATAAAATCCGGGGTATTTAAACAGTGAGGCAAGTATGAAAAATTTTGCATTTTTATTTCCCGGTCAGGGATCACAGGTTGTCGGAATGGGAAAAGATCTGTATGATAAAACGGATCTTGGGAAAAAAACTTTTGACCTGGCAGATGAGATCCTCGGTTACAAATTATCAAAGATATGTTTTGAAGGGCCCGAAGAAAAGTTAAAGTTAACCTACAATACCCAGCCTGCACTTCTAACCGTATCCTACATTCTCTACTCACTGCTCGGAAAGATCCCGGGAATAGGAGCAGGCCACAGCCTCGGAGAATATTCGGCCGTCTGCTCGGCAGACAGCCTGAAGTTCGAAGATGCGGTTGAACTCGTTCACAAAAGAGGGAAATATATGCAGGAGGCCGTTCCTGTCGGAAAAGGTGCAATGGCTGCACTGATCGGTGCAGATATAAAAACTATTGAGGAAAAACTTAGTGAAATACCAAAAACCGTAAATATTGCAAACTGGAACAGTGAAGCCCAGATAGTTATATCCGGCGATAAAGAGGGGGTTGAAAAAGCAGTAGAATTAATAAATGCAAAGAGATCGGTCATGCTCCCCGTTTCCGCACCATTTCACTCCGAACTAATGTTTCCCGCAGAAGAGAAACTCTCGGTTGATCTGGACAACACTTCTTTTACCGATCCAAAATTTCCAATTGTAAATAACATAAATGCGGCTGAAGTGGAGGATCCGGATTCAATAAAAAACGGACTAAAAAAACAGGTCACAGGCTCGGTTTTGTGGCATAAATCAATGCTTTACCTTCTTGAACAGAAGAAAATTTCAAATTACATTGAAATAGGAACGGGAAAAGTCCTTGCCGGACTTATAAAGAGAACTGCAAGAGATCTGGGATACAGTATCGAAGTTAAAAACATTCAAAACCTTGATGACCTGGAAGCGATCAAATCCTGAAATGTTTTTTTGCTACAGATATCTGCCCCAGGGCAATACATCCGTCATTTAACGGAACCTTCGCAGGAAGCATTACTCTGAAATTATCCGAACCCAGCTTCTCCAGAAACAGGTTTAATAAAATCCTGTTTTGAAATACCCCTCCGCTTAAAACAACATTATTCAATCCCGTTTTATCCCTGAGATTTTTTAAAACTTCAATAGTTGAGATCACAAGAGAGTTGTGAAATGCATACGCCGCATCTTCAACACTGTGACCGCTGCCGGTCATATCCAAAACCCCCTTCACAAAATCCACGGTTTTAAAAATATATTCAATTCCCTTTTTTTCAATTCCAACAGTAAAACTGCTCTCTGTTTTTCTTTTTAAAGCTCTCTCTTCAAGCAGCATTGCTGCTTCCGCTTCTGTCGATACGGAATCTGAGATTCCGAGTATCGAAGATATTCCGTCAAAAAGTCTTCCGACGCTGCAGCAGAGGGGAGAATTTATCTCTTTTTCCATAATTTCAAATATATATTCACGGCTTTTATCGGTTAAGTGACTATCTCTTCCAAAAGTTTTATAGAGCAGAGAGTAGCCGATTTTCCAGACATCTTTTATTGCCTGCTCACCTCCGGGCAGCATGAAGTAGTCGAGGTGACCTCTTCTGACAAACTCTCTTCTGTCAGAAACCAGAATCTCACTCCCCCATATATTGCCATCCGTGCCATAGCCGGTTCCGTCAAATGCCAGCCCCAACACTTTTTCATCAAAGTTATGTTCATCAAGAACTGAGGCGATATGTGCATGATGATGCTGAACTTTGAATCTTTTTTTTCCTTCCCCGAGTTTTTCGGCAATAGCGGATGAAAAATAGTTGGGATGCATATCAGAAACAGTGATATCAGGGTCAATATCAAATATCTTTTTAAAATGATCAACCGTTCTTATAAAAACTTTCTCAGTGAGAGGACTTTCGAGGTCTCCGATATACTGGCTTAAAATAATTTTATCATCTTTTGAGAGGGCAAAACTGTTTTTCAGATCCGCTCCGGCAGCAAAAAATTTGCTATCATTTCTGTCTGAAAAGAGAGGTGCGGGAACAAATCCTCTTGAACGTCTCATAAAAAACGGCTTCTCATCCACTACAAATATTACAGAATCGTCGGATTGCTGAACAATTTTTCTGTTTGATGTAACAAAAACATCTGCAATGGAGCCCAGATTTTCAAACAGATTTTCTTCATCATAAATAATCGGTTCATCACTGATATTACCACTCGTCATGATTAAAATTTTATCATCATCCATTTTCTCAAACAGCAGTATCTGAAGAGGACTATACGGAATCATAACTCCCATGTGAGTCAGGCCCGGTGCAACCAGTTCGGATACTACTCTGTTTTTTTCCTGCAAAATAACTATGGGCCTCTCTTTTGATAAAAGAATTTCTCTCTCTTTTTCGGAAATTTTTAAAAATTCCGATGCATATTCAATACTTCCGGCCATAACAGCAAAGGGTTTAAATGGCCTCCTTTTTCTCTCTCTTAGTTTTCTGACAACTTCACTGTTTTTTGCATCTGCGGCAAGATGAAACCCCCCGACTCCCTTGATCGCAACAATAAGTCCGCTTTTTATTGAATTTTCGGTCATTTCAATAATATCTGAAATATTATCAGATAAAATGTCACCGTTTTTATTTTTAAAAAAGTATTTTGGCCCGCATGCGGGACATGAGGTCGGTTCCGTATGAAATCTTCTGTCAAAGGGATCTTCATACTCATTTTTGCAATCTCTGCACATAGGAAAGGGTTTCATTGCAGTATTTTTTCTGTCATATGGAATGTCTGAGATAATACTGAATCTGGGACCGCAATGCGTGCAGGTTGTATAGGGAAAATGAAACCTTCTGTCAGAAGGGTCTAAAAGTTCTTTATGACAATTTTGACACAGAGCAGTATCAGGAGGTATGAAAGCCTCCCTTTTTTTAGTTATTCTGCTTTGTGCAACCTCAAAAGTATCAAATTTTTCTTCATGAGATTCTTTCAGGCCTATATTATTTATTATGGAGAGGGGAGGGGGATTACTTTTAATTTCCTCTATAAATTGTTCAGCTGCTTTTTTTTCTGCGCAAATTTTTATAAAAACACCTTCCGTATCATTTCTTACAAAACCGTTCAGCTTCATATCTGAGGCGATCCTGAAGATATAGGGACGGAAACCTACCCCCTGAACAATTCCTTCAACCCGGATTTCAAAACATTTCATTACTTATCGCATCCAATTGGATGAATATATATACAGATGAAATAAATTGCAAATCACCTGTTCAGAGCTATCATGTTTTCAGCATTTTTCTGGTGAGGATAGAGGAAAATATTTGCACAGATCCTGCCGATAACATATGCAAGTGCGGCACTGATCACTCCCGAAAATGAGAAAAACAGATTTGAGAATAAAAGAACAAGTACAATCATCAGGATTTCTATTGCAGATGCCCATTTAATCGGAGATGTTTTTTTTACATGAACAAGAATTGACCTTTGATAAGAGATAAAAAGAGTGAGAAGTGGCAAAACGGCCATGATCCTCACGGGAATTATTGAAAAATCGGCAAGATCGGAAGACAATCCGGCTACACTTCTAAACCAGACATGAACAAGAGGTGTAAATACAATTAATATAAGAATTGAAAATATTGCAAAACCGGTGTTTTTTATAAAATTTTTCAACAAAACAATATTTTTATTACCTTTACTTAAAATGGCAATAATAACCTCCTGCATTGAAAGTCCCAGGCTTCGAAAGATAAATATAAAAGAGTTCACAACCGGTAAAACTGCCAGGGATTCTATTGGAAAAGAACTTCTTCCGAGAAAAAATACAACTATTGGATTTACTCCCAAAGACAACATTGATGTCAGAGCCAGAGGATAATAAAATGAAGTGATCCCCGAAAAAGTGAGTTTTTTTTCATTTCCATGTTCTCTTTTTAAAACATCTTTTAATGTTTTATGAACGGCAAACCTGCTGAAGACAGATTCACTCACAACTCCTGCAGACAGTGAAAAGGCCCCGACATATGCACCTTCCATTTTGCCGAGATAGAGAAATATAGCGGTTGTGCTCATTGATATCAATCGTACAGCTGTTCCATATGCAACTCTTTTTGTTAATCCGTTTCTTATAAGAAGCCCATGATAAAATCTTCTGAATCCAATTGCAGCCGGCCATGGCAAAAGAATCATTGAGGAATAGTATGTGAGTTTTGCAACCGAATGCGGAAGTCCGATCATTTTTTCCGCTATATCGTAAAAAATCGGAGGATAAAGTCCAATCAGCATAATACCGGTAATTATACCGTTTAGAATAAAAGTATAATTCCTTAATTTGAAATAGTCATCACGACTTTCAACAAGTGCTGTTGATGCACTCATTATCATTATAATCGGAGCTTCCACGATGAGTGCAAATGAAAAAGCAACCCCGAAGGCTGCAAGATTAAATTTTGGAAGTTCAAGTCTTGCAATAAGGGCCGCCAGAAAAGGGCCCTCCACAGACATCATAAGCCAGGTTGCAGCAAGCGGCGCCCAGAAAAAAAGTATTTTTTTTGATGTAAAGATCTCTTTTTTCATCTGTCAGGGAGCCGGTGAAAATTAGATACCGGCAAAATTTTTTGCTGAAAAATCAGCTATTTCTTTCAAACTCCTTCATAAAATCAACCAGGGTGCGTACACCGTCAATCGGCATTGCATTGTAAATCGAGGCCCTGCATCCTCCTACGCTTCTGTGTCCTTTAAGACCTAAAAATCCCTCTTTTACCGATTCTTCAATAAATCTCTTTTCAAGCTCTTCAGAAGGAAGTCTGAAAGTGACATTCATTTTTGATCTGTCATTTTTTGCTGCAGTTCCGGTATAAAAATCACCTGAATCTATCTCATTGTATAATAGATCCGATTTTTCTTTGTTCAATTCTTCAATTTTTTTCAGACCGCCCGAAGACTCAATCCAATGCATGACAAGATTAATCATATAAATACCAAATGAAGGAGGTGTGTTATAGAGAGACTCTTTTTCAACATGTGTTTTATATGAAAGCATTGTTGTAAGGCCTTCATTGCACTTTTCAACCATACTGTTTTTTAGTATAACAAGTGTAACTCCGGAAGGACCAATATTTTTTTGCGCTCCTGCATATATCATAGAAAATTTCGAAAAATCAATATCTCTGCTTAGAATATCCGATGACATATCTGCAATCAGAGGCAGTCCGCCCGTATCCGGTATCGATTGATACTGAACCCCTCCGATAGTTTCGTTTGTTGTCATATGCACATATTCGGAGTCACTTAAAAAATTCAGTTCTTTGGGAATATATGAAAATTTCCTGTCTTCCGAAGAGCCGGAAATATTAACATTTCCGAACAATTTTGCCTCTTTTATAGCTTTTTTCGCCCATGCACCCGTGTTTATATAATCGGCTTTTTTGCCTTCTCCTAAAAAATTCATCGGGATCATCCCAAATTGTAGACTGGCTCCTCCCTGGAGAAACAGGACGGTGTATTCATTTGATAAATTCATTAATTTTTTAATTAAGCTTTTAGTTTCATTAACCAGGTTATCAAAATCTTTCGATCTGTGGCTGATTTCAATGACAGACAATCCGATTCCTCTAAAGTTCAGGAATTCATCTCTGGCACTCTTCATAACCTCGGCCGGTAAAATTGCAGGTCCTGCATAAAAATTATATTTTTTCACATTCACCTCCTTAAAAATTAGATGACATTATACTAAAAAAATTGTTTATCATGAAATTTTTTATTGATTTTTTTTTTATATAATGTGAATCTGAACATATGGCTGTAAATGCAGACCCTATATTCAAAGCGGCTTCTGTAATCAAAGAAGCAGATAATATCCTGATCACTGCAGGTGCAGGAATGGGAGTCGATTCAGGCCTGCCTGATTTCAGGGGGAGTGATGGATTCTGGAGATCATATCCACCCTATAAAAAACTGGGATTGAATTTTTATGACATGGCAAATCCTGTCACTTTTTCAAAAGATCCGCGCCTGGCATGGGGATTTTACGGGCACAGGCTATCTTTATATAAGAAAACAGTTCCTCATTTTGGATTTGATATTTTAAAAAAATGGGTTTCTGATTCGGAGAAGAACTATTTTGTCTTCACTTCAAATGTAGACGGACATTTCCAGAAAAAAGGTTTTAGCAGCAACAAAATCGTCGAGTGTCACGGTTCAATCAACCATTTTCAGTGTTCTAAACCCTGTTCGGGCAAAATTTTTTCTGATGAACCGGAAATAAAAATTGATGAATTAAGCATGAGACTTGTAACAAAAATCCCCGTCTGTTCTGACTGCGGCGCAGTTATTCGTCCAAATATATTGATGTTCGGAGATTTTTCATGGATCCCCGACAGGACGAATGATCAATACGGGAGACTTCAAAAATGGGCTGTATCTATCAGGGATGGAAGATCTGCTGTAATTGAGATAGGTGCCGGAACGGCAGTGCCGACAGTTAGAATTTTTTCAGAAAATTTCGCATCTTCACACAATGCAACTCATATAAGAATCAATCCCAACGAGTGTAAATGCAGTGGAATATCCTTAAAAATGAGTTCTATTGATGCTCTAAAAAAGATCGATGAAATAATCAGAGCCATTTAGAAAGGCTTACAAAAACTTTTAGTTTTGAGTCTGCTTCTCTTAATCGTGAAGAAAGGGTCTTTGCAAGCCTGAAAAGTATATCAACTCCATCTCTGCTATTATCGTTTAAGAATTGAAAAAAATCATCTTTTTTTATTTCGAGAATGATAACATTTGTATTTGCAATAATTGTTGCCGTTCTGGGAAGTTCTTCCAGCATCGCCATTTCACCAAAAAGATCTCCTTTTTTCAAAACAACCAGTGCTTCTTCAACTGACTCATCGGTTTGGGAAACCCTGACTTCACCCGAAACAATGATCATCATTGAATTTCCCATACTTCCTTCTTCAAAGATAAACTCATCTTTATTAAATATTCTTTCTTTAAAAAGTGATGCCAGTTTAAAAAGCGATTCTCGTTTTAAACCGGAGAAGAGATCAAGCTTTTCCAAAATTTCAGTTACAACTTCATCTTTTTCTATCATCTTAAAAGGGGGCATGCATGCATTATATCATTTTAGAATATAAATTTGTGTTGTATATTTTTTTTCCATATTATACAATAAGAAAATGAAAATAATGATTAAAATTCTCGTATTGGTTTTAACAATATTATTCATAATTTCATGTGATGATTCTCCAAAAAAAGATTCTGTATTTTCTAATCCCGCAAAGGCTTACAACAGATCGAAAAAAAAAATCGCCGAAACTCAGATATCAACTATTTCAAAAGCTGTAACTTCTTATCTTGCAGATAACGACAGATATCCTGATTCTCTTGAAGAACTTGTCCCTATGTATTTGAGAACCGATAGTGAAATTAAAGATCCATGGGGTTCTCCCTTTGAGATTCGAAATGATGAAAACGGGGAATATTACATTATTTCTGCGGGAAGAGATCTTATTTTCGATAATGAAGACGATATAAAAAGGAGTTTATAATGAGAGTATCACAATTAATAAAAAAAGATACGATTTTCATTGAAGACTCGTTTGCAGATACTGATGAACTATATCAGTATTTCTCTGAAAATTTAAAAAAGCAAAATGTTGTAAATGAAGGTCAGATAATAAAAAGACTTTTCATTAAAAGGGAAAATATACAGTCCACTGCAATCGGAAAAGGAGTTGCAACACCGCATATTTTTAGTGAAAGTTTTGAGGATTTTTTCATATCAATGGGTCTGGTCAGAAAGGGAATGCCATATAAGGCTCCTGACAAAGGAAATGTATTTATAGTTTTTCTTATCATGAGTAATGATAAATATGTGAGTTATCATTTAAAATCCCTCGCAGCAATTGCAAAATTAACAGGAAAAGAAGATTTTGTTGACAACCTGGTTAGTTCAAAAACACCAGATGAACTGTTTGAAAATTTCGAAAAATTTGAACAAAAATACTCTTAATTAAATAAAGGTCTATTTTACAGAGACTATTTCATCTATAGGAAGAAAAATCACGGTAGTTGACCTGTCACTATCTTCATCGGAGCAAATATCGGTTACAAGTTCTAAAATCTTTTTCTTCACATTATTATCAATATTAAAAATAATTATTTTTCTAACCGGGCTTGTACCGGTAAATCCGTTCATCAATCCGGCAAAAATAGGAATTTTTTCGGTAATTATATGTCCGAGTGCCGATGCTTCTATAACATTCGCATCTGTTATTCCTATTTCAACGAGGGCAGATAACAGGTCTTCCAGTAATTCAATACGATCGAGAGAGATAAGTGTTAATTTCATTATGTTATCCTCATGTTTTAACTAAAATGAACATCTTCATAACACTTTAATGCAGAAAAAACATCATTATAGTTTTTTGAAGAAATTAAATTCTTTCTTATATTTTCTTTTCGGAGTATCCGTGATACCCTGGCCAAAAACCTTAATTGCATATTAATTTCATCATGCGGAAAAAGTATCAGAAGTATAATTTTTACCGGAATATTATCAATTGATTGAAAATCAATGCCATCCCTGATAATCCCCATGACAGGAATAATTTCTTTACAGCATTTTACACCGGTATGGGGTATGGCAACATTATGCCCCACACCTGTTGAACCTAATGCTTCTCTTTTTTTTAATCCTATTAAAGCTTCGTCAATGTCCACACAATCATATACTTTTTTAGCTAAATTAAGCATAAAATAGAAGATTTCTTCTTTGGTTGATTCCGGTTTTATTGCAAGTGTTATACATTCTTTGTTAAGATAATCGCAAATTTTCATTTTTAGATATTAAAAAAGTATCAGTTATTAGTCAAATTTCAGGATTTGCTTTGACTGTCTCCTGCTTTCATTAATCCGATTT
The DNA here is from genome assembly GCA_964573895.1 of uncultured Clostridia bacterium. Lineage (GTDB taxonomy): Bacteria > Acidobacteriota > Aminicenantia > UBA2199 > UBA2199 > CAZNLS01. The sequence continues at coordinate 15,891 of CAZNLS010000048.1, forward strand.
TTAATGCAACAGGGCCTACAATTTGGTTTAAAGTTATTGTAGCAATAAGTATGGTTTGTATCTCGGGTCCTATTTTGGGAAATCTTCTTATAACTTCAAACAGCAGACCCAGGCTCACTCCTGCCTGAGTAAGAAATCCGAGCCAGCTGTAACTGTAGATACTTTTTATTCCGCCGGAAATTTTTCCGCTGAAAAATGAACCAAGAAAAATTGTAAATATTCGTGAAAAGAAGGTTATCAAGCCTAAAAACCATCCCCTGCTTAACGTTACAAGATTTATGGATGCTCCTGTTATAGAGAAAAATGTCAGAAAAATAGGAATTGAGATTTTCTCCATCCTTTTTAAAAATATTTCACCCTTGTCCGAAAAATTTTGTACCGTAAAACCTGCAGCCATACAAATAAGAAGCGGTTCAAGATTCAGTGTTATGGTATAGGTATCCGTAAGATAATCTCCTAAAATATGAGAAAATTTAATAACAAAAAAACCCAGCCCGATTAGAAGAATGGAAAATTCAACTTTAAATTTACTCATCATTATTAAGATAAAACGACCGAGTAAAAAACCTATTATAAATGCTAAAACAATCTCTGCCAAAAGGTGAAGAATAAAGCCGGGATCAAATTTTTTTGTACTTTTTATCAGTATTTCGCCAAAAGAAACAGTTATAGCAAAGAGAATAATAATAAGGACATCGGTAACTATTGTAGAACTTAAAACAGTGCTTGTATATCTTCCTTTTGATTTTGTTTCACTTATTATCGCAATTGTTGAAGATGGTGAACGGGCAACAGAGATAACACCGAAAATTGAAGCTATCCCAATTTTAGAAAGAACTGTTAAATCTTTCATAAAGGGAATTATTCCCGACAGAAAAAATACCGATGCCGTCACTCCAATAAAGACAAAAAATGTAACTCCGAAGGTTAAAAAAACTATTACCTTCAAATCTTTTAAAAAATCTTTCTTTCGTAATTCAGCTCCGGCTGTAAATGCAATAAAAGCCAATGCCATACTATTTAAAAACGATAATTCATTTATCATTGATTCTTTGTAAAACCCCAATATGTGCGGGCCAAATACGAGCCCTCCTATAATATATCCTGTGATTTTAGGTAATTTTAACTTTGTTATAATCTCCCCGGTCAAATATGATGATAGAAGCATAAAACCAACAATAAGAGAAGGAGAATTAAAGTCAGAAAATAGATATTTAAGAAGAAACATTCCCGCTGTCAGTATTGATAAAAGAATTATTTTAATTTTCATTGTTTTTTTAGAATGATCTTTTCTTTTGTTAACTCTTTCTTTTTAAACATTGCGGATATAATTCTCGGACTTAAAAATTCCGTAACAAGAGAAGATAAAAGAACAATAATAAATACAGATTGTGCAAACCCGGGAAAAAGAATATAAAAGTTGATAAGAATTGCAAAACCTGTCCCGCCTTCCGAAAGAAGTGATATACCGTAGTAGGGTGGAATCTTAAAGTTCGCCGGGAAAATTTTGATTGCAACAAAATTACCTGAGACTTTTCCAACTACTCTGAAAATGAAGAAAACAATTAACAATGATATCTCCACTCCTCCGGTAATTTTGAGACTGGCACCGATTAAAAGTAAAACCAAAATATATACAGAGTGTTCAGCCTCCCGCAGGAACAGGAGTGCATCTACTCTTTTTCTTATTACATTTGCAAGAAGAATTCCACCAAAAAAACCTGAAAAAAGAGAAGAGTGGCCGAATTCGGTTGAAAAGCCCCCGATAAAAGCTATTAAGCCGATAAAAATAGCTGTGAATTCATAATAATTTTTTACTATTCTTAAAAGATAGGAGAATATCAGGGCGGGAATAAAACCAATTATTACAGATAAAGAGAATTTTCCGACTACTTCAATAATATTTATCTGTGGAAACTGAGAAGATTTCATGAATGATATAAGAAAAGCGAAGAAAAAAAGTGCAAAAAGGGAATCGACACTGGATATATATCTAAGCAGATTAAACAATTTTTGATTTTTAAATTTATAAAATCTGTTTACTATTGAAAGGGCTAAAGGCGCGGTTGACATTGCCAGGGTTGAAAGAAAAAGTGCTGTTACCAACCTGTCTTCAAAGGTATAAACAGTAAAAAGAGGAGCAATATAGTAGATGGAAAAAAAGACTGATATATAGGTTGTTACAGCCTGAACAGCAGTTATCGAGAAATATTTTTTCGGTAATTTTTTTAAGAGGCGGAATTCAAACTGAATTCCGAATAAAAATCCAATCCATGAAAGACCGAATACTATAAAAGGTTTTAATTGTACAATTGAACTTTTGTCAATAATATTAAGAACCGAGGAACCTAATACAATTCCCAACAATATATATTCAGTACCGGTAAGTATAATATTTCTAATACCCATTTTCGTGCCTCTGCCTGTGGAAAAATATTTTGCTCCCAGAACAGAAATGGGTAACACTATTAAAATTACCAGTAAAAATTTCATTTAATAACTGTATCCGACATGGTCTGCTTTTTCAAGGAATTCCTAATATAAATATCTTTATAAAGGTTTGCAATAAATATTTAGTAAATTGAAGCTATTAAATCTATTTCAACCATTGCATCCAGCGGTAATGCGGATACTTCTACTGCTGCACGTGCCGGATAAGGCCTGGAAAAAAACTGTGAATAAATTTGATTCACCGCAGAAAAATCACTCATATCTTTTAAATAGACGGTACATTTAACACAATTTTCTTCACTAATTTCCGATTTTTTCAGTATTTCACTTATATTTTTTAAAATCTGTTCAGTCTGTTTTTTAACCCCGCCATCAACAATTTTCCCCGTTTTTGGGTCTATTCCTATCTGTCCTGATAAAAACAAAAAATTCCCTGCTTTTACAGCCTGAGAGTAGGGCCCTACTGCTTTCGGAGCCATTTTTGTATTAATTTCTTTTTTTTTCATTGTATCTCCTCTGAATCGTTTTGTTCAGGGGGCAAAATTTCGATCAAAGGTTTTCTCTTCCTTACAATTAAAATGAAGATAACTCCGAAAAGAAATCCCCCAACATGTGCAAGCCATGCAATGTTTCCGCTCCCCATATAAAAAAACTGTATAATAAACCAGATAGCAAGGAATACTGAAGCGGGAATATCTATAAATGTGATAATAAAAATTATCAGTACCAGAGTTTTTACCTTTGCTTTAGGATATAAAATCAGATATGCACCCATTACTCCCGAAACAGCTCCACTCGCACCGATAACAGGAATTGTTGAACCAAGGTTAAATAAAATATGGACTAAAGATGCCGAAATTCACGCCAGAAGATAC
>CAZNLS010000049.1:0-18381 GCA_964573895.1 uncultured Clostridia bacterium
GAATGGAAGAAATAGAAGGAGTTGAAAATGAAAAAATTTATTAATAAATCATTTGTTTTATTGATAATGATATTTATCACATTTACTATGATTTACTCACAGGAAGAGATAAGGATAAAAATAAACAAAGGTATTGCTATGATACCTGTTGCACTACCTGATATTGTGTATTCGGGAAGTTCCAAGATAAATGAAGAGATAAGAAATGAATTGTACAAAACACTTTGGGATGATCTGAAATATTCAAGGGTATTTAAACTGGTTCCACGGGAGTATTACAGTTATATAAATAAATTTAATCCGAATGACATTATCTACAAAGACTGGGCATCTATCCAGGCAAAGATATTGGTCTCCTGTGAGTTGACTGTATCACCTGATAAAAGAATAATTTTTACTATCAAAGTATACGATGTCATTAGTGAAAGAATGATATTTGGAAGAAATCTTGGAGGAAAATCAGAATTTGTAAGACTTATCTCTCACAGGGTTGCTGATTCTATGATGAAACATTTTGGTGAAAAACCATTTTTTACATCCAAAATTGTGTATGTCAGGAAGAAAACGAAAAATACAGAGATCTACATAATGGATTATGACGGGAAAAGACAAAGGCGGATTACATTTAATGATTATTTCGATATCATTCCATCGTGGAGTTCGGATGGTGAAAAGATACTTTATACATCCTATAAACATAATTCTCCCGAATTATATATGTTTAATATATTTACCGGTAAGAATAATCTTATCTCTTCCGGTGGCGTAAACTACTCTGCCGACTGGTCAATAGAGGAGAATAAAATTGTATATACTTCATCTAAGAACGCTTCTAATGCCGAAATATATGTAAGAAATATGGATTCCGGGAAAGAGAAGAGACTCACTTTTAATCGTGTAATTGATTCCTCTCCCTGCTGGAGCCCGAATGGGAAAGAGATTGCATTTACTTCACAGAGGGGAGGCACACCGCAAATCTATGTTATGAGCGAAGATGGAACTAATGTCCGAAGAATAACTTTTGAGGGGTCTTATCATGATAATCCATCCTGGTCTCCTGACGGAACAAGGATTGTATATGTATCAAGGATTCAGGGAAGATTTGATTTATATATCTATATACTTAAAAGCAACTCAATTTCCAAGCTGACTGAAAATGCAGGCAGGAATGAAAACCCGACATGGTCTCCTGACAGCCGTCATCTTATTTTCTCATCGAACCGATCAGGTAAGTATCAGCTATACAGCATTGATTATGACGGAACTAATTTAAAAAGACTCACAGGCGGAAATGAAGAAAGTAAAATGCCCAAATGGCAAAAAAGGAATTAAATTGTTTGACAATTATTTTTTAGTATTATATAAATACTAATTAGAACAGGAGGAAATATGAAGAGAGTATTAATTTCAATTTTAGTAGTTTTAATGGCTGTATTTCTTTTTAATTCTTGCAAGAAAAAAGTAAAAACCGAGCCTCAGCCAGTGAAAGTCGAAAAAGTAGCGGAAGAAGCTCCTAAAATTAATAAACCTCAGTTAACCGAAGAAGAGATTTTCCAAAAAAAATCTCTCGAAGAGATCAATAAAGAGGGATATTTAAAGAGAATAAATTTTGATTTTGATAAATATTCCATAAGGGAAGATATGAAAAGTATTCTTCATAGTAATGCAGACTGGCTTTTAAAACACACATCTGTCGTAATAAATATTGAAGGTCATTGTGATGAGAGAGGCACAGTGGAATATAATATGGCTCTTGGGGAAAAGAGAGCTCAGGCGGCAAAAAACTATCTCACTTCACTTGGTGTTAAAGAGAGTGCAATCTCTGTAATCTCTTATGGAAAGAGTAAACCGCTGGTCAAAGGTGTGGATGAAAATACATATTACCAGAATAGAAGAGATGAGTTTGTTATAATCAAGAAATAAATTATTTGCCAAAATGAAGAGCCGTATATTCCGTTTAACACTATCAGTTTCATTTATCTTATTTTCAATTCTGCCTTTGAATGCTATAAAAAAAGATACGAAACTCCTGCTTGCAGAACTTCAGAAGATTTCAGATTCAATTTTAAAATTGGAAAAAAAGGTAAATGCTTTAAGTTCGGATTATTCGGCTCTTTTTAAGAAAGTAAAAATAATTGATAATAAATTAACGGCAGTAACAAAAAACCAGGCTGACGAGGGACAAAATAAAGAAACGATCTCTCTCAGCCTGCAATTTCTTAAAGAGGAGATTAACACTCTTAAGAATAATCTGTCGAAAGTTTATGACAGGTTGATCCAAATACCAACATCTTCCGTAAAATCCTTAACCGGGACCGATTCATCTGAGGGGATTACAGGAGATAATAGTGCTATTGATACGCCTGACAATATCTATTATACCGCTTATTCTGATTATATAAAAAAGAATTACAAACTCGCAATTAGCGGTTTTACCCAATTTTTAAAATATTACCCAAAAAATGCCCTTGCAGACAATTCACTTTACTGGATAGGAGAATGTTACTACGCTCAAAAGGAATATAAAAATTCAATAAGTTCGTTCTCAAAACTTATAAGTGAATATAGTGATGGTGATAAAGTGCCGGATGCACTTCTGAAAATGGGATATGCTTTAATTGAAACCGGCAATAATGATGAAGGTCTCAAAGTTCTTAAAAAGCTCGTAAAAAAGTATCCGCTTTCGGAAGAGGCATCTCTTGCACAACAAAAAATCAGGGATGTAAACGATTAAAATGGCTGGAAATATAAAAAGTCTAAACAAAGTGATTCTCGTAGGTAATGTTCAACCGAGAGAACCGGAAGTTAGTCATATACCTAATCTCGGAAGAGATGTGGCAAAATTTACACTTGTTTCAAAAGAAGGATATATGGATAAAAACAACCAGTGGCAGGAATCCTCCGAATGGCATAATATTGTTGTATGGGGATATAATGCAAAAAAGGTTGAAAAAAGTGTAAGCCGTGGTTCACTTGTTCTGGTTGAGGGGAAAATTAAGAGTAGAAAATGGCAGGATAAAAACGGACAGGACAGAAGAACAGTAGAGATAATTGCAGATACAATTGTTCCTCTTGACCGTGCTTCTAATCAGAGTTCTTATTCATCAGGAGGAAATGATAACCTGAAAAAAAATGGTACATCTGACCTTAACAACAATTCCAGTGAACCTCCTGAAGTTCAGATAGATGAAATGCCTTATGATGACCCTTTTTAATAATTGAATGGCATTTGTAAACTACAATAATAAGGAAATAACTGTAAAAATAGTCTATTACGGGCCGGCACTAAGCGGAAAAACAACATGTTTAAAAGAAGTCTTTAACAGCAAAGAATTCAAAAAAAAAGGGAAATTAATTACTCTTGATACAGATGGCGACAGGACCCTGTTTTTCGATTTTCTTCCAATCGAGATTGGAAATCTTGGTAATTATTCAATAAAAATTCAGCTTTACACTGTTCCGGGGCAGGTAGCATATAACACAACAAGAAAATTGGTTCTGCAGGGTGCTGACGGTATAGTTTTTGTTGCAGATTCCCAGAAAGAATTAAGAGATCAGAATATTGAAAGCTTTGGGAATCTCAAAGAGAATATAAAGGAGAATAGTATTTCATTAGATGAAATTCCACTCATTTTCCAATTTAACAAACGTGATCTTCGGGATATTCTTACTATTGATTCTATGAATAAGGATCTTAACGGAGAAAACAGGCCTTTTTTCCCCACGATAGCAACAACAGGTGAGAATATACACGAGGCACTTCATGCAATCATGAAGATGGTTATTATCTATCTGAAGAATAAATTGACTATTTTCCAAAAAGATAAAACCGTTATGTTCTCAAAAGATGAGATTACCTCTCTAACACCCGATCCGGAAGAGAACAATAATATTGCAAAAATATCCGGAGATACAGAAGAAGAAAATGTTATGGAACTTACGTCTCCAATAGATGAAAATGAAAAATCTTCAATCTCAAATGAAGATGAAATTTTTGATCTCAATGAAAATCTTAATGAAGTTGAAATACCGGAAGAAATTCCTGAAAATGATGAAGATCTCAGAACAGTATTAAAAGACAGTTCAGATCCTCTTATTCTTGATAGAAACAGCATCCTGGATAATTCTGAGAACAAGAAGAAAATTCAATCAAAAAAAAAGTCTATCAAAGTTATTGAAGTCCCGGTTCAGGTAAAACTGCCAAAAAATATTGATGAATTGGAGCTTAAGATAAAACTGAATATTAAATTAGAGAAATAGAGGTAAATCGAATTTGAAAAAATGTTTTCTACTAATACTAATTTCATTATTGATCTCAATTTCTGTTTATTCATCAGGCTTGGAAGAACTTGCTAATAAAGCAGGGGAGGGGATAATTAAATTTTTCAAAATTAGAAAAAATAGTACATTCTCAATTTCAGTTTTGGAAAACAGTTCAACCTTTAATGATATCCAGGTCCAGAAATTTTATCAGCTGCTGATTTCGAGGGTTGAAAGGGATACAGAGACGAAATTTATTGATAATCTGATTGGATTCAGTAATAATAAATCTGCTTTCAATTCCAATCGTTTAACAAACATTAAATATTTAATATCAATAAAACTAATTAATAACAGGGGAAACATTGGGGCGGGATTAACTTTTTTTTCCAGGAAATTTGATAGAATTGAAGGGATTAAATATTATGAATCAAAAATTTCCAGGGGAGAAAATCTATACATAAAACATATTAACTATTCATTCCAAACTACCGGTTTTATTAAACAATATGAGATGAATGCGCGTTTGAATTTTTTAGATGTAAATACAATAGAAACTATTTCACCCGAGGGCAATAAAAGTCAATTGCTAACCCTGTTTTACACAGATAGAATAGTAATTTTCAAATTAGTGAACAAAAGTATTAAGAAATTGGCAACAAAAAGTATAAGGTGGAAGAGACCATTTTATTTCCCACATGTTTTTGAGGGGAAATCATTCATATTTACACTGAATGGCAGGAAACTGGTTGCTGTCGGGGGAAATTTTTTGGAAGAATCTATAATCTTTGAATACAATCAAAAAAATAGTGATTTAAGAGAGATCATCCGTATAAATATGATTCCCATAAAAATTGTTGAGATAAACGGGAGTTTAAATCTGATTGGAATAAAATATCAACCCGCCCAAAATTTTTTTAATGGTTCAGTTTATTTAATGAATATCAGTGGCGGGATATCTGCAAACTCCCGTATCCTTCAGAAAAGTATTAAAGATTTTTATTCAATATCAATTCTTAAAAGCGGGGAATTATTAAGAAATATTATTATTGTAGATAAAAATTATAATATCAGAATTTATGACAGTGCAATGAATAGCATCTATTCTTCTGAAAACAAGTTTGGATATGCTATAGGTTCTCTTAATGATAATTGGATTATTACATCATCTTTTGTAACAAAATCTGATGAATTGAAATTCTTTAAAGTTGAAAACCTATTTTCATCACCTGTATATTTAAATAAAACTGATTATCTGATTGACTCCATTTCAGAAGGAAAACTATTAGGAAAGAATGGCTTATGGATTAAGTTAATTAATCCTGAGAAAGAAAAAAATCCTGTAATACAATTCTGGAGCAAAAATATTGAAAAAAATTAGCATTTTTATATTTATACTTATTTCATCTGTACTTTCGGGTGCTATAAAACCAGAGTATGGAGGAGAAGTAACAATAAGACTTAATGAACCTTCTAGTTTTAGTTACTCTGCGTCAAGTTATTCAAATTCGATTTTTTTTTCACTTATATACGAAAATTTTTTTTATCTTGATGAAGATAATGAAATTAGTTCAAATCTGTTCAGTTCATTCTCATACGATTCTGACAAAAAACTTGTTACATTAAAATTAAAAAAAAATCTAAGTTTTTCTGACGGAACTCCGATAACACCTGATAGTCTTAAATTCTCATTGAAGATATTTCTTACTAAGGAGATGATTGTTTCAAACAGATTCCGGAGAGCGATTAAAAGTATGAAATCAGATAGTGACTCTTTATTTATACAATTGAATTATAATCAGCCTAAAATATTATATGACCTGTCAGCGCCTGAATTGGTACTCCTTTCAATGAATGAAAAATCATTTTCAGGTATTTTTATTCCCGAGAGATGGGAACGTGGAAAATTCATTAATTTAAAGCCAAACCTCTTCTATCCGGGAGGCAGAAGTTATCTACGCCGGGTTAAAATAGTGTTTTATGATTTCTTCTATCCTGATATTTTTTTATCAGAGAGAAATTTAAAAAAAGATAATTACCGCGAAATTAATGGCGGAATATATCAGAATTATTATCTGTCATTCCCATATGGAAAAACAGGCAAAAACACAAAAATAGCACTTTTTTCGCTTTTCAGATCCTTCTTCTCCAATTTGAATTTTTCTGCACTAAATTCTCTAACCTCTGAAGATGAGTCACCAATTTCAATGAATATAAAAAAATTCTCATCAAGAAAAATAATTTCTATCCTCAGGTACTCAAAAATAACTGTTTATGCAACTTCTTCTTTAAAAAAACATGAAAATGATCTAAATAAATTTCTTAATAAATATAAAAGACTGAATATAACTTTTAATTATATTGAGGATAATCAAATCAGAGATTTTTTGGGGAGTAATAGAAATATAAGATTCTTTCTTTCACAGAAATTTTTTATGAAGAGAACAAATATTGTATTTAAATTAAAAAAGATATTAAATGAATTAGTATTCTCAAGGATGAATGAAAAATATTTAACAATGATCAAAGAACTTCAGGAAATAAGTATGTTAAAAAACAATGAATTTCTAATGGACAGATATTCAAAAGATGTAACTTCAATAATATCAAACGGACTTGTTTTACCGCTTAACCAGGAAAATTATTCACTGTATTTGAAAAAAAATATTGTTAATGTTAAACTTGATTATTATGGTCGGCCAATATTCAGGAAAATCAAATTAAAATGAAATTAAAAATAGTATTAGTTTTAATATTATCAACATTTATTATTTCGATAAATTTATATTCAGTTGAAATGGGATTTATACTCGGAAATACAAATAAAGAAACCGGTTTAAATTTTGGATTGTCAGTAGGGATGGGGATGCTGCTACCTCTCCTAAAAGTTGAATATGAGCTTGTAAGTAACCCGGATGCAGATAACAAGTCTATTACTACGGGAATTAAATTAAAACCAAAATTTGGCACCTTTTCTCCATATGCCCTGATTGGTTTTGGGACGGATTTTACAAAATTTTCACTTGAATTAAAGAGCTATAATACATTCTCTTTTTTTGGTGGTGGCATTTATATATTTTTTGGAAAAATATTTTCTGTACGTTTTGATATCAGATTTTTAAATTATAAAGCTGTAAATAAAACCCGTATCACCGGGGGTTTATTTATAAATATTTAGTTCTGATTATTTATAATTTTTTATAATTTTTATGTAACTTTCTTTTTTCAGATCTTCAATAAGTGTCTTTATTGCTCCGGTTCTTTTTTTCTCCGATAATCTTTGTTTAATTTTATCTTTTACTTTTTTTAATTCAGTAAGATGTTCAGGGACGCGTTTAACAACCTTTATCAAATACCATCCTGAATCTGTACTAATCCATTTCGATACTTTACCTTCTTTTAAAGATTTCACCTCTTTTTCGATATTTTTGTCGAGATCTCCATAGGAAAAAGTTCCAAGAAGATATTTGTTATCACCTGTATCAAGATCAGAGTACATTGATGCAATCTTTTCAAAGTTTGAACCTTTTCTATTGAGTTCTCCCAATATTTTTTTCATCTTTTCTTTTCGCAGATCACCGGAGAAATATAAATCTTTATTTAAAAAAATGCAGTGAAGAGTGATCTTTTCCGGATTTAAATATTTACTACTGTTTTTTCTGTAATAATCAACAACCTCTGAGGCATCTACTTTGATCTTTTGTCCAACTTCTTCCTGAATATATCTTTCCTGCATAAGCTGGCTGAGTCTCTGTTTTTTGAATTGTTCAATCGATAATCCCTGTGATCTTAAAGCCAACTTCAGCTCTTCTTCATTTTTAAGATTATTTCTTTTCATAATTTCCTTTATGACGAGTTTTAAATATTGATTGAGATCATATTTTTTTTCTTTTGCCTTAGATAACAGTATTTTTCTTCCGATCAGCATGTTTAAAAGGTTTTTTTTTAATTCTTTCATCTGAGCATCAAGCTGTTTTCCTGATAATCTTGTTTTCATTTCCTGAATCATACCTGTCTCAAATGTTCTAAGTTCTGAATATGTAATAATTTCATCATTTACAATAGCATAGATTTCATCCAGAGTTTCACTTCTGATAGCAGATGAGATCAATAGTATTATTACTATTGAAAATATGGGAATTAATTTTTTCATTGATTTCTCCTTGTGATTCTACATAATTAAAGAACAGATTCTTTTTTTTAATAGTAACATCGGCACTATTTTTTAATTCTGAAATAAGATTTTTTAAAGTTGTTTCAATCTTTTCACTTTTTAATTTTTCACGGATCAGATGCTCAACATTTTTTAAATACTGTTTTCTGGCACCTCTTCGTTTTGTAACCTTAAAAATATGAAAACCGAATTTAGTTTCAAGAATTCGACTGATTTGATTAAGTTTAAGAGAGAAAACGACATCTTCCATCTCTTTTGGGAGATCTCCTTTTTCAAATTTCCCTATAAACCCGCTCTTTCCAGGCATACCGGGTTGGGAGTTTTCAGCAGCTATTTTTTCAAAGTTTTTTGGGAAGTTCAGAAGTTCTCCTCTTATTTTAACTGCTTTTTCTTTGCTTGTGACAAATATCTGGTAGAGTTCTAATTCGCTTTTCCGTCTGAATTCCTTAGATTGTTTTCTATAATAATTTTTTATTTCACCGGATGATATAATAATATTTTTATAAATTTTATTAAAAAGATATTTTTCGATTTTTAAATTCCTGATTATCATCTCCTTTTTATATTTACTTTCATGGAGATTATGATTTTTTATATAATCTGAAAACTCTTTTGCACTTACTTCTACACCATCTTTATCAGCATAATAGAGGAGTACTGACTGATCAATAAATGAGTCAAATAGTCTGGATAAAAGCCCGGATTTATCAAGGTTGTTGCCGGTTAGTATATCACGGTATTTACCTGCAAGATAATTTTTGAAATTTTCATTTGTAAATGATTTATCATTAATTTGCAATATAATACGGGAGTTAATCAGCTTGGATTGAGATAAATTTTTTGTATCATTTTTTGTGTTAGAGTCAGTTTTTTTCGAACAAAAACTTATCAAAAAAAATGCTGTAAAAATAATCAAAATCTTTAATTTTCCGGAATTAATCATTGAAGTTAATTATATATCATTGAGGGATCAGATTCAATCATATTGAGACGGTAGTCCGGTTTTGAGGGATAACAAGAAATTTCTAAGTTCCCGTGGAAATGGAGAATAGGCAGTTATTTTTCCTAAACCTGCAGGATGTTTAAATTTTATCTCGCACGCGTGCAAAGCAAGTCTGGAAAAAGAACGATTTTTCTTTCCATAGAGATCATCACCAAGAATAGGATTCCCAATTGATGCAGAATGGACCCTTAATTGATGGGTTCGTCCAGTCTCAGGCATAAATTTTAAATATGAATAATTCTTAAATTCTTTAATAACAGAATATTTTGTATACGCATCCCTTATTTTTTCAGAATGATAATTATTGATATTTTCAACTGCAATATATTTACGCCTGTCGTATGGATTTCTTGTGAGATATTTATCAATTGCTCCATGTCTTATTCTTACTCTTCCCTCCACAATTGCATAATATTTTTTTTTTACCTCTCTTTTTTTGAACTGACTCTGAAGTTTTTTTAGAGCCAAAGATGTTTTTGCCATTATAAGTAGTCCGGAAGTCCCTTTATCCAGCCGGTGTACTATACCCGGACGCGGGTTGCCTCCGGTAGTTTCGGCATCCGGATATAAGTGAGCGAATATATCGGAAATAGTTATCTTTTTATTACCTGATCCCGGATGAACCGATATACCTGATGGTTTTTCTATTATTAATATATGTTTGTCTTCGAATAATATTTCCAGTGAATTCCCATCTGTAATTTTAACGGCTTTATTGAAAAATTTTTCAGGAATATTCAGAGAAATTTCATTGCCGAGAGCTACAAAGTGATTCTTCTTTACAATCACCTCACCTTCAATTTTAACATATCCCGCAACTATAATTTTCTCAATTGAAGACCTGGATATTTCCTTGAACTTTGACGCCAGGAATTTATCCAAACGTCCGTGATTTCCATCTGATGTGATAACCTTCCGAATACCGGGCATTTATTCTTCTTAATCAATGATTTTCTTTTTGAATCTTATATAAAGATATATCGATAAAATAATTCCGACTAAACTGATGAGCTGGGGGATAGATAAACTTAAAAAAGGATCATGCATGCTTCCGAATATATATCCACGGTCAGGATCACCCCTGAAAAATTCTACAAAAAATCTAATTATCGAATAGTTAAAAATGTATAATGCAAATACCTGCCCGTCAAATTTCTTCTTTTTTTTATAAACTATGAACAAAATAAAGAAATTAAGCAGGTTTAGAGCAGCCTCCATCAATTGAGTGGGAAATATATAACTTCCGGCAGGTACTCCCGTTGTTTGATTCAGTTCCGGGAAAACAACACCTATTGAACATCCTGATGCATCTCTTCCCCAGCAGCATCCTGCACTAAAACAGCCAAGTCTTCCAAAAAAATGTGCAAGTGCAACAGATGGTCCTGCCATATCGCCTATCTTTCTCATGTTTAATCCTTTCTTTTTTATGAACCAGACGGCAAATGCAAGTCCAAAGATCAGGCCACCGTAAAAAACGCCACCCTGTGTAAATAACTCAACAATATCTGAAGGATTTTTTAAGTAAAAATCAAAATCGATAATGAAGAGATATATTTTTGCACCGATTAGACCTATTATCAGTGTATAAAAAATCATATCAGAAACTATTTTTTGGTCCATTCCTTCATCTTTTGATAATTTCAGCATCAGGATTATTGCCATCAAGACTCCCAGCGCTAAAAGGAATCCATAAGTATGAATTGTTACAGGCCCTATTTTAAAAAGAACTGGATGCATATTAATCTCCTTTTATCGAAAGTTGTTTTTTACCACTTTTAAAAATTGAAAAAATCAGTAATACCATTCCTATAGAAATGAATGAATCTGCAACATTGAAAGCCGGCCATCTGTATTGCTTAATATAAATCTCAATAAAATCCACAACATATCCTAAAGCCACTCTGTCAATTATATTGCCAATTGCACCACCGGATATGAATGCCAAAGCGGTCATTTCAGTTTTTGATATATTTTTACTCCTGAAAAAAAGGATAATTACTGTTATCAATGCCGCAATCGCACCAATAGTAATGAGAATTGTTATCAATGGATTTTTATGCCCGGAAAACAATCCCCAGACAGCTCCATTATTCCTCACATATACTATTCTGAAAAAACCTTTAATAACTTCATCATGATCAAAAACAGAATATGAAGACCGTATAAGATATTTGGTGATTTGATCAAAAATGATTATTGCAATTGGCAATAACAGGTATTTATATTTGTCTCCGTATTTATTCATTGATTGATTTTACAACAGATTGACAACGAGGACAAAGTTCTCCGTCATCACTCTTCTCAAACCAGTTCCAGCAGCGTGGGCATTTGGAACCATCAAATTTTGTGACTTTTATATTTTCAGGATCACCGGATGATAACTTAACTTTAGAAATAACTGATATAAATTTAAGAATCTCCTCGCAATCTTTGATTTTTTCATATTTATCTTTTGCAATAACAATTTTCACTTCAGCTTCAAGAGAATCACCAATTATCTTTTCATTTCTTGCATCTTCAATATTTTTAAGAACTTCTTCTCTTAATCCCATAAGAATTGCCCATTTTTCTTCCATTTCAAACGCATTATATTTCTTATTTAATTCGGGAAAGAGGTGAAGGTGGACTGACTCCTCTTTTCCAAAAAACCGTGGGAGGTGTTCCCACACTTCTTCTGTTGTAAAAGAGAGAATGGGGGAGAGCAATAATGTAGTTTCCTTCAATAAACGAAAAATTACAGTTTGTACAATCCGTCTCTCAGTTGAGTTTTTAAGATTACAATATAGAGTATCTTTTGTTATATTAAGATAAAATGAACTAAGATCATTTATGAAGAAATTTGAGATTGCGTGAAAAATAACATGGAATTCAAATGTTTGATAGGCGTTTAGAATTTTCTTTTTTAATATATTTAATTTAAAAAGGATATATCTTTCCAGTTCACCAAAATATTTATCATCAACCAGATTTTCATCAGGAGAAAAATCATGCATTACTCCAAGCATAAATTTCCAGGTATTTCTGATTTTCCGGTAGCTTTCAACAACTCTTGCAAGTATTTCATCTCCAAGTCTGATATCCTCCTTATAATTAACCATTGCAACCCATAACCTGAGAATTTCAGCACCTTTATCCTTAATTATTTCCTGTGGTGATATCACATTTCCCACAGATTTTGACATTGCTCTTCCTTTATGATCAAGTACCCAACCGTGAGTTAAAACATTTTTATAGGGTGACTGATTTTTATAGCTTATACCCACAAGCAGTGACGAATGAAACCATCCTCTGTATTGATCACCTCCTTCAAGGTACATATCAGCCGGGAATGAGTGGTTTTTGCTATTCTCGAGTACTCCGAAAGAGGACCCTGATTCAAACCAGACATCAAGTATATCAGCACCCTTCCTGAATTTTTCACTTCCGCATTTTTCACATTTTGTTCCTTCCTGAATAAACTCAGAAACTGATTTTTTGTACCAGGAATCTGATCCCTCTTTTTCAAATATCTGAATTACATTATCAATCAGCTTAGGACTAACAACAGCTTCATCACACTCATCGCAGAAAAAAACAGGAAGCGGTACTCCCCAGTTTCTTTGTCTGGATATACACCAGTCAGGCCGGTTTTCAACCATATTTGAGATTCTCTCTTCTCCCCATTTAGGGATCCATCCGACTTTTTTTATAGCTTCTAGAGCTGTTTTCCTTAATTCAGCTGTATCCATTGCAATGAACCATTGAGCTGTTGCTCTGAAAATAACAGGGTTTTTACATCTCCAGCAATGAGGATATGAGTGATTGATATTATCAGAGTAGAGAAGTTTTCCGGAGCGGTCAAGGTCTTTGACTATTAATGCGTTGGAATCAAATATATTTTTCCCGGAATAATTAGGCACAGTTTCATCAAATAAGCCTGTTGGCCCGACAGGCGCATAAATATCAAGCCCGTACTCAAGACCGGCCCTGTAATCATCTTCACCATGCCCGGGCGCAGTGTGTACACATCCTGTTCCCTGTTCAAGAGTTACGTAATCTGTAGTTATTATAATAGAATTCCTTTCTATTAACGGATGATATGTATTCAGCCCTTTTAGACTTTCTCCTTTAAATTTCTTTAATATTTTGTAGGATTCACCGACAATATCGGCAATTACAGGAATTAAAAGTTCTGCTGCAATATATAATTCATTATTCATTTCAAATAGAGCATAGTCATAATCTTCTTTGACAGCTACAGCCAGATTTGCAGGAATTGTCCATGGAGTTGTCGTCCATATCAACACATAAATCTCCCTGTTACTGAATTCATCCAAAAAATCCGGATAATCACTTAACCTGAACTTTACATAAATAGATGGGGAAGTATGATCATCATATTCAACTTCGGCTTCAGCCAGTGCTGTGTGGCATGAAGTACACCAGTATACCGGTCTTTTTTTTCGAACAATATTTCCCTTTTCTGCAAATGATCTGAACGCTTTCAGAATATAGGATTCATACACCGGATCAATTGTCATATAAGGATTATCCCAATCCCCAAATACTCCAAGTCTTTTAAATTCATCCCTCTGTATATCGATATATTTTTCAGCATAATCCCGGCATTTTTGTCTTATTGAAGAGACATCCATGCCTTTTTTACTATTTCCAAGCGCTTTATCTACTTTAATCTCAATGGGAAGACCATGGCAATCCCAGCCCGGTTTATAAGGAGCTTTAAATCCTTCCATACTTTTTGTCTTGACAATAAAATCCTTAAGAATTTTGTTCAGGGCATGTCCAAGATGGATATGTCCGTTTGCATAAGGAGGACCGTCATGAAGCATATAGGAGGGTTTATCATCATTTTTTGACAATATTTTATCGTACAGCTTGATTTTTTCCCAAACCTTTAAAAGTTCAGGCTCCTTAATATTTAAGCGTGCTTTCATAGGGAAGTCTGTCTTCGGAAGATTTAATGTATCTTTCCAGTTTACCTTTTTTTCATCATTCATATTGTTCTCCAATGGATTGACTATTCAAAATCACATAATATGAGAGTAATTTTCTTATATTTTTTGTTTCAAGTCAATAAAATACAAATAGAAAGATATAAAAGAAGTCAGTTAAAAGATTCGCTTAGAATCGTCCTCGAATTTCTCCAGTCAGATACAACTTTTACATAAAGATCCAGAAAAATCTTTTTCTCATAATATTCCTCTATTTCAAGCCTGGAATCTTCACCGATTTTCTTTAACTTTTTACCGTTTTTTCCGATAATAATTTTTTTTTGTGAAAGCGTATCGACATAAATTTCAGCTCTTATATATATAACTTTTCCCCGGTCTTTTATTTCTTTAATACTTACCATAGTAGTAAAAGGGAGCTCATCTTCAGTCTGGTTAAGTATTTTCTCTCTGATCAATTCTGATAAATAGTATTCCACTGATTGGACAGTTGAAAGATCCTCACTGTAAAATAAATTCTCAGATTCAGGTAAATTTTCATAAATAAGTTTTTCAGTTAAATCAATATTGTCTTTATTTAATGCAGAGAGAGGAATAATTTCACTCCAGGGATGAAGATCCTTCATGGAATCAATCTTTTTTAAAATCCTTGATTTATTATAAAGATCAATTTTATTTATCATTAAAAACACACACTTCTTTTCCTTTATTAGTTCGAGAATAAACCGGTCATCTTCTCTTGCGGAAATATCAATGAAATAAAGAATTATATCTGCATCTGCAAGTGAGTTGTGAACATCTTTCATCATTCTTTCATTCAGTTTAAATTTAGGTTTATGAATCCCCGGTGAATCAAAGAAAACAATCTGCCCTCTGTCAGTTGATTTAATGCCTAAAATCCGTCTTCTTGTTGTCTGAGGTTTATCCGATACTATTGAAACTTTTGTTTCAAGGATTGCATTCAGAAATGTGGACTTCCCGGCATTCGTTCTTCCTACAAGCGCTACATAACCTGAATTTTTAACTATTTTTTTTTTCATCACGGCTGATTTTCACCTTATTTATCCTGTTATTTTCAATTTCAACTACTTTAAATACCAGATTCCCAATAACTACTTCCTCATTTTTTTTTGGTATTTTTCCAAGTTTAAAATTTATTAATCCCGATACGGTCTGGAAATCATCTTCCTCTTCGATCTTCAGAGCTAAAGCATCTCCTAATTCAGATATATCAGTATCTCCTTTTACCAAATATGTCCCGTTTTCCATAATAATCCGGTCGATATCTTCATCATATTCATCCTGGATCTCACCTACAATTTCCTCTATCAGATCTTCCATGGTTACAACTCCGGAGACTCCTCCAAATTCATCAACGACAATTGCAAATTTTTGCTTCAATTTCTGCATATCTTTCAGTAACTCAAGAATTCTCATTGTTTCAGGAATAAAATAGGGGTCCCTGAGAATATTTTTTAATTGAAACTCCTCATTCTTCCAATATTTAAATATATCTTTTGTCAAAATTATACCGATGATATTATCCACTCTTCCGGAGATTACCGGATATCTTGATTTTTTTGTTTTATTTACAAAATTTACAAGCTCATCAATCTCAATATCTTTTTCAATATACTGCATATCAACTCTCGGGGTCATTATTTCTTTGACCAGTGTATCCCCAAATTCAAGGACACTTTCGATCATTTCCCTGTCCTCTTTTTCAATTATTCCATCTTTTCTTCCCTCTTCTATAAACACTTCCATTTCCCGCTCACTAAGATCATCCGCATCACTTTCACGGTTAGAAATTCTCTTCTTCACGAAATTTGAAAAAATAAAATTTGCCGGATAAAAAAAGTACCATGGAATAATCTGAAGAGGTAAAAGCTTATCAAGGATTTTTTCTTTAAAAAAAAATGCAAAGGAATACAGGAGGAAATCAAATAGTGTCAAAAATAGTAAAATAAGAAAGATTAAAGCAAAAGAATTTTTGTTACCGATTCTAATTAAAACATAATAGGAGTAACTGAAAAGCAGTAATTGAAGGAAAAATGTGAATGCCCGCAGAGAATTAATTACAGCTTCATAATTGCTTATAAGATCCATTTTGACTTTCTTTTTATTTTCAATATCTTCGAGAAAACCCGTTAAGGCAATTTTTGAAAAACTTTTAAAACTGACTTCAAGCATGAAAAAAACTATTGCCAGGAATATAATTAGTGACAACAGTATAATTTCCATTTAAAATTCCGCTCCTGACATTACAGCAATTTTATCGTTTCAATATCTCCGGTGCTCAGATCAAGAAAGACCATTCCCGGTTCCTCGGATAGCCCGGCTGTTTCTCCGGGATTTATTATTACGGTATTGTTTTTCTCACTGATCTCATGTTTATGCAAGTGTCCATAAAGTATATAATCAACGGAACCTGCCAATTGATCAATTAAAACGGGTGCATGCATCAATACAAACAATTTCTGTTCAAGATTAATCTTCACAGGAGAAGTGTTTATATCACCTCCCAAATCAGATATCACCCTCATCAATCCTATTTTATCCCCGTCACAATTGCCGAAAACAGCATTTATTTTCCCATTAAATCCTTTTAGTACGCCTGCTGCAAGAGGAGAAACTATGTCACCGAGATGGAAAAGGTGTTCACAATTCCTTTCATTTGCACAGACTACTGCCTTTTTTAAATTTTCAACATTGTCATGTGAATCTGAAATTACAGCGATTCTCATTCCCATTATTCAGATTCTACCATATAGTACGGATTTTATAAATTTTTTCGGTCATGGAGCACAATCATAGATCATTGTCTTGACTTTTATGGCTATTGGGGTTATATATTCGAAATGTGTGGAGTGATAGGGATATTAGATAACGAGCAAGTCATTCAAAAACTCTACAATTCAATGCTTACGATCCAGCATCGGGGTCAGGATTCTGCCGGGATTTTAACCTATGACGGCACCTTTCATTTAAAAAAAGGTAATGGGCTTGTCAGGGATATTTTTGACCAGAGAAATGTCTCGAGGTTAGTTGGAAATGTCGGGATCGGTCATACGCGATATCCGACGATTGGGGAAGGATCGGTTGAAGATGCTCAACCTTACTGGGTTAATACACCTTTTGGAATTGCAGGAGCTCACAACGGGAATGTAACAAATTTTTTAGAACTAAAAAAGGAACTATTCGAAAAATCGTTTCGCATAGTTAACTCCAACTCTGATATGGAAGTGATTTTGAATGTATTCGCAGATTATCTTGATAAACTTAAAGTAAAGGAAATTTCACCCAAAATTATTTTTGATGCCGTAGAATATATCTATAAAAAAGTGAAGGGGAGTTATTCTGTTGTATTCTATATTGCCGGAAAAGGGATGGTCGGATTTAGAGATCCTTACGGTTTGAGGCCCCTGCTATACGGAACCGAAAAAAGAAAAATGGTACCTTCATTCGGATTTGCTTCTGAAAGTGTCTCATTGGAAGTCATGGGCTTTAAAACTATTGAAGATCTCGAGCCGGGATCTGCTATTTTTATAGACAACAAAAAAAATGTTTTTAAAAAGAAAATATCATCAAAACCTCACAGGCCGTGTATTTTTGAATATATTTATTTCGCCAGGCCTGATTCATATTTGAATAAAATCAATGTCTATAAATCCAGGGTTGAACTGGGAAGAGCAATAGTTAATAAAATTCAACCCTTAAATCTTAATATAGATGTGGTTGTTCCCGTCCCGGATTCATCCAGGGCTGCAGCAATAGAGATTGCACGTCTCATGAAACTTAAATACAGAGAAGGTCTTGTCAAAAACAGGTACATCGGAAGAACATTTATAATGCCGGGTGACAAAATCAGACAAGAGTCTATTTATAAAAAATTAAATCCTATTGAAAGCGTTTTTAAAGGAAAAAATATTCTACTTGTTGACGATTCCATTGTCAGGGGAAATACGTCCAGGTCAATCATCCAGATGGTTAGA
>CAZNLS010000050.1:0-18329 GCA_964573895.1 uncultured Clostridia bacterium
GAATACTGAAGCGGGAATATCTATAAATGTGATAATAAAAATTATCAGTACCAGGGTTTTTACCTTTGCTTTAGGATATAAAATAAGATATGCACCCATCACTCCCGAAACAGCTCCACTCGCTCCGATAACAGGAATTGTTGAACCAAGATTAAATAAAATATGGACTAAAGATGCCGAAATTCCCGCCAGAAGATAAAAAATCAGAAATTTGAATTTTCCAAGATAATCTTCAATATTATTTCCAAATATCCATAAAAACAGCATATTACCTAACAGATGCATGAAGGAACCATGCATAAAGGTTGAAGAAACTATAGATGCAACCGGTGCAATAGTTCTCTTTTCAAATACAGGATAACCCCATGAATCCCTGCCGATTAAAATTTTTACATTTTTCAGATGTGTGATTTCGTATGGAACCATTGAGTATCTGTTCACATAATAGTTTAAGCTTTTCTCTGACACTACTCCCTGGAAAAAAAAAACGGCAATATTTAA
This sequence comes from uncultured Clostridia bacterium, assembly GCA_964573895.1. GTDB lineage: Bacteria > Acidobacteriota > Aminicenantia > UBA2199 > UBA2199 > CAZNLS01. The sequence goes on from CAZNLS010000050.1 coordinate 502, forward strand.
AGCAATCAGAAAAATTGTCACATATGCGATCGATTTTGTCGGGTTGTAATCTTTAATCGGAAAAAGCATTTTTATTCAGATAGTTGATAAAATTATTAATTCTTAATATAGATTCTTCTTTTCCAAGGAATTCAAAAACATCAAATATAGATGGACTGACCTTCATTCCAAGAAGTGCATATCTTGAAGGGTGAATAAGATCTTTTGCTTCAAGGTTAAGTATCTCTGCCGTATCTCTTGTGATTTTTTCAATTTCAGATGAACTAAAATCTTTCGAAGTATTCAGATTATTGGAAAATTTCTTCAGATTGACTGAAATTGATTTTGAAAAGCCTGCTGTTTTTATATCCTCTTTTTTATATGAAAAGTTTCCAAACAGGAAACGCTCGAACTGCTCTGAGAAATCTGTAATCAGCTTAATTCTCGGTTTTACAAGTTTTATCAGATCGGTAATTTGTGATTTACTGATATTTTTGAACTTATCTTCATCAAGATAATTTTCAAAGAGACATTCTGCAATTTTTTCAGGTTCCCAATTCCTGATAGCAATTGAATTTAAAAATTTAAGTTTTTCATAGTCAAAGATCGGGGAATTTTTTGAGACTTTCTCAAGAGAAAATTTGTTTACCAATTCATCAAGAGAAAAAATTTCATTAACATCCCCGGGGATCCATGATAATTGTGAAAAATAGGTGATGAGAGAACCCGGCAGGTATCCTCTTTTCCTAAATTCCAGAAGTGATACCTCTCCATGTCTTTTGCTTAATTTTCTCCTGTCCGGTCCAAGAACCAGTGGAAGATGAGTATACTTTGGAGTTTTATTCTCCAGGGCTATAAATAGAAGTATTTGTTTGTAAGTATTGGATATATGATCATCTCCTCTGATTACATCTGTAATTCCAAGCTCTATATCATCAACAACAACGCTCAACTGATATGTCGGAGAACCATCAGACCTTACCAAAACAAAATCTTCTATCTCCTCATTATTAATTTTCAATTTTTTGTGAATTCTGTCTTTAAACTCCGTGTGGCCATCCGGAACTCTGAATCTGATAGTGTATGGCTTATTTTCATTTAAAGCTTGTTTTGTATTTTCAGAATTAAGACAAAAACGGTCATATTTATATGAAACTCTTCTATTTCCACTAAGACTTCTTTTCTTTATTTCATCTTTTGTACAAAAACATTTATAAGCAAGCTCTTTTTTTAGAAGTAAATTAGCATATTTTTTATATAACCCGGCTCTTTCAGATTGAAAAATCGGACCGGAATCCCACTTTAATCCAAGCCAGGAGAGCCCCTCTATTATTTCATCAGACATTGACTTTAAAGATCTTTCCCTGTCAGTATCTTCAATTCTGAGGATAAAATCGCCTCCTCTGCTTTTTGCAAAGAGATAATTAAAAAGTGCAGTTCTGGCTCCTCCGATATGAAGATGGCCGGTTGGTGACGGGGCAAATCTTACGACAGTTTTTTTATCAATCTTCTTCATTAAATGATGTGTCACCGGTTTCTGAAACTCTTACCTTTTCAAGTGAAACCAGTTTGTCCCCATCTTTGAGATTCAGGATTTTTACTCCCTGGGTTGCCCTTCCTTGTGATCTTATCTGTGTGGATGTCTGCTTATTAACAACACCAAGCTGTGAAGAGAGAATAATTTCATCAGTGTCATTGAGTACGGTTATTCCAATTACAGAACCTATTTTTTCATTTATTGATATATTAATAAGTCCTTTTCCGCCTCTGTTCTGCAGCCTGTAAAGATCGAGGGATGATTTTTTTCCGTATCCATTCTCGGTTAATGTTAATATATATTTGTCATTTTCACCTATAATATCTGCTCCGACCAGAAAATCATCCACGGATATTCTCATTCCGTGAACACCTCTGGCTCCTCTGCCCATCTCCCTCACATTATTCTCATTGAACCTTATTGCTTTTCCGTTATGCGACCCCATAATAATATCATTATTGCCGTTTGTAATCTTAGCTTCGAAGAGTTCATCATCCTCACCAACATCTGCAGCGATTATTCCCGAAGATCTGGGTCGTGAAAATCTTGATAATCTTGTTTTTTTTACAAACCCTTTTCTTGAAAAAAGCATGACAAATTTATCTTCCGAGAACTCTTTAACATTTATCACGGAACAGACTTTTTCGTCTTCATGAATTCCAAGAATTCTGTTGATTGGTTTTCCTCTCCCGGTTGTATCTCCTTCGGGAATTTCATAGACCTTTTTCCAGAACATCCTTCCCTTTTTTGTAAATACAAGAATATAATCATGAGCTGACGCAACAAAGATATTATTGATCATATCTTCTTCTTTAAGACCGAACCCTCTTTTTCCCATGGTGCCCCGGTTCTGTATCCTGTATGAATCAAGAAGTGTTCTCTTTATGTATCCTTCCCTGGTAAATAAAATTACATATTCATCGTTTTTAATGATATCTTCCATGTTCAGTTCTGTAAGTTCAGTTTCGACTATTTCTGTCCTGCGTTCATCCTGAAAATCCTTACCGGATTCTATTAGTTCATCTTTTATCAGATCAAGCATTTTTCTTTCATCCGAAAGAATACCATTTAAATAATCTATCTTTTCAAGAAGTTTTTTATATTCATCTTCAAGTTTTTCTATTTCAAGACCTGTTAATTTATACAATTGAAGTTCGAGAATTGCATTAGCCTGAATATCAGATAGTTCATATTTTTTCATAAGTCCCGATTTCGCATCTTCACGATTAGATGAACTTTTAATTAACCTGACAACTGCATCAAGATTTTCAAGTGCAATCTTAAGTCCTTCAATTATATGAACTCTCTTTTTTGCTTTATTCAGTTCAAATAAAGATCTTCTTCTGACAACATCTTTTCTGTGGCCGAGGAAATAATTAAAATATTCGATAATTGTGAATTGTTTCGGCTGCTGGTTAACAATAGCAAGAAGGTTTATTGAAAAGGTAGTTTGGAGTTGAGTATATTTGTATAGGTTATTAAGAATAACTTCTGGAATATCATCTTTTTTTATTTCAACTACAATTCTCATTCCATCCCTGTCAGACTCATCGCGAAGAGCGGAAATTCCGGTAATCTTTTTTGTTTTTACGAGGTTTGCAATATTTTCCAGAAGTCTGGATTTATTTGTTTGATATGGAATTTCATTTATTATAATCTTCTGTTTTCCTTTATCGTCATTCTCAATAACAGTTTTCCCTCTGACAATAACCGAACCTTTCCCGGTTTTATAGGATTCAATGATAGAATTCCGCCCAAAAATTATTCCTCCGGTTGGAAAATCAGGCCCTTTCAGTATTTTAACTATTTCATCTATTGAAATCTTTCTGTTATCAAGAAATGCAATAAATGCTTCAGTTAATTCTTTAAGATTATGAGGTGGAATTGATGTTGCCATTCCGACTGCAATTCCCGAACTGCCGTTCAGCATCAGATTTGGAAGGTGTGTCGGAAATACAACCGGTTCTTTTAAAGATTCATCATAATTTGATGTGAAATCAACAGTATCTTTTTCAATATCTTTTAATATTTCATTCGAAATTTTACGTAATCTGACTTCGGTATACCTCATTGCAGCCGGAGGATCTCCATCTATCGAACCAAAATTACCCTGGCCGTCAACAAGTGGATATCGTAGTGAAAAATCCTGCGCCATTCTTACAAGAGTATCATATACTGCCTGATCACCATGCGGGTGATATTTTCCGATTACATCTCCAACAATCCTTGCCGATTTTTTATAGGGTTTATTGAATTGCGTTCCCGTTTGATATAGTGAATAAAGAGTACGTCTGTGAACCGGTTTCAATCCGTCTCTGATATCGGGTATAGCTCTTCCGATAATAACACTCATAGAGTAATCAAGGTAAGATGTCTGCATCTCTTTTTCAAGAGTTACACTTTCAATTGTACCAGAAAATTTATCGTCCTTTTCCATTATAATTCCTTAAACGTCAAGATTTTTTACATTCAGTGCATTTTCCGTAATGAATACTTTTCTTTTATTCGAATCGCTTCCCATCAGCGTATCAAATATTTCTTCACTTTCAAAAAAATCATTAATATTAACTTTCAGCAGAGTCCTTCCCTCCGGATTCATTGTTGTTTTCCACAACTGGTCCGGGTTCATTTCTCCTAATCCTTTATATCTCTGAATGTAAAGTCCTTTTTTTATAGAGTCATATATTTTTTCAATAAACAAATATTCATTTTCAGCAAAATAAAGATCATTTCCAATTTTATAATTCAATGGAAATGAAGGATAGTTTTTCAGCTTTTCATAAGATTCATTCACCTGGGCAAAAAGCGGTCCCGTCAGGTAGTGCCAGTCAATGTCTTTTTCAAGAATTACTCCATTCAGTTCAAATTTTATCTTCAGCATGTAAGTAGAATATTCCTCATCAAAATTCACATTAACTGTTCTGCAGCATTCTATCGACTTTAATGTTTTGGCTATTTTTTCAACAATTGCTTTATCGGAAAATGTATCTTCGTTTATTATCAATTCAATTAAAGCTCTCGTTATTACTTTCGGCATACCCTGTTTTTCTATGTTTTCAAGAAGATTGATTTTCTTTTTCAGAAGTTTAATGAACTTAATTACACTCCCTCCGGTGAACTCATTGTTGCCATTCGAATCGGATACAATATTAATTTTCTCACCTATCCTTTCAAGTAGAAATGTTTCAAGATCCTTTTCTTTCTTTAAATAAATACTTTTTCGATTGCTTTTCACAAGAAACAGGGGTGGCTGAGCAAGGTAGAGACGGCCCATTTCAATAAGAGCTCTCATATGTCTGAAAAAAAATGTCATCAAAAGAGTTCTTATGTGAGATCCGTCAATATCTGCATCTGTCATTAAAATAATTTTGTGATATCTTAATTTTTCCGGATCAAAACTGTCTTTTCCTATTCCAACTCCGAGAGCTGATATGATAGTCTTGATCTCACCATTTTCAAGCATTCTCGAAGTGGTTGCCTTTTCAACATTTAAAATCTTTCCTTTTAAAGGCAGAATTGCCTGAAATCTTCGATCCCTGCCCTGTTTCGCCGAGCCTCCGGCAGAGTCTCCCTCGACAATATATATTTCACACTCCTCGGGATTTTTTGATTGGCAGTCTGCAAGTTTACCGGGAAGTGACGTACTTTCAAGGAGACTGGATTTTCTAACAAGATCCTTGGCTTTTCTTGAAGCCTCCCTGGCTTCTGCAGCCAGTTGTACTTTATTTAAAACTGCTTTTGCATCAGCAATATTTTCTTCAAAGTATTCAAACAGTTTTTGATTTACAAAGGATTCAACTATTCCCTTAATTTCAGAATTTCCAAGTTTAGCCTTTGTTTGTCCTTCAAATTGAGGGTTTTTCAAACGAACGGAAATTATTGCAATTATACCCTCCCTCACATCTTCTCCGGAAAAACTTCCCTTGAAATCTTTTTTTAATCCGTTTGATTGTGCAAAAAAATTAATGGTTCTGGTTAAAGCCCCTTTGAACCCGGTTAAATGAGTTCCCCCTTCAACAGTATTAATATTATTTACAAAAGATAAAATAATCTCCGAGTATGATTTAACATATTGAAAAGCAATCTCAATTATCACGTCATCTTTTTCGGTATTCAGATATACCGGGGAATCAACAATTTTATCTTTTTGCTTTGACAGATATTCAATATATTCAACAAGTCCACCTTCATAGTGAAACCTCTCCTTCTTCTTCGTTCTGTCATCATTCAGCGTTATAACCAATCCCTTGTTCAGGAATGCAAGCTCTTTTAATCTTTTTGATAATATATCAAAATCATAATCGGTTGTTTCAAAAATATCTTCATCAGGCCAGAACGTGATCTTTGTCCCTTTTTTGGCTGTTTTTCCAAGTTTTTTAAAAGGACTCTGTGGAATTCCGGTCTGGTATTTTTGAAAGTATATATGTCCGTCACGTTTTATTTCCAGCTCAAGTTTTGAAGAGAGTGCATTTACAACAGAGACACCGACACCGTGTAATCCGCCTGAAACTTTATATGTGTCATTATCAAATTTACCGCCTGCATGAAGGATTGTCATTACAACTTCAGCAGCCGGCTTATTCTCATCTTTATGAAGATCAACAGGTATTCCTCTGCCATTGTCAGTTACAGTTATTGAATTATCAAAGTGTATTGTCACATCAATTTTGTCACAATAACCGGCCATTGATTCATCAACCGAATTATCAACAACTTCATATACGAGGTGGTGCAGTCCCGGAGAACCCGTACTGCCTATATACATTGCCGGTCTTAATCTGACTGCTTCCAGTCCCTCAAGTACCTTAATATTATCTGCTGTATATTGTTCTCTTTTTTTCAATGAATCTTCGGTTGTCAAATTTTGCTCCTAAAATCAGAAAATCATCTGAAATAAAAAAAATAGCTCAACAGTTTTGTTTAAATTATATATCAATTCCATTTTCAAGTAAAGGTTTGCTACAAGTAATTGCTTCCGTATTAACTCTTAATTTTAATGAGATGATCAAAATTTTTCCATCTGTTTACAGAAGTGGATATAACCTGAATATCGGGATATTTATCATAAAGAACAGCCAGATTCTCTTTATCCATCGCCGTATCAAAATCATCAATAAGAAAAACAGGAAATTCATCTCTGACAGTTTTAAATACTTCAATAAACGCAAGATATATTAGTATAAGATAAAATTTTTTTTCACCTGAAGAAAAAAACTTCAACGCCTTTCCATTTAGAAAAAAAGAGAATTTATCAAGATGAGTGCCAATCAGAGTTTTTCCAAAATTAATCTCTTTTTCTTTAACTGCCTCCAGTTGTTCACTTATACCAGCTGAATCCGAATATCCGGAAACAGATGGATTATATACAATTTTTATCTTATTGCCGTCGGAGTTTTCAAAAAGTTTTGAATTGAGTCCTTCAATAAATTTATTTCGTTTTTCAATTATTATTGACATTTTTTCGCCCATGATCCGGTTCCAACTGCTAAGCTGAGAAAAATCTCCCCCTTTTTTTAACAACATTTTTTTCTGTTTTAAAGCTCTCCCGTATAGTATAATCGCATCGGCATAATAGTTATCAATTCCATACATAAACCTGTTTATCATTTTTCTTCTTAAAGATATACTCTCAATATAATTTATGTAATTAGCCGATGAAAAAAAAAGCGGATAAAAACAGTTAATTGCTTCAATTGATGCAATTTTCTTTTTGTTTTTGAAATGTGAAAAATCCTTTGAATAGGAGCAGCTTAGTGAAGAATTACCTTTTTGGTTGATGATTGAAGAACTGATAAAAAACTCTGAGGAGTTTTCATTTAAAACTTCACTTTTTTTTACATTTAAAAAAGATTTTCCAAATCCCAGGAAATATATTGATTCAAGAATCGAAGTTTTTCCCGAACCATTCAAACCATAAATAAGATTTTTGCCTTCTACAAAATCATGAGACGTAATTTCTGAAAAATTTCTGAATCCATTTAGAGTAACTTTTTTAATAAACAAATTTTAAATATTTAAAGGCATTACGACATATATAAATTTTCCGCCTTCACTCTCCACCGGTTCAAATATGAATGAACTTTCGGAATCAGTCATTTTTACTCTGATTTTTTCAGAATCGGAATGGTTTAAAAAATCCAATACAAAGTTTCCATTAAATGCTATATTGATCGGATCTCCTGAATAAGATATATCCACTTCATCGTAACCTTCGCCTTTTTCCGGAGTTGTTCTTTCAAGAATTAATTTGTTGTTTTCAAATTTAAAATATACTCCGTTATTCCTGCTCTTAAAAATAAGAATTCTTTTAAGAGTATTTAAAAGAAGCTCGTTATCAATTATTGCTTCAAAATTTGTGTTCTCGGGAATAACTGTTTTATAGTTTGGGAAATTCTGATCGATAATTCTTGAAGAGAGAGTCCGGTTTTCAAATTTGAAGAATAAATTATTTTTATCATAAGAAAAATCAATGGTTTTTCCGGCTCCTATTTTTAATATTTCAAGAAGTGATTTTCTCGAAATTATAAAACCTACACTCTCATTTATGCCAATTTTTGAATCAAAAAAAGTATAGGAGAGGCGATGTCCGTCTGTTGATGCCATTTCGAGCAGGTTGTTTGATATAGTAAAAAGTGCTCCGCCCAGGTTAAACTTCATATCCGGAGAAATAATAAAATAGCTTTTATTTATTAAAAATTTAAATTCATCCATATTCAGGGATATTTTCTCAGAAAAATCCGCTTTAGGAAGTTGAGGATAATCAGAAGACTGGAGCCCCATAAGTGTATACTTACTTGTCTTTTTTTCATTTGATATAATTATCTGCAGATTATTATTCTCAGATATCTCAATTTTTCCCTCGGGCATTTTTGATATCAAATCATATAAGTCTCTTCCGTTTACTGTAAAAGTACCAGGTTCCGATACTTCAACTTCAATATTTGATGAGAGTCCGATTTCAAGATCGGTTGCTAATAGTTCAACTTTACCATTGTCAAAGGCTGTTATTTTTATATTCTGCAGAATATCAATAAGAGTCTTCTTTTCAAAAACCCCCTGAAACATTCTTAATTCATCTGAAAAAGATTTTTTTTCCACAAATATTTTCATATTAACCTGCCTTATTATAATTAATAGATAAATATATTATCATAAAGATATTATAATTAAAATAAAGAGTGTTTAAAAGTTAAAAATTCAAAAAAATCAAATAATAACGGTGATTTGACTGTTGAAAAAATATATAGAAAGGTGTTAAAAAAAAATAAAAATTTAATCCTGAAAAAATTTTAAATAGGAGTTTATTCTATTTTCCAGATCTTTATCGATTTTTTTCATTTTTTTAACTTTATTTATGGAGTAGATAACAGTTGAATGATCTTTGCCGTTAAAACTATTGCCTATTTCAACATAAGAGAGATTTGTAATCTCTTTGCAAAGAAACATTGCAATCTGTCTCGGAAGTACAATTTTTTTTTGATTTGATTTTGATAAAAGATCAGAAAATTTTATATTATATTTTTTTGCAACAAACTCCTGGATATTTTTTATAGTTATTTTTTTCTTTTTTTGCTTAAAATAGGGTCGTATTGCTTCCTTTGCAAAATCAAGAGAAAGAACAATTCCGTTTTTGTTTAAATAGTTAAGGTCCGCAACTCCTATCAATCTATTCAGTGCTCCTTCAAGCTTTCTAATATTTTCTTTTATGGAAGATGCAAGAAAATATTGAACTTCCTCGGGAATTATAAAATTGTATTTGTCAGGAGTTTTCTTTTCAGCTATCTTATTTTTTAAGATTGCGAGTCTGTCTTCCAGATTATATGGGAGAATATCAACAATACTTCCCATCTCAAATCTGGATTTAATTCTGTGTTCAAGATCGGGAATATAATCCGGATGTTTATCAGAGCAGATCACTATCTGTTTTTCCATTTGTATTAATTTATTGAATATATTGTAGAATTGTTCCCTTGTACCACCCCATTTAGTTATAAATTGTATATCATCAATTAAGAGCACATCAATTGACGTATATTTTTTTATTATTTCCGTTCCCTGTTTTAATCTGGTGTATTCTACATATTCATGCATAAAATCATTTGAGGTTGTATACACAACCCTGATTTTTTTATTCATTGATAAAATTCTGTTTCCGATCGCCTGAATAAGGTGGGTTTTACCTAACCCGACATCACTGTAAATATATAGAGGGTTGTATGATTTTCCCGGAAATTCCGATACATTATGTGCAAAAGAGTAGGCCATACGGTTAGAATCAGTTTGAGTAAATGATTTAAATGTGAATTTTTTTTGAAGATTTGTATCAAAATAGCGTGATTTTTCAGGACTATTTTTGGAATTATTATTCTCAAAATCCTGTTCTATCTCCTCTTCATACAGAGGCACGATTTTAATTTTTAGATCAAGCTCTTTTTTTAACTGCGAATTAATACGTTTCAAAATATTATTCTTTATCCAGTCTGTTTTTTTCTTTTCCGGAGATCCGAAAAAGATCATTTTTTTTTGTTGCCCGATGTTTACCATAGGGGAGATGTATTTTTGATATGTAGGTTTATCAAGAATGTTTTTAAGAAAATTTTTTACAAGTTTAAAATCACTCATTTTTCCACAATTATTTTAACAAATGTGGAAAACTCTGTTTCCGGTTTGTCAAAATTTTCTTCAATAATAAAAGAATGGCATGAGTTAGTCAATAAAAAAATGAAATAGAATTAAAAATATTATAGAATGTTGTGATGAAAAAAAGAATAAAAATTTTTTTAATTATAATAACCGCTGTTATAATAATTTTTCTCCCGTATTTGCTTATTGTAGATTTTGACAGATTTGCCCCTATTGTACTATTATCGTGGGCTTTTATGACAGCCGCATTTATTTTTATAAAAAAAAATTCCGGGAAAAATGATCATGAAAAATAAAAACGAAGACTCCAATGGAGTTTTCAATTTTACTCATATTGATCCGGAATTAAAAAAAAAAATAGAGCTGTACACTGACCTTCTGATTGAAAAAAACAGTGAAATAAATCTCTATTCCAGAAGGGTAGAAAGAAAACAACTGGAACATTTAATATTTGAATCTGTTTTATTAAAAAAATATTTGAAAGGCACAACAATTATAGATGCCGGAAGCGGGAACGGAATAGTTGGAATTCCACTGGCAATATTAATGTCTGAAAAAAAAGTGAACCTTGTAGAACCTGTAAAAAAAAAGTATAACTTTCTGACAATGGTAAAAAAAGAGATTCGAAGTGAAAATATTTTTGTTTTTCACGGGAATATAAGAGAGTTTGTTTTTCATTCGGATCCGGTTGATTTTTCTCTTGTATCGAGAGGTTTCCCTGATTACGGGGAGCTGATTAGAATTATTAAAAAAAAGCCCGGATCGGAGATATTAATGATAACATCCGAAAATAAAATAAGAAAAAACAGAAAGTATATGGAAATGTTCGTACAAAATATTTATAATATACCCTATCGAGACCAGATAAAAATATTAAAACTGGAGAGTGTTTCACGTGAAACAAAAAAGAGATTTATGTAAAGTAATTACAATTGCAAATCAAAAAGGTGGTGTTGGAAAAACAACAACTGCTATAAATTTGTGCGCTTCACTTGCAATTGCAGAAAAGAGAGTACTTTTGATTGACCTTGATCCCCAGGCTAATTCTACAACCGGCCTGGGTTTTGAAAAAACGGGTTTTAAAAAACATGTGTACAGTGTTCTTAGTGGTGACTGCAGGCCTGAAGAGGCTATTATTAATTATGAACTACCATTTCTTAAAATAATTCCTTCATCCAGAAATCTTGCCAAATTTGAACTTGAGAATATCGAAATAGAAGATTCTCATAACAGACTGAAACATGTTATTGAAAAGCTCAGAAGTCTGTTTGACTTCATAGTTATTGATTCACCTCCGTCTCTGGGACTCTTAACAATCAATTCTCTTACAGCAAGCGATTCGGTACTGATCCCGATCCAGGCAGAATATTATGCATTGGAGGGATTGTCAGATCTTAACGATACGATAGACAGAATAAAAGAAAACTTCAATGACAAACTTGATATTGAAGGAATATTAATTACAATGTATGATGAAAGAACCAATCTTTCAAAGCAGGTTGAAGAAGAAATCCGTGGTTTTTTCAAAGCAAAAGTGTACAAATCGGTTATTCCGAGAAACGTAAGACTTTCGGAAGCACCAAGCTTTGGAAAACCAATACAGCTTTATGAGATAAAATCTGCAGGAGCCAGGGCGTATATGTCGCTGGCGGAGGAAATATTAGAGAAATGAAAAGAAAAGTACTTGGAAAGGGAATTGAAGCAATAATTTCAAACAAACCAAATATCACGGGAAAAAGCGGATTTGTAGAACTGGAAATCGATAATATTTATCCAAATCCATATCAGCCGAGAAAAGATTTTTCTGAAGATAAGATAGCGGAACTTGCAAAATCAATTGAAGAAAACGGATTGATCCAACCGATTGTTGTTTATAATGAAAATGGAAAATATTATCTGCTTGTAGGGGAAAGAAGATGGCGTTCGGCCCAAAGATTAAAATGGAAAAAGATCTCTGCAATTATCAAAGATGTCACTTCGAGAGAAGTAATGATAGGAGCTCTGGTTGAAAATATTCAGCGTGAAAATCTAAATGCAATTGAAATCGCTGATGCAATCCGGCAGATGACCGAAAGTCATGACCTGACTCAGGAAGAGATTGGGGGAAAATTGAGTATGAGCAGAGCCTCGGTTGCAAATTATCTCAGGTTACTGAAACTCCCTTCAGAAATTAAAAAATCAATCATTGACGGAGTAATAACCCAGGGGCATGCGAGAGCACTTCTGGGACTTGAGGATGAAGGCAGGATGCTTAAATGTTTCCGGTTTGTTGTGAATAAAAATTTGTCTGTCAGAAAAACAGAAGAAATGGTTACTGCCGAAAAAACTATTTCTTCTGATAATAATAAAAAAAATGAAAATATATCAGTGCCGGATCCTGATATTGAAAAAGCGGAGCAAAACCTGTCCAGACTGTTTTCTACAAAAGTAAAGCTTCAGTATAAAAACGGGAAGGGCGGGAAAATAACGATTTTTTATAATAACCCGGAAGAGTATGAAAGGATATATAGTCTTTTTGTGAAGGAGTAAGATATGCAGAAAAATGAAGAGTGGGGAAAAATTAGTGGATTTCTGGATAAAGACACCGATTTTTCAGGAGAAATATCATTTGTTAACTCAATAAGAATTGACGGAAAATTCAAGGGAAAAATTTTAAAGGGCTCCTCTTTGATAGTCGGTGAAAATGGAATTGTTGATGCAGATGTGGATGTAGAGAATATTTCTGTCAATGGTATTTTAAAGGGAAAACTAAGAGCATCTGAAAAATTTGAAATCTATTCAAAAGGAAAAGTCTCCGGGGAGATTGTTACCCCCAAACTTGTTATAGAGGAAGGAGCTTTTTTCGAAGGATCATGTTTAATGGAGAGCAGAACATCTGAGAAAAAAAACACACCAAAGGAAGTTCAGATTAAAGAAAAAAACTCCAGCAATATTAAATGAATATTGGGGCTGTAATACCCGCCAGGTATGATTCCAGCCGATTTCCGGGAAAACCCCTCGCCCTTATAAATGGAATTCCCATGATCCGTATGGTTTATGAAAGAGTTTACAAATCCGGATTGTTTTCAAAAGTTTTAGTTGCAACAGACGATAAAAGAATTTTTAATCTTGTAAAAAATTTTGGGGGTGATTCTGTTATGACTTCATCTTCCTGCATCTCGGGCACTGACAGAGTATGGGAGGCAGTTAAAAAATTAGATTTCGATGCTGTCGTTAATGTTCAGGGAGACGAACCCCTTATTTCTGCAAAATTACTCAGTTCTGTTTCTAAACAACTTTCTGAAGAGAGTGAGGGGGTTCAGACTGCTGCTTTTTTGAATAAATCTTTTAAAGATTTTTTGTCGAATAATAGTGTCAAAGTGGTATCGGATTTATCGGGAAACGCCCTATACTTTTCAAGAGCACCAATCCCGTTTCAGAAAAAAGAGTCATTCTCAGGATTTCTTCATCATGTCGGGATTTATGGATATCATGTGAAAGACCTTAAAACTTTCGTGGGTATTCCCAGATCGAAACTGGAAGTTAAAGAAAATTTGGAGCAGTTGAGATTGTTAGAGAATGGGATAGTCGTTAGGGTAATAAAAACGGATTACAGGTCGTTTGGAGTTGATTCTCCGGACGATTTAAAAAAAATTGAAATATTAACAGGGGGAAATTCAAATTGAAAACTAAATATATTTTTATAACCGGAGGTGTTCTGTCTTCTCTGGGGAAAGGCGTCGCAGCTGCCTCAATAGGAAATATTCTCGAATCGTATGGCTACTCAATCACTATTATTAAACTTGATCCATATTTAAATGTTGATCCCGGGACAATGAGCCCTCTTCAGCATGGAGAAGTCTTTGTAACTGACGACGGAGCTGAAACCGACCTGGATCTTGGACATTATGAACGTTTTACTTCTGCCAAGATGAGTCAGAAAAACAATTGGACTGCCGGGAGAATTTACTTTTCTGTACTGGAAAAGGAGCGAATGGGAGAATACCTTGGTAAAACAGTCCAGGTAATTCCACATGTAACGGATGAAATAAAAAATTCTGTCACTTCTCTCGACGGAGTATATGATATAGTTATTGTTGAAATTGGTGGTACTGTTGGTGATATTGAAAGTCTTCCGTTTCTTGAATCGATCAGACAGATCGGCCTTGAAAAAGAAAACAATGATACATTATTCATACATCTGACCCTGGTTCCTTTTGTTAAGACTGCAGGTGAATTAAAGACAAAACCTACACAGCACAGTGTCAAAGCATTACGGGAAATCGGTATTCAACCCGATATTCTGCTTTGCAGGGCTGAAATTCCAATTCCCGCTGAAATTAAGAAAAAAATCGCTCTTTTTACCAACCTTAAATATGAAGATATTGTTGGAGCTTATGATGTTGAATCTATATATGAAATTCCACTGATATTTAAATCGGAAGGTCTTGGAAACTCCCTTCTGGTAAAACTTGGTATCTCAAAAAGGAAAGATGATTCTGACAAATGGTCCAGATGGGTAATTCGTCAAAAAAATCTAAAAAAAGTTGTAACGGTAAGTATAGTCGGAAAATATGTTCGCCTTGGTGATTCCTATAAAAGTCTGTTTGAAGCATTGAAACACGGAGGAGTAGAAAATGATGTGAAAGTGGAACTTCATCTGGTGGAATCCGATGAGCTGGTAAAAAACAATATAAATGAAATATTAAAGAGTAGTGATGGCATTCTTGTTCCGGGAGGGTTTGGTCTAAGGGGTGTGGAAGGGATGATTCATGCTATTAAATATTCACGTGAGAATCAGATCCCCTATTTCGGGATTTGTCTCGGAATGCAGACGGCAACAATAGAATATTTTAGAAATGTTGCAAAATTAAAAGATGCAAATTCTACCGAGTTTGATAACAATACAAAAGAAAGAATATTTTTGAAACTAAAAGAATTGAAGGGAATAGATGCGATGGGACATAATATGAGACTTGGTCAATTCTCATGTTCACTTGATAAAAATTCTCTTGCGTTTAGGATTTATGAGAAAGAAAAAATTTATGAACGCCACAGACATCGGTATGAATTTAATCCTGCTTATGAAAAACAACTAATTGATGCCGGAATGACAGTTTCGGGTAAAAATAAAAAAAGGAATCTTGTTGAGATGATTGAACTGAAAGACCATCCCTGGTTTATAGGGTGTCAGTTTCATCCGGAGCTTAAATCACGGCCACTGGATCCTCATCCCCTCTTTGTCTCATTTATTTCTGCAGTGAAAAAAAAGAGTGAAAATCGTAAATAATCAGATGATTTTATAAATATTCATAGACCATTCTTCTTCATCTTCATCTTCGACAAGCTGATATAGTTTGCCATCCTTAATATCATAAGGGTAGGATTCAACTACATTTTTCCAGATAACCGGCAGAAAAACCGATTTTATTTTAGTCCCCGATTTATCCAATACAATAAATTTATTGGTATTCTTTCTTTTTTTAAAAGTCTGAATATAAATATAGTCTTTGTCCACAATAAAATTTTTGATGGAAGGAAATGAATCTGCAATTTCAAATCTGCTTTTGATTCTTTCCCAAAATTGACCGTACCTCTCTTTGTATTGTTCGCGGATCGAAAATTTTGCTTTATCACCAATTTTTTCAATTGGTGTTTCCAGTTTAATTACTTTTAATTTCTTTCCGTTTGTATCAAATACATGAATTTTAAATTTTTTATCTTTGTTTAAATAGATACGATTATTCCCGCTTCTTAAAATAAATATATTTTCCGGTGAAAAAATTTTGAAGAAACTCGCTCTCGATAAACCGGATTCAAAACTGTAAATTTGCCTCAGTTTATTCAAATTTTTATCAAAAAGAGTGACAGATTGATTTCCGTTTCTTCTGTTCCTGCCTCTGCCAAAGGTAAAAACCCTGCCTGTGTAATATTTACCCGTTGCAGAAAAGTTTCTGACAAATCCGGATGTTATTCTCTTTTCAGATAGAAATTTTCCATCTTCAGTGAATTTCATAAGTTTGTTCCTGTTGAAGATTCTGACAATGTTATTGCCTGGAATAATATCAAATGAGGAATTTCCTCTTCTCGATGTAGATATCTCTCCGGGACCTTCACCTTTTCTTCCGAATTTATTTAAAAGATTTAAATCTTTTCTTGAATAAATAAATACTGATGTTTCTTCTGAAATGTATATTTTTGAATTTCCAATCTTGATTGACGACGGCTGTAGCAGGTCAGGAAGCGCTTTGGTTTCTGCTTTCAGTTCATATACATTTAATAATATTAACAATAGTGAAATTATTAGAAATAGTGTCTTGATAAATATTGTTTTTTTCATTTAAACTCCTCATCTTTAAATAGATTGTTTCCTATAAATTTTGCTTCTATTTTAAAACAACTGAAAAAAAAAAATCTTTCAAAAAAAATCATATTGATTTTTATTCGGTTCAATATTATAATGCATCGCTTTAAATAGGAAAAATTTAGATGAAAAAATTAATTAAAGTTTTGTGGCCGTGGATTTCAATTACTCTGGGATCAATAATCGCAGCACTCGGTTATGTAATATTTATTCTCCCCATGGAGATGGTTGAAGGTGGTGTGACGGGAATAGGAATCATAATAAAACATCTCACCGGGATGCCAGTGGTAGGAATATCTTCACTGGGAATTACAGCTATTGTCTATGTTGTAGCAATTAAAATTCTTGGTAAAGGATTCGGAGCCAAATCTGTCTATGCAACAATTTTATTAAATTTGCTTATTGATTTGTTTTCCTTAACCGGAATCGGATTGAATCTTTCCCAACAGGATATTCTCCTTGCGGCTTTTTACGGAGGAGCATCAGTTGGATTTGGTCTCGGAGTCATATATTTTGCAGGAGCTTCTACAGGCGGTGCGGATGCAATCGGCCAGATTCTCTGGAAATTAAAAAAATTCCCTATGGGAAGGACCCTTATTTTTATCGATCTGGTTGTACTTTCTATAGCTGCTCTGATCTTTATTCCTATTAAAAATATAATGTATTCGCTTATTTTTATTTATATAGAAATAAAGGTTATTGATATGGTTCTGAATGGATTGAGAGCTAACCAGAGGATAATGATAGTTACGGATTATCCTGAAAAAATGAAAAAAATGATATTTACAAAATTAAGAAGAGGCTTAACTATATTTGAGGGGACCGGGGGTTATACCGGAAAAAGGAGATTTCTGCTAACTTCCGTTCTTCCCATAAAAGGTATTCCGGAAGTAAGAAGAATTGTCAGCGAAGTTGATCCGAAGGCTTTTGTTATAGTCCAGGATATTCATCAGGTTTATGGAGAAGGATTTGAGGAACTTCCGGAAAAACTAAAAAATGAGAGAAAAAAAATATCTTCCGGAAAAAAAAGTAAACAAATAAAAAACAGGAAAAATTAATTAATTTCACTTATTTTTAATGATATTTATAATAAAAAAATTGATAACATCCCTTATAATCTGCTCTCTGAACTGGTGAAAAAAATCTCAGTTGAAGAGTGGATAAATGTATATGAAAGAAACAAAATGAAATAGGTAAACATCTAGATCATGTTTCACATTGGCTTGATAGGAATTATGAGTATGTGAAGGATATGGATGAAAGACATGTTGGAAATATTTTAAAATTGGACAAAAAACACAAGAAAAGTAACTTGAAAATGGATAA
>CAZNLS010000051.1:0-17857 GCA_964573895.1 uncultured Clostridia bacterium
CTTAATATAAGAGATATGATTCAGATGAAAATCCTGTTATCCTGAGATTTTCATTTTTATAGATTAATTCTTTGACATCCAAATCAAATTTTAAAAAATTCATAATAAGCAGAGCACTGACAATAACCGTTATGATTGCAAAAGCCGCCTTTATTTTGAACATTTTTTTATATTAGCAAAATCACTGAAGAAAAGCAATGTAAACGGCTTTTAAGCTTGATTTCACTCTAAATAATAGCATTAAACACTGTTTTATTATTTCCGATTTTCCCCACATATCTGCTCAATAATGATTCAAATTCTTTACCGGGGATCAGTCTCGCTCCCATAGAAGCAAGGTGCGGCGTATATACCTGGCAATCAATCAGTTTAAATTTAATAGACGACAAATAGCGGGAGAACTTAATAAGTCCGTACTTTGATGCATTTTCAAGAAGAGAGAACATTGATTCACCAAAAAAGATATTTCCCAGTGCAACCCCGTAAAAACCCCCCGCTAAATCATCCGAACTCCAGATTTCAACAGAGTGGGCATAACCGCAATTGTGAAGATCGATATATGCTTTTGCCATTTCATCGGTTATCCATGTCTCGTTTTCCCTGTTATCAATATTTCTGCACTTATTTATTATTTTTTCAAAACATCGGTTAACAGTAACTTTGAATACATTTTTTGCAAGCAATTTATTCATACTCTTTGAAATATGTATCTCACCCGGAAATAATACCATCCGGGGATCTGGTGACCACCACATAAGAGGTTCATTTTGAGAATACCAGGGAAAAATCCCTCTGGAATATGCACTTAAGAGCGTTTCTCTGGTAAGACTGCCTCCCATTGCAACTAATCCTGACGAATCCGCTTCCTTTACAGAGGGGATTGGGTCCCCGGGGTTTAATATACTTACGGCCACAAGAAAAATTATACATCAACATCAAAAAATGAAAAATCCTGTTTGCTATTCTTTTTATACAAATCTATAATTAATGAAAAACATCAGAGGTAAAAAAATGAGTTTAACGGTAAAAGAAGTTGAATCAAAGAAGGATCTTAAATCATTTGTGAAATTTCCATACAGAATTTTTAAAGGGAACAAATACTGGGTGCCCCAGCTGATTATGGACGAGCTCGAATTATTTAACCGAAAAAAAAATCCCGCATTTGATTCCGCAGACGCAAAATTGTTCATGGCTTATAAAGATGGTGTGCCGTCCGGAAGGATTGCAGCCATAAACAATATTGTCGCCAATGAAAAATATAAAACCAAAAATCTCAGGTTTGGATGGTTTGACTCAATTAATGATAGTGAGGTCGCAAAAGCATTGTTCAATTCTGTCGAAGAGTGGGGAAAAGAGCTTGGGATGAATTCTCTAACCGGTCCGCACGGATTTAATGACCTCGACCCGGAAGGAATGCTTGTCGAGGGATTTGATAAACTCCCAACCATAGCTGTTTATTACAATCATCCATACTACAAAGATTTGCTTGAAAAGTATGGATTTGAGAAAGAGATTGACTATATTGAGTTTAGGGCGGATATTCCGGAAACGAACGAAATGCCGGAAAAAGTCATCAAGATTGCTGAAAAGATAAAGGAAAGGACAAAGCTTAGAGTTTTAACATTTAAGACAAAAAAAGAGATAGTGAAAAAGTGGGCACCTCAGATTTTTGATGTTCTTGAGGAGGCATTTGAAGATATATACGGATCTGTTCCTTTAACAAAAAAACAGGTAGACTATTACATAAAGAAATATTTCACTTTTGTTGAGAAGGATTTAATTAAGGTTGTTATAAACGAAAAAGACGAAGTCGTTGGTTTTATAATTGCACTGCCAAGTCTCTCCCGTGCGTTTCAGAAATCCGGCGGCAGGATTTTTCCATTCGGATGGTTTCACCTTTTAAGAGGTTTAAAACAGCGTGAAACTCTTGATTTTTATCTTGCGGGGATCAGAAGAAGTTACCAGGGAAGAGGACTCGGTCTCATAATGGTCCTCGAAATTGGAAATGCTGCCAGAGAGATGGGATTTAAAAAAGTCGAATCCAACCCTGAACTCGAAACAAACACAAAGATACATGGTCAATGGAAATATTTTAAACATGAACAGCACAAGAGAAGAAGGATTTTTAAAAAAGAAATAAAATAATTATTTATAAAAGTATCAGAAAATTTTAATGAAACAATTTTCGCCGGAGAACCCGGGAACCAAGTTTATGGCCGGTATATCCGGGAAGCAGTTAACTAAAGAAGAAGCTGAATTTATTAAAAAATACGGTATCGGTTTCATTATTCTCTTTTCGAGAAATCTTACCGGACCAATGCAAACTGCTGAATTAACAGAACAAATCCATGCCCTGAATAGAAAAAACCCGCCTTTTATTTTTATTGATCAGGAAGGCGGCCCGGTTATAAGATTCAATGAATCCGCAGCAACCGTTGTTTCACATATGGGAATTGCTGCAACGGGAGATCCTTTTTCATCCTATTCAGCCGGAAAAATTATAGGAGATGAGCTTTCATCAATGGGAATTGACGGAGTTTTTGCACCGGTCCTTGACGTTAACTCCGAGAAAGCAAATCCGGTAATAGGAATAAGATCCTTTTCAGACAAGAAAAGAATAGTTGCAAAATTCGGCAATGAATTTATTCGGGGTGTTAAGGAATCGGGAGTAATTGCATGCGCCAAGCATTTTCCGGGACACGGATCAACACGGGAAGATTCACACCTCGCTCTCCCATCAACTGCTTTATCTAAAAACAGACTCATCAAAACTCACTTATTCCCTTTTAATGCAGTAATAAAAAGCGGCGTAGAAGCACTGATGACTGCCCATGTAATATATGAAAAATTCGACAATAAACCAGCCACCTTCTCTTCTGAAATAAACAAAAAGATTTTGAGAGACAAGCTGAAATTTAACGGAGTCCTATTCTCTGACTGCCTTGAGATGGCTGCAATATCCGAAAATTTTAATTTAAGAGAAATTGTCGAACTTTCTGTAAATGCAGGAGTAGATGTGATGTCGGTCAGCCATTCTCAGGGAAAAATCGAAACTATGTTCGAATATTTAAGCGAACTGATTAAAAAAAACAGTGTAGTAAAAGAAAATATTAATACATCATTGATGAGGATCGCAAGGCTGAAAAAAAGAGAGGTCAACACTCCTGACAAATCATTTCCTGAAGCAAGGCCTAACATTGAAATGGAAAGAAATATAGCAGAAAAATCTGTCACTCTTTTCTCTGATCCGCAGAATCTGATCCCCATTAATAAAGATTCAAAAATAAAAATTTTGGTATTCAGGGGTGTGAAGAGAACTACTAACCATGGCTCTGAAGTTGATAAATACCCCCATAAAAAACTTCTGGGAAAATTTTTCCCCGAATCTGAATTTGAAATTATCCCAACCGGATACAAAGGAGAATCATTGATACCGGCTGTTACAGATCCTGCAGGAAAAGTTTTAATAGTAATCGACCATTCGGGAGGCGGAAGAATCGATTCCGAACGTGTAAATCTCCTTGACGATCTTGTAAAAAGAGACATGAAAATCATATTCATTGCAGCGGAAAGTCCCTATATTTTAGGAAAAATCAATCCTTCCATCACAAAAATTGCAACATACGGATCAAGAATGATTCAGATGGAAGCGATGCTTAAAGTTATTTTTGGCAAAATTGAAGCAAAAGGCAGGTTGCCGGTGAAACTATAGTTATGAAATATATTTTTTCATCAATTGAATAATTTCAAAATTCTTTTCTATTCCAAGTTTCACGGCTTCATTAAAGAGATCGAAAGAGACCATACTCTCTTCTGCAAATCCGGTAACTTCAACAATTTTGCCAGACTCGGAAGAAACAACATTTATATCGGCATCAACACTCATATCCTCTTCAAAATCGAGATCTGCAATTATTTCATTTTTCCTGATACCAACTGAAACTGCCGCTACGGGTTCAATTTCGGGTAATTCAAACAACTTATTATCAAAAACCAGATGTTTCAGCAGTTTAACAAGAGTAATTACCCCGCCATTAATAGATGCACACCTCGTCCCTCCGTCCGCCTGAATTACATCACAATCGATCATTATATTGAAGTCCATTATTTTTTTCAGATCGAACATACTCCTGAGAGCTCTGGCTATGAAGCGTTGTATCTCTATATTCCTGTTGTCAGTTTTCCCCCTTTCTCTGAAAAATCTCTGTTTCCCGGTGGAATAAGGAAGCATTGAATATTCAGCACTGACCCACCCTTTTTTTTTCTCCTTAGCAAAAAAGGGAACTTTTGTATTGTATGATGCTGCACATATGATTCTTGTATTTCCCTGTTTTATCATCAGTGATGCAGGCTGATTTGAAATAAAATCATCCTCTATTTCAATTTTTCTCAGGTCACTATTTTTTCTTTCATCAAATCTCATCATTACTCCTTATCTGACCGGATCTTTTCCTCCACCGATCATGAAACCAGAACCACTGTTCCGGCCGCTCCTTTATCTTTTCTTCAATCATCTCAATTGTCATTTGGGTTAGATCTCTAATATTTTTTTCTATGCTGCTGCTGTTATCAGTTTTTAGTTCTTTTCCAATCCTTAACAGTTTTTCTTCTTTCTCATAAGTAAGAAAGACCGGTATAACAGGAACATTTTTTCTGATCCTAAGCTGCGCAACCGTTGTAACTGCAATCACCTCTCTGTTAAAAAAAGTAACGGGGACTCCCTCTCTTGTAATAGTATTCTGGTCTACCAGCAGATATACCAAACCGTTTTCACCGAGAATTCTCAACATTTTCCTCAATGATCCGTCTTTATAAATAATTTCTGAACCCATATGCTCTCTGAACTTTTTTACGATTTTTTCGGTTAGCGGATTATCCATCTTTCTTGCAATACTGTTTACTCTCAGATTCAACAGCCTGTTCAACCCAAAAGGAATAAGCTCCCAATTCCCGAAATGAGCTGAAAACAACACCGCTCCCTTTCCTCTCTTGAGGGCATTTTTTAGGTTCTCCTCTCCCTCAATTTTTAATTCTCCGATAACAAATTCCGCTTTTTTTCGACTGAACAGGTAAACAATATCTACAAGGACCGTGGCATAGTGATTAAAAATTCTTTTTTTTAATTTTTCTCTGCTGTCAGCCGACATATTTGAAAATGCTATCAACAAATTTGAATCTACAAGCTTTTTGTATTTTCCTCCGGCAATTTTGAAAAAGAGCAGAGCAATTTGTTTGAAAAAACTTTTAATAGAAAGCGGAGATATCCTTACAAAAAATATGAAACTCCTGAAAAGGAGATACTCAATTCTGTACCTTATTTTTTTTTTCATCCAATTGTGCCAGAACTAATTTTCCTGCATCCGGGAATGATTTTATTCTATTTTTTATATAAATTAAAGGAAGTGAGTGTGAAATCTCCGGATCAAGCTTTATAAAATCCTTTTCGGTACAAATAGTATATTTACATGAATTCGAGATCCGGAAATCTTCGATCTCTCTGATTTCATTTTCATTTAGAGCATAATGATCGGCAAAATGGAAAAACTTTACAACATTCAGATCAGTGAGATCATTTTTAAATCTGGCATTATCTCCTACAGCTGAAAATGCAACAACTTTTTCATTCCCGGGGTCCTTCTCCTTCTCATCTTTATCGAAAAATCCGATTATTTCAAAGCTGTACTTTCCTTCCTTTATTTTTCTTCTCTCAGATTCGACTCTTTTCTCAACCTCTTTGCCGGCCCCAAGGCAGTAGATAATATCACTCATTTTTTTTAAAAATTTAAAATGCCTGTAATAGTAGTAGGGTTGTGCTGGATTTATCAGCATTATTTTAAAATCCTTCTTTATATGTTGGCTCTGAAACCCGTCATCAAGTATTATCACACTGTTTCCTCTATCAGCTGCTTTTGTAATTGATTCCTTACGATTTTTACCAATAAAAATATCAGCGGACGTCAGCCTTCTTTTGTAGATTACTGCTTCATCTCCAACTTCGCAGAAGGAATGTTTATTAGTTACCAAATGGCTTCCCTTTGACAAACTTCCTTTATATCCTCTCAATACAACTGCAAATTTCACTCCTGAATTACCGAGTAACTTTCCTATCTCCAGTACTGCAGGAGTCTTTCCCGTTCCTCCGAAAGATAAGTTATCAACGGAAATAATAAAAAGATCTTTAAATTCTGATTTTTTCAAACCCTTAAGCATCAAATTAAAATATGAAAAAACTTTGTATATGACTGAGATAAAATTTAACAATATGATTTTCATTTAAGGAATTCTCCGATTTCAGATAATATGCACTTAACGGCACCTCTTCGCCTGTTCACTTCAGATATAGCTTTTTCAGACAAAACATCCCCTGATTCCTTTAAAACTCTTTTTATAGCATTTGAAAGATCTTCCTCCTCACTAACCACTGTGTAAACTTTCTCTTTGACCAGTGAGGAACCTATATCCGGAAAATTATTTAAATAGGGGCCGCCAATTACTGACTTTCCCAGGACTGCAGGTTCATAGAGATTATGACCGCCGGTCGAAGGAGACATCCCTCCACCCATGAAAATAATATCAGAGATTTTCATTAGCTGCATTAAATATCCTATTTTATCAAAAAGTAAAACATTGCACTTTTTTGATAAACTTCTCTTTTCGGAATATAAAATTGCATCCGTGCCAATCGATAAGATAGACGCACGAATCTCTTTCGATCTTTCAGGATGCCTCGGGGCGATAATAATAAAAAAATCCCGGGATAATTTTTCTGTGAACGGAATAAAAAATTTTTCATCTTCATAATGTGTTGATGCAAAGAGAAGAATTTTTTTTTTTAGAGGTAATTTTAAATTCTCCCGGATCTCTTTTTTTGAAGGTAGTGTACGGCTGTTTGAAAATGCCTCATCCGACTTTATACTTCCGCATAAGCGGATATCGGAATTATCAATCCCGAGGCTATGGAAACGCTCTCTGTACCACTCTCCCTGAATCATTACACGTGTAATTCTTTTGAATGAAGATCTGAAAAAAAAACCGAATTTTTGATATCTTGAATATGCCTTTTCCGATATCCTTCCATTTATCAGAACTACGGGAATTTTGCTCTTTTCAAAAAGCCTGACCCAGTTCGGCCAGATTTCAAGTTCATTTAAGATTAGAAGTACCGGATTAATTCTTTTTACAAACTTTCTTATAACAAAAGTGAAATCAAAAGGAGCACTGATTACAGTTATATCACCGAATATATCTTTTGCACTTTTATAACCGGACGATGTGGATACTGACATAACAATGTTGTAGCCATATTTTTTTTTAAGCTCGGTAACAAAAGTTCTCAACCCCCGGACTTCGCCTACAGAGACCGCATGAATCCATATGGATTTTCCTGCTAAAATATTTTTCCCGGGCGCAAACCGCTCCATCAATCTGCCTCTCTCACTCTTATTGAGGAGCTTCTTAAAATAGAAAGGTGCAACCAAAATCAGTATAAAAAAATAGGCGATATCAATCAGATACATAGTTTGAATTATAGCACAACCAGTTCCCCCGGCTTGACAGTAGTTGCTAGTTCGGCTATTTTTGAGTGCTGACAAAATGACTGCAATAAAGAATCTGGAATTTAAGGGAGAATTTATTAAAGAGTGTCCCTGTTCTCCGGACTCGGTGTCATGCGGATATTACAATATAAACCTCCACACGGGATGCCCCTACGAATGTACTTACTGCATTCTTCAGACTTATCTGGAGACCAAAGATCCGATATTCTTTACCAACTTTGAGGCTGCGGAAAAACAACTTATGGCACTCTCTAAAAGAGAAAAATATATACGTATCGGCACGGGAGAATTATCCGATTCTCTTGCATTTGATCCCGGCTCTGATATCACTGCGAAAATATTCTCCCTTTTTAAAAAATTTCCAAAAATTGTCTTTGAATTTAAAACAAAATCAATAAATATTGAAAACCTCTTAAGACAGCCGCCTGCAAAAAATATTATCATATCGTGGTCTCTAAATCCCGGAAACATTATTCACAGGGAAGAGAAGAAAACTCCAGACCTTAAAGAGAGGCTGAAAGCTATAAAAAAAGTTAAATCACAGGGATATAAAATAGGTATCCATTTCGACCCGATTCTATTTTTTAAAAACTGGAAGAAAAGTTATTCATCTCTTATCACCGATATCTCTTCAATCCTAAGTACAGAAGATATAGCCTGGTGGAGCCTGGGAGCCCTCAGATTCCCCGAATCTCTCATGACTGATATTTTAAAACATCAGGGTTCCGGACTGCTCGAGGGAGAACTTGTTAAAACTCCAAATGGGAAATACAGATATTTCAGACCGCTCCGAACAGAGATGTTTAAATATATCAAAGATGAAATAATAAGTTCTTTTGGGGATAAAGCTCCTCTCTACCTCTGCATGGAGACAAAAGCTGTGTGGAAAGATGTTTTTCCTGAAATAGTTCCTGAAAGATCAATAATAAACGAGATCCTATATAAAAGAGTCATAAACAACTCTCTATCTGTATCGTAACCACCTAATCATCTCCTTTAAAGACGGCTTTTTCCCATACATAAGAATCCCGGTTCTGAAGATCTTTGCACCCAGCCACGCAAGGAAAAAGGTAAACATTATGCTGAGAAATATTGAAAGAAGGATCTGGCCGAACGGAGGCATCGCAACACTTATCCTCATGAACATCAGTGTGGGAGTAAACATGGGAAATAGTGATGCACCGGTAACCAGTGGTGTATTCGGATTCTGGGTAACCATAATTCCTATCATGAACGGAATTATAAGCAGATAAGTTATCGGAGCGGCATACTGCTGGGCTTCCTGATCAGTGTTAACGGAGGCTCCGACAATCGAAAACAGTATCGCATACATAAAATATCCAATAATGAAGAATATAATAAAGTATACTCCCAGTTCCGGTGTCAAAAAATTGAGTACCGATCTGTCAATTCCCAAAGAGAATTTCCCCATCAAAAGCCATCCCATGAAGATCCAGATACCCACCTGGGTCAAACCGGCAATGCCTATTCCGATAATTTTCCCGTAAAAAAGGTTCTTATAATTTGTTGAAGAGATAAGAACTTCTACAATTCTGTTATTCTTCTCCTCAATAACCCCGCGCATTATTAACTGGCCGTATCCCATGAGAACGGAGAAGAGAATTGTCAGCATGAATATCGACATCATATATGCAGTGCCTGATGAAGATTTGGTTGTACCCTTCTCTTTGACGATAAAGAGAGAGGGTTTTAGAGGAGATGTCGCATCCGAAACAATTTCCACAATTTTTGGGTCACCGATTTTTTCTTTTAAAATAACCGATGAGAGAATCTCTTTTACATTTAAATTAATATATTTATTTGCTTCAAAATCCGATATATTCTGAGCACAGTAGTAAATTTTCCTGCTGCTCTTAACATTTTTCGGGATCAGAAGAAGTCCGTCATATTTTTTTTCGAGGATCATTTTCTTGTACTCTGAAACAAGTTTCAGTTCGCCCGCTTCTTTTTTCGAGTTATTCTTCTCATATTCTTCAATAAGATCTTTTTGTCTTGGATCAATCTTATCGAAATTGAAAAACGAAAGCTTGAGTTTCTCCTCCCGATATTTGTCATTTTTACTCTTTTTTATAAAGTCACCTGCAACTATTTGGGAATAATCAATAATACCTATCTTTTTTACTTCCCTTCCAACCTTAGTCAGCAGGACAGGGATAAAAATAAATCCTGCCATTAGAGCCGGGGTTAATATAGTTGCTATTATGAATGATTTTTTCTTTACTATCTGCTTGTACTCTTTCTGAATGATCGCCAGAATTTTCAATTGGAGCCTCCTCTGATCTCTTTTCCCTCATTGACCTTTCTTATAAAAATATTGCTTAAGGACGGCTCGGATATAGCAAGCGAATTCAATGAGATTTTACCCAAAATTTCTTTTAAAAGTTCATCTTTGAATTTCAGGTCTGAAAGTTCTATTTCCATCTCCCTTCCGTAATCACGGATATCCTTTACATAATCAAATTTTTCCAGGAAAGACGGATCTCCTTCATAAGAGATTTTTATAAATTTTTTCCCATATTCAGATTTTATTAGTGAGAGTGTCCCGTCAATCACTTTCTTTCCGCTCTCGATCATAACAACAGAATCGACGATCTTTTCTGCATATTCCATTAAGTGAGTTGAAAAAATAATCGAAATCCCCTCTCTTTTCATTTTCAAAATCAGATCCTTGACGAGCTCAATATTGACCGGATCAAGTCCTGAAAAGGGTTCGTCTAATATCAGTATTTCAGGAGAATGTATTATCGTAGTAATAATCTGAAGTTTTTGAGCCATTCCCTTGGAAAGCTCCTCGATCTTTTTCTCTTTATAATCAAAAAGATTGAAATCCTTCAAAAGTGTATCCCCCCTCTTGTCTATAGCCTCACTT
This sequence comes from uncultured Clostridia bacterium, assembly GCA_964573895.1. Taxonomy (GTDB): domain Bacteria; phylum Acidobacteriota; class Aminicenantia; order UBA2199; family UBA2199; genus CAZNLS01. The sequence goes on from CAZNLS010000051.1 coordinate 10,447, forward strand.
TTCATCCCTTTCAGTTTCCCGAAGAATTTTAATGTTTCGGAGACTTTGAGTTTTCTGTAAAGCCCTCTCTCTTCAGGTAGATATCCAATTCTGTTTTTCAGTTCCTCATGAAATTTTTCGCCAAGAATTTCTATGCTGCCGGAATCCGGGGCAATAATATTCATGATCATCCTTATCGTCGTTGTTTTTCCCGCACCATTTGGACCCAGAAGGCCAAGGATCTCACCTTTTTTCAATTCAAACGAAACTTCATTTACAACCCGTTTTCCGTCAAACTCTTTAACCAGGTTCTCAAGCTTCAATATTGTTTTATTCATTGCTCCTCACTTATCAACTCGAAAAAAAATCAATTTTATCACAATTAGCCGGGTATCTAAAAAGTACTTTTCCCCACGCTTTCAAATTCATCTTTTATTTCTTCAGAAGGCTCCTTCCCGAAAAGACTGACAAGAAATATAAACAGCATGGAGATAAAAAAACCGGGAACAATCTCATAAAGGTTAAATATCCCTCCGCTTAAATTCTTCCAGATAATAACAGTTAATCCTCCCGAAAGAATTCCGGAAATTGCCCCGTTTCTTGTCATCCTCTTCCAGAACAGAGACATTACAATTACAGGGCCGAACGTAGCCCCGAAACCTGCCCATGCATATGCCACAAGGTCAAGTACGCTGCTCTCCGGGTCAAGCGCGATTGAGAAGGCAATTATGGCAACGGCAATGACCGATAATCTACCGATCCAGACAAGCTGTTTTTGTGATGGTTCCCTCTTTTTTATTTTTCTGTATAAATCTTCAGTGATTGCAGATGATGTTACAAGCAGCTGTGAATCAGCAGTACTCATCACTGCTGCCAGAACCGCAGCAAGAAGAAAACCACCGAACATCGGGCTTGTAAGAGCTGCAACAAGTTTCATAAAGACCGTCTCCGATGCTGCTTTACCCACAAGTGGTGAGCTCTGAAGAAATGCTCTCCCGACCATACCTACCGCAATCGCTGCTCCAAGGCTTATTGCAGCCCAAATTATTGCTATTCTTCTCGCCTTCTTTATCTGATCGGAACTTGAGATTGCCATGAATCGGGCCAGAATATGGGGCTGGCCGAAGTATCCAAATCCCCATCCAAGAAGCGATAGAACTGCTATAAATGAGATGGAAGTTCCATCGGAAAGAGTCATGGGGTTGAGCAGCTCCGGATTAATTTCATGAAGGATGTGAACTGTCTGATCAAATCCTCCCAGAGAAGAGACAACAATCACAGGGATCGCGGTTATCGCAACAAACATTAGTGACCCCTGGAAAAAATCTGTCCAGCTGACAGCCATGAATCCGCCCAGAAAAGTGTAGCTGATTATTACAAAAACTCCGATAGCAAGTGCCCATATATATGGAATGTGAAATACCGAATTGAAAAGCTTTGCACCGGCAACAAAACCCGAAGACGTATATAAAAGGAAGAATATTATTATGAAAATGGCTGATAAGGTCCTCAACAGGCCGCTCTCATCACGAAACCTGTTCTCAAAAAATACAGGGAGTGTAATGGAATCTTCGGCAACCTGAGTATAGCGCCTAAGCCTCTTTGCTACAAATTTCCAGTTTACATAGGTTCCTATCAAAAGACCGAGGGCCAGCCAGCCGGCTTCCATCCCTGAAAGGTATGCATATCCGGGAAGACCTAATAAAAGCCATCCGCTCATATCGGATGCCTGTGCGCTTAGTGAAGTCACCCATGCATTCAGACTTCTTCCACCCAGAACATAGTCGGAGAGGTTCTTTGTCCTGTAGTAAAAAAACCAGCCGATACCAAGCATAAAGATCAGATATATCCCGAATGATATAAGAGTTCCCAAAGTTTCCCAGCTCATTTATTACTCCTTCGAAATGAAAATATTAGTTTTTTAATAAATATAAATCAAGAGATTATCCCTTTATACAAGGCAATTTTTATAAATTTAAAAATTATTCTAAAAGAAAATAAACAGATTTTTAATTTTTTCCGCATTATTTTTATTAATCTTTACAAATTCCAGTCCGGTTTGATTAATCTAAATGTGCAATTTTAAGTTAATACGTTTGATTTTTTTTAGTGGCTATATTAAAATCATTCTGCTTTCATCTACCTTTGGGATGGGCTGCGGAGATATCTATGAAGAACTTTTTAATCAGGTCAAAAATAAGAGATCAGGTTGCAATTTTATACCCGAAAGGGCACCTCGATGCACATAGTGTGGAAAAATTTGAGAAGGAGCTACTGAAATGCATAGGGAACAATATATTCAAAATAATCGTTAATTGCAGTGAACTCAAATATATCAGTTCCGCCGGAATGGGAATTATTATGGGTTATCTGGATGAAGTCAGGGAAAAGGGCGGTGATATCAAACTGACTAATGTTATTGAAAGAGTCTATGAGATATTTGATCTTGTGGGTTTTACAAATATTTACGATTTTCTTGAGGATGAGGCCGACGGGCTGAAAAAATTTAAAGATGTTCCCTGAAAAACCTGAACTATCCATAACCGTCCCGTCACGTACGGACCTCTTAAAAATGCTCACAGAACTCACCCGCCATATTGCGGTCAGGAATCTCTTTACCGAATCGGAGTCGCAAAAAATCTCACTGGCGGCTGACGAGGCTATAACAAATGTAATCAAACACTCTTATAAAAACGAAGATATCGGCAAGATTACTCTCGATTTTTTCTCAGGAGATATGGGCGTAAAAATCCTTGTGACTTTCGCCGGAGTTCCTCCAAACTTAAAGGATGGACCTGTCGATGTGAAGAAACTGATCAGTGATAAGAAGAAGGGCGGTCTGGGAGTTACATTGATCAGAAAAATCATGGATTCTGTCAACTATAGAACTGAAGATGGTGTCAATTACCTGGAAATGATCAAATGGAAGAAGCAAAACTAAACTCTCTAAAGAGAGAGCTTAAGTTAAAAAAATTCCAGTTTGATTCTCTGTATGAATTCTCATCGGCAATATACTCTTCATTCAAAACGGATAGTATTCTCAGGATCTTTTTTTCATCCCTTATGGGTCAGATGGGGATTTCCAGAATATTTTTTATGGATAGAAGATATGGACTTTTAAGAAAAAAAGGGTTCCTGCTTTCCGACAAAGAGAAAAAAGTTTTAAAAAACAATCTGACTTTTCGTAAGAAGAGCTGGTTTTTTAAAGATGTTGAAAAATTAGGGGAAAATTGTGCAGAAGTCAGGGATATACTTCTTGAAAAGCAGATCTTTTCTCTACTTAATCTCGATGAGTCCGGGAAAAATGTGATTCTGTTGGGACTGGGGAAAAAATTTAACAGACTGAAATTAAATGCTGAAGGGATTGAGTACACCTTCTTCTTGGGAAGATTTATGCTAATTGCGATGGAAAACAGTTTTATGATCGAAAAAATGATTGAAAATGAGAAACTTGAGCGTGAAATGGAGATAGCAAAGGAGATCCAACTCTCTCTTCTCCCTGATAAAAAAGTTGAATTAAAGAATTTTGAGCTTGCCGTGACTTATAACCCTATCAATTCTGTCGGTGGCGATTATTATGACATCCTTTGTGAAAAAAAGGGAGAAGTTCCTATGCTTATTGCCGATGTCGAGGGGAAAGGTCTGCCCGCTGCTCTTCTGGCCGCATCATCCCAGGCAGTTTTTCACTCGCTTCATGAAACCTTCTCAGGTTCTCCCGCAAAACTCATGGAGAAGGCAAACTCCCTGATTTATGAATTCACCAGAGGAAACAAGTTTATAACAATATTTTTTATGCTTTTAAATGGGAGAGATCAAACCATAAATTATGTCAATGCCGGGCACATATATCCGATTCATATAAACGGAAACCGGGTAAATCATCTTGACAAAGGAGGAATGCTTACCGGATTCTCACCGGATTCGTCCTATGAATTTGATGAAATAAAAATGAAAAAGGGAGATCTTCTGGCAGCATTCACCGATGGAGTTCCGGAGATCGAAAACAAAAAAGGTGAAGAATTCGGTGAAGAGAGAGTGATTGAATTCCTTATAAAAAACAGAAAAAAGAGTGCTGAAGAGATAAACAGAAAATTATTCGAAAAAATTGATAAGTTCAGAGGCGGCAGGAGAGCAACCGACGACTGCACTTTTATACTTTTAAAATCTGGATAACCCGATTCTTAGATTAATCAATATTTGAATTCTCTTTGTTCCTCTTCTGAAGTATTCCAGATTCCGGGTGCATCAGATCTGGGGCATACATTTTCACAAATTCCACAGCCGATACAGAGATCCGGAAGAACATATATCTGTTTTACCTTAACTTTTTTTCCGCGATGATTCCAAAGTTCCACTTCCCTAAACCTTATCGCTTTCTCAGGGACAGGACAGTGCTCTTCGCAAACTGCACAGTTGTAGCCGTCTGCATATGTATAACACCTGTTCTTATCAATAACAGCTGTTCCTATCTTAAATTCTTTCTTCTCTTTTACCGTCAACTTTTCAATTGCATTTGTAGGGCACACCTGAGTACACCTGTTACACTCATATTCACAATAACCTGATTCAGGCTCGAGTACAGGAGTCCAAATTCCCGCTGCTCCTGATTCAAACAGCGCCGGTTGAATGAAATTGGTAGGACACGCCTGCATGCATTCACTGCAGCGGATGCACCTGTTAAGAAATTCCTTTTCACTCACCGCACCGGGGGGTCTTTCATAAGGGTGGGTTTTTCTTCCTGCATTCACGGAGACTGGTGAAAGTGCGGCCATAAAGAGCCCTGTTGCAACAGAGCCGGTTATACGTCTTCGGGTAAGATCAACACTATTAACATTTCTTTTTTTCGGCAATTCAAAAACAGTCGCAATTGCAGATGTCGGACAATCCTCCTGGCAGTTGTAGCAGACCATACACTCCGATTTAAGATAATCTTTAAAAGGGCTCCCATAATATGTGCAATTATTTGAACAGGCATTGCAACTGGTGCATTTATCCTCTTTAACAGCAAGATTGAGCAGGCTAAACCTGGCGAATATCCCGTATAAAGCTCCAAGAGGACAGATATAATTGCAGTAAAATCTTCTTCTATAAAAATTTGCACCGATTATAAGGAAAAAAATCAATCCTATAAAAAAGGATTGAACATAATGTCTCTGTTTTCTCGTTTGAATATTCTTTCTGGAAAACTTGTACAAGGGAGAGAACACTTTCGGGAGCAAACCCTTTTCTCCCGCACCCTCTTTTAGAGAAGTGTCCAGGATATAATTGGCTGCCGGATTGACGGCAAGAGATGAGCTGCGGGTAAGTATTGAGAAGGGGTCAAACAATCCGGCGATATTCGTTCCGAAAAGAGCCGTTATAATAAGGAATACAAGAATGATATATTTTAAATTGAATAGTTTTTTATTGACCTTTTCTCCCTTTTTTTTCTTCGTTACAGACATCCACGAAAAGAGGTGGTTCAGAGTACCCAGAGGGCAAACCCACCCGCAGAAAAATCTTCCGAAAACCAGGGTGAGAAACAGGGGAATCATAGATAAAAGGAAAATAGTAGTTAAAGAAAATGTTGAAATCATGTTGATCAGAAACAAAAAAGGATCGAAAAAAAAGAAAAAATCGGAAAAGTTAAAATCTTCCGCAACCGATGCTCCTGTTCCAAAAAGAAGCCAGAAAAAAAGGATTAGAAAAACGATTTGTGAGATCTGTCTTAACCTGATTTTTAGATTTTTACTATTATTCATTTTTAGCCTATAGATTCAGACTTTTTTTGACTTTACGACAATCTTTGAAATATCTTTGACACCCAGTCCTCTTTTAAATCCTGCAACAAGAAATGGAATCTCATCGGCATTTTTCCCAAAGAGATCAGCAGCAACAACATCAGCCTCCATGATATTTTGAGAACAAACTACTGTTTTTTTTAACTCCACATCACTGAGCCTTCCACCAACCGGTCCGTTTCTTTTAAGAATTCTGTAAGCATCAACGATTGTCAGGTCAGTCTTGAATCCTTTTGCAAGATCTGCAATATTTTCCCCCATGTCCCGGTGAAGTTTTCCCCTTCTTCCTCCAAGAACTCCATATAAATTCTTCATTCCAATGGTTAAACCGGAACTGCCGTGATGTTTCAGGATAGGAATATTTATAAATTTATCAACATCAAGAAAATCACGGAATACAGGCCATTTTTTAAGAACTTCTCCTTTAAAATTATGGATAATCAGCCTGTTTTCGTCAACAAACTGAACCTTAGCACCAGCCTTTTCAGCTGCCTCTTTTATCCCGCTTCTTCTGTAAGTATCTTCTGCCTTGTGACAGGTGTTGTCCATAACAAGAACTTTTTTTGCTCCGGCTTCATAACACATTTCCACAACAGCTTTCACCACTTCAGGATTTGTATTTACTCCCTGTTCTACTTTTCGGTTCCAGCCTATATTGGGCTTGACCATGACTATATCCTGCCTGGATACAAATTTTTTCATGCCCCCAAGTAATTCAACAGCAGTCTTTGTATTCGTGTAGGGAGATTCACCCGTTACTTTTGATACTATTGAACCCCCCGCATCCGGGAAAATGGGATTCGATATCCCATATAATGAAGCCGCGGTCAATGCTGATGTTTTGATAAATTCTCTTCGCTTCATCTTGCACCTCTAAAAGTTGAATTTGTAATTTTTTATTATCGTATAATACAATTTTATATTCAATAAGCTAAAGTATTTCTTTAACAAAAAAGAATGATATTGTAACTTCATATTGACACTATCTAATAAATATTGTATCTTATATTCCGGTATTGGGGCGGTTAGCTCAGTTGGAAGAGCATCGGTTTTACACGCCGAGGGTCAGAGGTTCAAGTCCTCTACCGCCCATTCCCTAAAGCGGGGTCGTAGTTCAGTTGGTTAGAACGCTGGCCTGTCACGCCAGAGGTCGCGAGTTCGAGTCTCGTCGGCCCCGCCATTTCCTTTTCGCGGGGGCGAAAAGGGTTCGACAGTATTAATGAAGTCGAAGTTGCAGATTGAGCCGGGCATCTCATAAAAAAGCCCAAAAAAAGAAAAGCAAACGATTTTGCACTCGCAGCATAAAAATATGCTGCCGTTCCGTTTCCTTTTTCCTGCGGGGGTCACGGAGCGTCACTATGCAGGATAAGGGCTGAAAGCTTCCCGTTGGCTTTCGGCAACAAAAATCTTTAACGGGCACCCGGAATGATTTTTGTCTGTTTTGTTAATTTCGGGGTATGAAAAAACAGACTATTTCTGTAGACACTTCGAGGTAGTTCTTACTGGACGCGGGTTCGATTCCCGCCGCCTCCACCATTCGTTCAAATATTTTATTATGTTAAAATTCCACCATGGCTAATCTTAAATTTATATACATTACTATCGGATCAAAAAATGAGGCAAAAAAACTGGCAAAACACCTGCCTTGATTT
>CAZNLS010000052.1:0-17608 GCA_964573895.1 uncultured Clostridia bacterium
GCATTCCATCGCCTGAATGTAACATCCTTTTCAAAAGATATTTTTGCCTGCATCTTTAGATTTTCGGAGAAATTTTTTATATATTGATTTCTGTTCCAAAAATATGAAGCGACAATAGCTGTGCTGATAAAAACAATCAATATTATAATTATATTTTTTATGTTCTTTAAAATCATATGTTTTTCAGCGTCCTGATACCATTTTATTTTAAAAATAAAAATTAATAAAGAATTTTTAACAAATTGGAAAATATTTCCTATTAAAGAATTGATTTACTTCAGTGAACTAATTTCACTGTATTCAGGGAAATTAGTAAGTGCTTGTTTTAGAATAATCTTGAAGTCACTTTCCCTTCCCAGTCTTTTCAAAAGGGAGAGAACATTAATATAATCTTTTAAATTATTCCGAAGAAATAATGAACAGGATGCATATTCAAGTGCTGAATAGTACTTTTTATTCCTTATTAAAATTTCTGATATCTTAAAGTATGAATCGGGATAAAATGGAGACTTCCAGATTTTTCTATGAAACTCATTTATATCAGGATCCAAATATTCTTCCGAACCGTTATACTTCTTCCCGAGATCATTTTCTGCAACCTCATCGACTTCATTTGGGATGAAGGGATTGATTAACATAAAATTGATTTTTTCATCATTTTCATTAACATCAAATCCCGGAATATATTTTGAAAAAGTAGTTGATACTTCTGATCTCAATTGAAAATCTTTCATAAATTTCTTCATAATATTTAATAATTCCTCTGAATAAGGATATATGATCAATGCATTTTGAAGTTGTTTTCTTGCTTTAATGCTATTTTTACTCAGGATATAGATATATATTGAATTTATATATGCCTCTTTCGATGATTTTATTTTGATAGAGTTAAGAAGTGCCTTGATTCCTTCTTCATACCTATGAAGAATTCCAAGGAGCATTCCGTAATTGTTAAGAGCCTGATGTTTGAAAAATCCTGTCGAAACCACAAACTTAAAATCTTCAAGAGATTTTTCCTTTTCTCCTTCAAAATAATCAATTACACCTTCCAGATAATATTTTTCTCCCTTCATATAACTATCCGGTTTTATCTTTTTAAGATACTGTTTTGCTTCATTTATTGAATTTGTGAAGAAAAGTGATTTCGCCATTTCAAAATTGTAGATTTCTGATTTACCATATCTTTCTCCTGAAATTTTTTTCAGGAGGGATAATCTGCTGCCAAAATCTGAAAGGAGCATTGCCTTTACGAATTTTTCATAACTTGATTTCTCAAATTCCATTTCGGGAAATTTAATCTCTCCTCTATCCTGGTATAACCTTAGAACATTTTTAAACAACTCCATTTCAATTTTAAATATCTCATTTGTTTCTCCCCTGATCAGAGGAAGATATATCTGTTTGTAGGTTTTAAGATCAATGAAGAACGGCCTCACAATTATATTTTTTTTAGAATTTTTGTCAGGGTCGACAGAATAATATATATCTCCGCAAATCAATTTATCTGCATTCAATTCTTTTGAAACCTTCATTAATAAGGCTTTGGATACGTTGAAAGGGAATCGGATATTGTATGTCTTCAACATGAAATCTGTTTCCTCATTCCTTACTGTGTCAATACCATTAAGTTTAAAACCGCAGTTTAAATATAATGAAACGGCTTTTCCAAGCCATTGAATTGATTTATTCTCACTGCTTTTTATCCGGAAAGGAAAAACTAAGGTTGCGGAATAAAGAATGCTTCCGGACAAGAGGAGAATGATTAAAATAATTTTTTTTATTTTTCTCATTTATATTCTTTGTAAAAATATTCCAAAAACTTTTTTATAAATTTTGCACCGGCTATTTCGGCTCTACCGCCGTGTTCAATCCTTAAACCGAATGAATATTCAGGATTTTCCGAAGGGAAAAATCCGGTCACAATAGAATCCAAACCTGATGATTTTACACCTGCAGTTCCTGTCTTAGCAGCCAATCTTACCCACTCTGTCAATGCCCGTTTACCTGTGCCTTCAGGATCTTCAACGACCCTGTTCATTGATTGCCTGACTTTTAAATAGGAATTATTATTTTTCATTACTTCAATGAATGATGTTTTGTGATAATAATTACCTAATCCGAAAAGATTTTTTTTGTTTACTATCATAAAAGGAATCGGAGTTTTGCCATTCAGAGCTATTAAGGAACTAATGATAGCCATATGAACAGTAGTCTCTTTTATCAGATCTAATCCCACTGATAACCTCGCAAGCTCATATTTTCCGTTTATTTTTGTTTTATAATTTCCCATTTTGAATGAAAGAAAAAGATCTGTCAGATCTCTATGGTTAAATAGAAATTTTTCCAGATAATTTTTAAATTTATCAAATCCCAGAGAAATTCCTGATTCTGCAAATGAGATATTACAGGATCTTGCCAGAGCCTCTTGAGAATCCTCAATAGTACCGTGTTTAATCCAGTCATAAAATATTTTTCCTCCAATAACTCTGTTCCCTTTACATATAAGAGGGAAGATGTTTTTAATTTCAGAATCCAGAAGCGCGAATTGTGTAATGCATTTAATCGTTGAACCAGGCTCAAATAACTCTGTAAATACCCGGTTATTGTTATTTAGGCTTTTGCCGACTGAAACGGCAGCAATGATCCTGCCCTCTGCAAGATCGGTCAAAATAAATGATCCTCCCCGCTTTCCGAATAATTTATATGCAAAATTCTGGATTGCGGAGTCTAGTGTAAGACTGAAAAATCTAATTCCTTTCCGGAAGCGGGAATCAAACAGGCTGAAGTCAAAGCCTTTGATAAGAGGTACGGTTTCTCTATTTTTAAAATCGAAGTATGCTATTTTTCTATTATTTGAATCAAAAATATAATAGAGTCGTCCTGAGGCTACGGCATTGTTTACCGACTCGATTTTTTCCAGTTTTTCTCTATATCCCGGATCCGGATTTTTTTTGTAAACTGCCAATATTTGTTTTGAACTTTGAACATCTGATACAGCGGTAAAAGCTGATGCCGTATAAATTAAAATCCCCGGGTCTATTGGAATTGTCTTTCTTAAAAATCTGCTGTAAACCAATAGTTCTCTATATTTTCCATTATCGGAAAAATCTTCTAAAAAACTGATAAATTTCAGCCCGGAGCTTTTTTCCCCGATTTTTTTCAATTTAACTTCGGCTTCACTTAGATTGCCTCTATACAGATCAATTAGTCCTGATAGTTCAATCTTTGAACTTTTATGAAACAGACCTCCGTTCCATTTCTTAAAATATTGATCTGCCGAATTGATCTTGCCCTCCAACAGCATATTTTCAACATATTTTATCTTACTCTGGTCCGAAGATACCAGGTAAAGGATAGTGAAGGCTAAAATAATCAGGAGAATAATTGAAAGAAATATTCTACGTCTTTTTTTTTTCCTCTTGAGTTTTCTAAATGAAAAAATTCTTCCTTTATAATCAAGCTGCATATTCAGTGAGTCAAATATTTCTTGATCCTGTCAACCCCTTCATTTAATGTCGAGAGGGAAGCGGCATACGATATTCTCATATAACCTGGCGCCCCGAAGGCTGATCCGGGAACCATAATTATTTTTTGACTATCCAGAATATCCATTGCGAACTCAGTATCATTCTTAAATCCCATTTTTTGGATATAATACGAAAAATCTACAAAAAAGTAAAATGCACCTGAAGGGATCCTGAATTTCAGATTATCTATTTTTTTGATCTTTTCAGTTAAGAGATCTCTTCTGTTTCTGTATTCTGAGATCATTTGTTCAACCGAGCTGTCCTCTTCGTTTAATGCTGTAACTGCAGCCTTTTGTGAAATTGAACAGGGACTGGAGGTTGAGTGTCCAAGTATCTTTGAAATGGCTGAACACAGAAATTCCGGAGCTATTGTATACCCGATTCTCCAGCCTGTCATTGCATAGGTCTTTGAAAGTGATCCGACAATGGCAATGTTTTCTTTGGCTTCGGGTGAAATTGCAAGTGGAGATACAAACTTATCATCAGTATATATTATCCTTCTGTAACAGTCATCAAATATTATGAATACTCCTCTCTCTGAAAAAAATTTGATAATCTCTTTAAGCTCGGAAATTTTCATGAGCTCTCCTGTCGGATTAGAAGGAGTGTTAATAATTATGACTTTGGTTTTTTTACTGTATTTTTTTATATAAGATTCTGCTGTTAGTTCGAATATGTCTTTTTGATTTATGTGATCGGCGTATATGATTTTGCCTCCGGAGAAACTTACAAGCTGCGGGTACGTAACCCAGTATGGTTTTGGAATAATTACTTCATCATCCGTGTTTACAAGTGCCTGCATTATCAGAAAAATGCCATATTTACTTCCGGATGTAACAACAATTTCCGACTGCTTTGGTTCAACCCCCTGTTCTTGCAGATAACTGTATGAGATTGCTTTCTTAAGTTCTGATATTCCCGAGGCGGAAGTATATTTTGTGAAGTTAGAATTTATTGCTTCTATTCCTGCTTTTTTTATATAATCCGGAGTGCTGAAGTCGGGTTCGCCGGCTCCGAAATCGAGAATTGTGTCGCCCTTTTCAATCATTGCACTCTTAATTTTTAATAATTCGAGGGTCGGTGAACCATCGATCATTTTTACGCGTTTGGACAGTCTTTTCATTGAATTCTCCAAAAAAATATTTTTCAAGATAAATAGTTGACATGTTAACATATTTTTGATAAAAATTGAATTCAAAATAATATGATTCTAAGGAGATAATTTATGTCATTAAAAAATGAGATTTTAGACAAAGTTAAGGTAAAAGATCCTTCTCAGCCTGAATTTCACCAGGCTGTCGAAGAGGTTATGGAATCTCTTGAGCCTACAGTCGAGAGACATCCTGAATTCGTAAAAGCAAATATTTATGAAAGAATTGTTGAACCCGACAGGGCTATGCAGTTCAGGATACCCTGGGAGGATGATAAAGGTAATGTCCAGGTTAATCGCGGTTTCAGAGTTCAATTTAACGGTGCTATCGGCCCGTACAAAGGCGGCCTGAGATTTCACCCTTCTGTAAATCTTGGAATTATTAAGTTCCTTGGTTTTGAGCAGATTTTTAAAAATTCACTGACAACTCTTCCGATGGGCGGAGGAAAAGGCGGATCCGATTTCGACCCGAAAGGTAAATCCGATTCTGAAGTAATGAGATTCTGCCAGGCATTTATGAGAGAACTTTTCAGACATATCGGACCTGATACAGATGTTCCTGCGGGAGATATCGGCGTAGGCGGAAGAGAGATTGGTTTTCTTTTCGGTTATTATAAAAAAATCAGAAATGAACATACCGGAGTGTTGACCGGAAAAGGACTCGAATGGGGCGGAAGTCTCATCAGACCCGAAGCAACCGGTTATGGCTCTGTATATTTTGCAGCTGAAATGCTTAATGTAAAAAATGATTCGCTGGAAGGCAAAACGGCGCTTGTTTCAGGCTCGGGAAATGTTGCACAGTACACAGTTGAAAAACTTCTTGATCTCGGTGCAAAACCTGTAACTCTATCTGATTCATCCGGCTATATTTATGATGAGGCCGGGATCGACAGAGAAAAACTTGCTTTTGTAATGGATCTGAAAAATGTTAAAAGAGGACGGATTAAAGAATATGCAGATAAATTTTCTTCAGCTGTATACACACCGATTGATTCTTCTAAAAATTATAATCCTCTTTGGGATCATAAGGCAGATATTGCATTCCCGAGTGCAACTCAAAATGAGATTAATGAAAATGATGCTGCAAATCTTGTTAAGAATGGTGTAAAAGCCGTATCTGAAGGTGCTAATATGCCGACAACTCCGGAGGGAATTAATGTATTCCTGAACAACAATATTATGTATGGACTTGGAAAAGCCGCAAATGCAGGCGGTGTCGCAGTATCCGGATTGGAGATGAGTCAGAACAGCCTCAGATATGGCTGGACCAGAGAAGAGGTAGATAAAAAACTTCACAATATTATGAAGAGTATACATAAGGCTGCATATGAAACTTCAGTTGAATATGGAAAAGCCGGCAACTATATGATTGGTGCAAATATTGCAGGTTTCATCAAAGTTGCAAAATCAATGCTTGCTCAGGGAGTTGTCTGATAAATTTGACTAACTGATATTAATCTATTTATAGTAAAAGGGGAGCTTTTTGCTCCCCTTTTTTTTTGGGGTTGTCTCTGATAAAATTATTGTCAGGAAGCGGAGGCTAAGATGGCTGATGAAGGTTCGATATTTGAAAGGTATTCTCAGGAACAAAGAGGGTTGAAGTACCGGATGAAGCAGCCGAAATTCTGGGTTAATATATTTCTTGCAATTGCAGTTGTTTCTGCAGGTATCCTAATTGTAAAATCATGCAGGTCCTCCTGGAATTCCGGACAGGTAAAAAATTCAATTAAATTGGCCTGGTTTAAAACAGAATGGAAACAGGTCAGGACCCGGTTTGGAAAGGAGATGGTAAAAATTGTGCCGGCATTATCAATCAGGATCAAAAATAGCGGCACTCAGCCTCTTCAATATGTGGATTTTGAAGCAGTATTTTCGTTTGCTGATTCAGGAAAAACTCATACATCCGGTTACTCCAAAAGCCTGGTTGTCCCGCTTTTGCCCGGAGATGAAAGTAAAAAAATTGTTTTGACAGGTACAAATGGATACACTGCAACTTCAATTGAATCATTCGCGAAAAACAAAAAATTCTGGAAAAAACTGAAAGTAAAACTATTTGCAAGGACAAAAGGCTCCCCGCCTACAAAAATAGGCGGTGTTTATAATGTAGAGCAGACAATTAAAAAACTTGGCGATGGAATGGGAACAGATTCGTCAAAAAAAAATCCTCTTTTCGGGATGCTTAAAATTGAATCAGAAGAGACAGGTTGGATTTATAAGAGTAGGAAAACCGGAGATGTAGTCGTTTTTCCGGTTATTGATATAAAAGTAAAAAATATCGGCCCCAAACCTATTAAACAACTCGTCTTTTCGGCTATTTTTTCTTTTGAGCAGAGCGGCGACGGAAAACATTCCGGATATCCGATATATAAAAAAATTATTAATCCCGGATCTGTAAGTGATACTGTCAGCCTCAGGTCTGATTTTGGGATAAAGACCCCCTCCCTTCAATCATTATATAACAATATATTGACATGGGAGGCTGTCAAAGTAAGGATTTTTGTAAAAGAGAGCGGGTTTGATTATCTGTACCTCGATGAATTCCGGATAAAAAAAGAGGTAAGAGGAGTCAGGGTTATAAAGAAATAGAACATGAAAAACGGCGTAGTATTACTTGTTGATGATGAAAAGATTATCAGGGAGACCGGTTCTGCAATGATCGAAGCTCTGGGTTATAATTGTACGACTGCTTCAGGCGGGAATGATTGCCTGGAGAAATTTTATCAAAATCCCAAAGATATTCGTTTTGTGATACTTGATGTGGAAATGCCGGATATAAAGGGGCACGAGGTTTCGGAACAACTAAAAAAGGATTTTAATGGGGTTAAAATACTTTTTACTTCCGGTTACAGCAAAGAGCATCTTGAAAAAAATGTATTTAAAAAAAATATTGAAAATTTTATTGCTAAGCCCCTGGATATTAGCGAATTGTCATTGAAAATTGAGAAAATGCTGAGAGAATAAGATGTTTGAAGATTTTTATGTCAGAATAAGTGCTGATCAATTCCTTGAAGATTGGCACTATTTTAAGAAAAATAATTTAAATCCGGAAATATATCTTGACGGGACTTCTCTTGAAAATATGAATGCTGACAGGATTGAAATTTTCAAATCTATACTTACCGATTTTGATTCAAATACCATTCATGCTCCATTTCTTGATATTTCGACAGGGGGAGTTGACTGTGATATCAGGGATTTAAGTTTCATTAAATTAAATAAAACACTTGAAATAGGCAGGGCCTGGAATTCTTACCTTGTTGTTGTACATTATAATTATGATCATATCTATTATCGGGAACACAAAGATCTCTGGCTGAAAAACTCTTCCTGTTTTTTCAAAAAACTCCTGGGAAACTCTCCTCCTTTAATTGCAATTGAAAATATTGCAGATCCTGATCCAATGATGGCTGTAAAGCTTGAAAAAAAGGTAAATAACAAAAATTTAATACACTGCTTCGATTTCGGACATCACCGGGTTTTCGGGAAGATCTCTTTTAAAAAATGGATGTCATATTTTAATTCTAAAAATCCCATACATTTTCACTTTCATGATAATCATGGTGATGGAGATGAACATCTTCCGATTGGAGAAGGAGATATAAACTGGGAAGAAGTCAAAAGTTTTCTTTCAGGACTGCCTTGCAGTTTTACCGTCACACTGGAGCCCCATTCAAAAAGATCACTTGAAAAATCACTTGCATTTTACAGAGACTTCTTCCTGTAGTGTTGCCATAAATTCAGATAGAATAAATGAATAATAAAAGTATCGATAACTCGAAGAGTTGGCTGGCTCTAAAAAATCATCTCAAAGATATCAGGAAAAAGAGCATTGCTGATTTATTTAAGGAAAATAGTAAAAGAGGAGAAAAATTTTCTGTTTATAATGATGGTATATACCTCGATTTTTCAAAGAACCTGGTTAATGAAGACACTTTGGATCTGCTTATTAAAATTGCAGAAAATTGCGGTTTAAAAAAAGAGATCGAAGCAATGTTTAACGGTGATGAGGTTAATGTAACTGAAAAACGGGCTGCACTTCATACACTATCAAGGGATATATTAGGAACAGATAAGAATGATGAGAATAGTATCGAACGGAAAGCCCTGCTGAAAAATGTCAAAAAAATGGAAAAGACTGCCTTAAAGATTGTTTCCGGCAACTGGAAAGGCGGTTCGGGAAAAAAGATAAAAAATATTGTTAATATTGGTATCGGAGGCTCGTTCCTCGGTCCTTTAATGACATGTACTGCATTGAATCTTTTTTCAGAAAATACTCTCGATATTTTTTTTATTTCCAATATCGATGAAAATCGATCGAAAGACATTCTGAGCAGGCTGCTTCCCGAAGAAACTCTCTTCCTGGTAGTTTCAAAATCATTTACGACCTTGGAGACATTATTAAATTTTGAAATCTCAAAAAAATGGATTAAAGACAAAATCCATTCACCGCATGGATGGAAGAATCACTTTATTGCAATAACTTCTGAGATTGATAAAGCGGTTAAACATGGGATAGAGGAGTCAAATATTATAGAAATAGAGAAGTGGATCGGAGGAAGATTCTCAGTCTCGTCACCTGCAAATTTATCATTAATGCTTCTAATAGGTGTCCGTAATTTTTATGATTTTCTAAGAGGATTTAATTCGATGGATATCCATTTTAGAAGAACTCCTTTTAAATTCAATATACCGGTACTCCTGGCTATTATTGGAATCTGGAATATAAATTTTTTAAATAATAATCAATTGGCTGTTATTCCTTATGGAGAGGATCTAAGATTCTTTCCCGATTATCTTCAGCAGCTTGAGATGGAATCAAACGGAAAAAGTGTAACAAGGGAGGGTGAAAAAGTTACATATGATACTGCTCCTGTTATCTGGGGCACAAGGGGGACAAATGCTCAGCACTCCTTTTTTCAGATGCTTCATCAGGGAACTAAAATAATTCCTGTGGATTTTATCGGTTATGCAGAGAATTATTTGAACAAGAATAAAAATCATTCAATCCTGATATCCAACATGATTGCTCAGAGTAAGGCCCTTGCATTTGGGATTAATAAGGATACTTTAAAAAGAGAAGGAAGGGATGAAAGCCTTATTCCTCATCTTGTATGTGAAGGTAACCGTCCTTCCAATTTGATAATTTTAGATGAACTGTCGCCATATCTTTTAGGGAAACTGATTTCTATCTATGAGCATAAAACTTTTGTCCAGGGAGTTATCTGGAATATAAATTCATTTGATCAATGGGGAGTTGAGCTGGGCAAAATATTATCGGAAAATATTTATACTGAAATTATGTCTAAATCTTCCGTGAAAAAAGACTATGACAGTTCAACCCTGAACCTTATTAAGCATTTTAAAGATGTAAAAAGTAGAATCAGATAATATTTTTTATCTACTTTTGAATTTAATCTTAAAGAAATCCCTTTTCTTTCATCCAGTCATCATTGAAGATAGTGCTGAGATATCTTGATGAACTGTCCGGAAAAATTGTAACAATTCTTGCACCCTTATTTAAATTTTTAGCGATTTCCATGACACCCCAGATTGCAGCGCCTGATGACCCTCCCGCCATGATTCCTTCCTCCCTGATTAGCTTTCGGGCAGATAAAAATGCATTTTTATCAGAAACACTGATCATATCATCAATATTTGAAAAATCTGCACATCCGATAAGAAATTCATCCCCTAAACCTTCCACAAGGTATGATTTGGGTTTGATTAACCTGCCAGTCTTGAAATAGTCGTAAAAGATAGATCCTTCTACATCAATACCGATTACTTTTATAGCAGGATCTCTTTCTTTCAGGAATTTTGCAACCCCGCCTAATGTTCCGCCGGTTCCCATCCCGGAAATAAAAAAATCAATCCTGCCATCCATCTGATCCCAGATCTCCGGGCCCGTAGAGTGGTAATGGGCATCATTATTTTCCTGGTTATTGTGCTGGTCGGGATAATAGCAGCCCGGATTTTCAGAGACTATTTTAGATGTAATATTGTTATAACTTTCCGGAGATTCCGGAGGAAGGGTGCTGTCTGCCTGATGGATATCAACTCCCAATGATTTCAGAAGATTTATTTTATCCGGACTAATGCTGTCTCTAACTACTACCTTCAGCCTGTATCCTTTCTGTATTGCAATCAAAGCAAGTCCAAGTGCTGTATTTCCTGAGGAGTTTTCAATAATAAGTTCTCCTTCTTTAATTCTGCCGTTTTTTTCCGCTTCTTCTATCATATATTTTGCCGTTCTGTCTTTTATACTTCCCATTGGATTCATGAATTCCAGTTTTGCATATATTTCGCATTTTGAATTTCCGATTATATTTTTTAATCTGACTAATGGGGTGTTTCCTATAGCATCAAGAATATTTTCGTATGCCATTCTTCTCCTTCGGTAACCTGTTAAGCGACATTTTATCACCCGGCTCATTCTATTGCAATTGAGATTAATAAGTATTAAAATTGTCAAAACACAGTTTCAGACAAAAAGATGATCTATAAGAATTTTTTGATATTTATCATAGCTGTTGTACTTTTAACAGTGGCCCCTAGCGAGAGTAATCATCGCTTTTCCGATATAGAGGACCTGTTATCAATCCTTGTTTTAATGATAGTCTTTATTCATTTTAACAGGATCTCTTTTTCAAATTTAATAAAGAGGTTTGAAGAAAGCGATCCCGAAGATTCCGGGTTCAAAAAAATCTACGACAAAAGAGTTGAAAAAAATTCCCTGGTGGCAATAATTTTTTTTACATTGGAACTTTACATCTTTGATCTCAAACCACTTATCTCGTCTCTCTTTTCATTCATAAATTTCGAATCAATTTCATTGATATTAATCCTTTCGGTTTTTTTGATACATCTATCAACTGTCTGGTATTGGGGATATAAAAGTTCCGGAGACAGGATAGGCTTAAGCCGAAATGAGATGAGTTATGTGCAGGAAAATATCAGATTCAATCTTGTCATACTAATACCGTGGATAATTCTTATTATTCTTTCAGATATTATTAAAATCATGGGAATTTTTTCAGTTGAGGGATTATCATTTTTCCCCGCAGGCATCCTTTTAATAGCGGCTTTCCTACTGATATTTCTCATTTTTTCTCCTGGAATTATAGTTGGCTTATGGAATTGTACTGAAATGGGTAACAGTTCATTAAAAGATTCCATATTAGATTTCACAAAAAAAGAAAAAGTTGAGTTTAAAAAAATAATGGAGTGGAATTCATTTGGGGGGAGTCTGATTACGGCAGCCGTGCTTGGATTTTTCAAAAAAACCAGGTATCTCCTGATAACTCCGGGACTTATAAAAATGCTGAATAGAGAGGAGATTATTGCAGTCATTAGTCATGAAGTCGGACATGTGAAAAAAAAGCATATCCTCTACTATTTTCTCCTTTTTGCAGGATTCATTATCATTGGGGGGCAGGTTATTACATTGATCCAGCTGATCCTTTTAAAGACAGGTCCCGGTACCGATTTGATGGTGTATATTGCCGGAAGTGGAACATGGGACCTGTTGAATATATTGACTGCAATGATTTCAATTTTTATTTTCATTGTCTATTTTAGATATATTTTTGGATATTTCATGAGGAATTTTGAAAGAGAGGCTGATCTGAATGCACTTGAATCAGGCATAGACCCGGCATCTTTAAAATCAGCGTTTCTCAAAATACGCACTATTGCCGGAAGTGAAAAAAAAGGTTCCAATTGGCATCACTTTACTATTGATGAAAGAATCGATTTCCTTGAGAAGAGCTCCAAAGATATATCTCTAATAAAAAAGCATAAAAAAAAGATCCGCCTTGCGACAGGCATTTATGCATCTGTTTTGATTTTATTCACAGGACTTTCTGTCAGTCACTCATCCGGTCTCTCATTCAAAAAATTTGAATCTGAAATTCTGCTGAAAATTCTAACAAGGAAAATAGAGAAGAATCCTGCTAATCCGAAGCTATATGCTGCAGTAGCCGCAGTAGATTATGAATCGGGTAACTGGAGTTCATCCAGGACTTATTATGAGAAAAGCCTGGAGCTGGACCCAAACCAGCCTGAAGTTCTGAACAATCTTGCCTGGCTTCTGGTTACCTGTGAAGATAAGGGAGTAAGATCAGTCGTAGCCGGTCTTCGATATGCAAAAAGAGCTATTAGGTTAAAAAAAAGTTCCCATATATACGATACTTTGGCTGAATCATATTATTCTAATGAAAAATTTAAAGAGGCATTCAGTTCATCCTACATGGCTTATAGAACTGCCAGAGGAAACTACAAGTACTATCGAAAACAGTTGAAAAAAATGAAAAAGATGTATGAGTGGTATAAAAATAGTTTTAAACTTTAACACATTATCAGAATATGTATAAAATTCGTGATTTATTCACTATTAACCTTTCATTGGATTTCCCGTATAATAAATTTTAATCAAAAAAATCAGAGGTGATTTACATGAAAAAATTTAAAAAATCAATTTTAGTATTCTCTTTGCTGTTTATCTTTGCTTCTGTTTTGCAATCGGCAAACTGGATGAGATATCCTGCAATTTCGAAGGACGGGAGTAAGATTGCTTTCAGTTTTCAGGGAGATATCTTTTTAACGGATTCAAATGGCGGTACTGCAGTTCAGTTAACAAGGCATTTAGCATATGATTTTAAACCTGTATGGTCACCGGACGGGGAAAAGATTGCTTTTGCATCAAACCGATTCGGTAATTTTGATATTTTTGTTATTCCATCTGACGGAGGGAAAGCCGAAAGGCTGACTTATCACAGTTCCGGAGATTTTCCTACCGGATTTTCTCCAGATGGAAAGTCTGTATTATTCTATTCTTCCAGAACAGATTCTGAAAGATCTGTTCTGTTTCCTTCAGGTGTTCTGCCTGAATTATATAAAGTAACAATCACAGGAGGAATGCCTGACCAGATTTTCACCTCACCTGCAATTGATGCGGTACTAAATAAAAATGGTAATAAAATTCTATATCATGATCAGAAAGGTTATGAGAATAAGTGGAGGAAACATCATAAATCATCTATTGCCAGAGATATCTGGATGTACGAACTGAAAGGGAAAAAACATACAAAATTAACTGAATTTAAAGGTGAAGACAGAAATCCCCAGTGGAGTAATGATGAAAAAAGTCTCTATTATCTAAGTGAAAGATCAGGAGATTTCAACATATGGAAAATGGATTTGGAAGGGGCAAAGAAACCTGTTCAGCAAACTTTCTTCTCAAAAAATCCTGTAAGATTTCTTACAATTTCCAGGAATAATGATCTTTGTTTCGGTTATAACGGGGGAATCTATATCAAAAGGGCAGGGGATGCAGAGCCGGTTGAAGTTAAGATTGGACTTAAAACCGATTATTCGCAAAATAACATCCGGCATTTAAGAATGTCTTCCGGAGCTACTGAATATGATATCTCTCCTAATGGGAAAGAAGTGGCTTTTATAGCCAGAGGGGAGGTTTTTGTAACATCTGTTGATTATGGGATAACAAAGAGAATTACAAATACTCCTGAACAGGAGAGGAGCGTAAGTTTCAGTCCCAACGGAAAAAAGATCCTCTTTGCCGGTGAAAAAGGGGGCAGCTGGAACCTCTATCAGGCGGAAATGATTGACAGGAAAGAACCCTATTTTTATGCATCTACTTTGGTAAAAGTCAAACCTCTTCTTATTACGCCTAAAGATACCTTTCAGCCGCACTTCAGCCCGGATGGTAAGGAAGTTGCTTTTCTGGAATCCAGGACTGTTTTAAGAGTCCTGAATCTGAGATCGGGAAAAGTCAGGACTGTCCTTGACGGAAAATATAACTATTCATACAGTGATGGAGATCAGTGGTTTGCGTGGTCCCCTGACAGTAAATGGATTCTTGTTCAGTTCCTGGATAAAAAGATTTGGGTTGATGAAGTGGGATTGGTTGATGTTTCAGCAAAAAACAGGGTTGTAAATCTTACTAACAGCGGTTATTCGGATAATCTTCCCAAGTGGAGTAAGAAGGGTGATTTCATGATTTGGGCTTCAGATAAATACGGCATGAGAAGTCATGGGAGCTGGGGAGCTCAGTTTGATATCTATGCTATGTTTTTTACCCGTGATTCATTCGATAAATTTATTCTCTCAAAGGCTGAATATGAGTTGAAAAAAGAGATTGAAAAAAAGTCTGAAAAGAAAGGGAAGGATATAAAAAAGAAGAATGAAAAAAAGAGTGAAAAAACAAAAAAAACTCCAAAAATTGTTATTGATCTTAAAAATATTGAGGACAGAATTGTAAAGCTTACAGTCAGATCTTCAAGCCTGATCGATAGTGCTCTCAGTCCGGATGAAAAAACACTCGTGTATGTAAGCAGATATAAAAAAGGTTTTGCTCTCTGGTCAAATATTTTGAGAGAAAAAAAGGTAAAGCTGGTGACAAAACTTAGATCTCCCGGAGGTGGACTGAAATTCGATAAAAAGGGCAAAAACGTTTTTATCATCTCAGGTGGGAAAATAGTGAAAATAAATTTGTCAAAAGGAGCTCAAAAAAATGTCTCTTTTTCAGCCGAAATGGATTTGGATGCGGGAAAAGAGAGATCCTATATGTTCAGCCATATTTGGAGGCAGGTGAGAGAAAAGTTTTATACACCCGACCTGCACAATGTTGACTGGAAATATTATAAAAAGTTATATTCGGCTTTTCTTCCATCTATTACTAATAATTTTGATTTTGCAGAATTGTTGAGTGAAATGCTTGGAGAATTGAATGCATCACATACAGGATCCGGGTTCAGGTTTCGTGTATCAGGAAGTGATTCAACATCCAGTCTGGGACTTTTCTTTGATCAGAACTATGCAGGCCCTGGTTTAAAAGTAACCGAAATAATTGAAAAGGGACCATTTGATAATTCGGATTCAATTATTAAAAAAGGAACTATTATTGAAAGAATAGATGGAGTTCCGATTCCGGCCGGTTTTAACTATTACAAACTTTTAAACAGAAAGTCCGGTAAATATGTCCGTATTTCACTTTATGACAAATCTTTAAACAAGCATTGGGTAGAGAAGATAAAGCCGGTTTCTCTCCGAAGACTTGGAAATCTGCTTTATGAAAGATGGGTAAAGAGCAGGAGGGAAGAAACGGAGAAACTTTCCGGCGGAAAGCTTGGATATGTACATATAAGAGGAATGAACAGTTCAAGCTTCAGGACAGTATATTCCGAGATCATGGGAAGGAATTACGGGAAAGAGGGAATTGTTGTCGATACCAGATTCAATGGAGGTGGATGGCTTCATAATGACCTTGTAGTCCTTCTTAGCGGCAAAAAATATATGACCTTCTATCCCAGAAAACGCGTCATTGGCATTGAACCGATGAACCGGTGGGTAAAAAAGTCAATTGTTGTTATGAGTGAATCTAACTACTCTGATGCTCATATGTTCCCCTTTTCATACAAGGCCCTCAATATAGGTAAACTTGTGGGGATGCCTGTTCCCGGGACAGGAACTGCTGTCTGGTGGGAAACATTGCAGGATAGAACTCTTTATTTCGGAATACCACAGGTTGGAAGCTTGGGGAATGACGGTAAATATCTTGAAAATCAGCAGCTTTATCCTGATTTTCAGGTTTTGAATGATTATGAATCTGTTTCAAACGGTAGGGATAAACAGCTTGAAAAAGCTGTTGAAGTGCTTCTGAAAGAGAAATAGAGTTATTAATGCGGCGGCAGCACACTGCCGCCGCCAAAATAAATTAATCTTTCATTTTTTTTTTTATTCCGATAGAATAATCCGGATGAAGCACAAAATTTTTATAATTTCCGATGGGACTGGAAAGACTGCTGAAGGAGCATTGAAATCTGCAATTGCCCAGTTTCATACGGATAATGTAGAATTGATTATTAACTCAAAAATAACCGATGTGAGTTATATTGAAAAAATTATTGAAAAGGCAAAAAGCCTTAATGGTTTTGTAGTTCATACGATAGTTTCTGAAAAGCTGAGGAATAAAATCCTTGAATTAGGCAGGCTTAATGAAGTTGTTACTATTGATTTAATGGGGCCACTACTGGCTCAGCTTGCGGAGAGGTTGTCAACTACACCAAGTGAGGTTCCTGGCTTATTCAGGAAATTGAATAAATCATATTTTCAGCGTATTGAAGCAATGGAATTTGCTTTCAGACATGATGACGGGCAGAGGATTGAAGAACTTGATAACGCTGAGATAATATTAGTCGGTGTATCCAGAACCTTTAAAACTCCTCTCAGCATCTATTTTGCCTTTAAAGGCTGGATGGTTGCAAACGTTCCGATAATTGAAGGAATAGCACCTCCGGAAATTCTATTTAAAGTAAAAGATAAAAAAATTTTTGGACTGCATTCCAATGCAAGAGCTCTCACAATGCTGAGATCAGTAAGGGATAAACATCTTGGAGGAGGAACCGGAAATTATGCTGACAGGGGCTATGTTCAAAATGAGCTGGATTTTGCATTGTCTGTATTTAAGAAGTTAAAGGATTGCAGAATAATTAATGTAACCAATAAACCGATAGAGGAGATCTCTTCCGAGATATTAAAAATACTGAGAAAAATAGACAACAGGAAACCAGTATCAGGGGAAGTTTAAAATGAATATAATAAATCCTAAAATCGAAGATTATTTGATTAGTTTAAGAGAAGACAGGAGAGATTTTTTTATTGAAATGGAGGAAGAAGCAAAAAATAGTAACTTCCCAATTATCGGACCGGATGCAGGAAATCTCCTGTACATAATAGCTGTTATGACCGGCGCAAAGAATATATTGGAACTTGGATCCGGATTTGGATATTCTGCCTGCTTTTTTGCAGGTGCATTAAGTAAGGGTGGCAGGATAGTCTGTACAGATACCAGCATTGAAAATAAGAAAAGAGCAAATTACTATTTTTCAAAGGGCAATTTCAACTGCCGGTT